>JBIKVI010000215.1:0-7511 GCA_044356935.1 Silvanigrellaceae bacterium | reverse complement strand
TGACCGACAGGGCATGGAGGTGGATGTCGTAACGTTCCTTGATGCCGCGGAAGAGGTCTTCGTAGTACTCGATCTTGAGGTGGGGATTCACGCCGCCCTGCATGAGGACTCCGGTTCCTCCGAGCGCGATTGTCTCCTCGATCTTCGCGTGGATGACCTCGGGCGCGAGCGTGTACGCGTCGGTATCTTTGTCGCGGCGGTAGAACGCGCAGAAGTCGCAGCCGATGCGGCACACGTTGGTATAGTTGATGTTACGATCGAGCAGGAAGCTCGCCTTGCGGTGCGGATGGAACCGCTCCTTCATGCGCGTGGCCAGGGTTCCCAACACCATCAGCTCACCTTGAACGAGCAGCGCGAGTCCCTCCTCCTCGCTGAGCCGCTCTAGGTTCCACGCCTTGAGATGCGCGCTCTTGAGCAGCCCCTCGGGCAGTTCGTCGATGCGGCGCTTTACAAGCTCATCTTGCACACGGTCTTCGCGCGGGAGCGTGGCCGAAAGGGCGAGGCGGGCGTCATCGCGGGCGAGGACTTCGGGCAGGGTGGGGGCTTCTTGCCAGCCGGAGGCTCCCTGGCGCGGCGATGCCGCGAGACGGGCGGAGAAGTCCTCGGGCATGGCTGCGTGTGCCGACCGGCGGGTGCAATTGAGGGAATAAACGTTCGTGCTCACGCGCGGGCCTCCTGAGTCGCGGACGGGGGGATGGCGGCGGTGGGCGCAGCAGGGGGGGCCTCGTCGAGGCTCGGGTCGTCGTAACGGCGCAACGCTTCGTAGGTGGTCGAGCGCTCGACGGGCACGCGGTCGGCGGCGCGGATGAGCGTCAGCAGGCGGGCCTTGGCCTGCGCCATGCCGCTACGGCTACCGGCCATGTTCGCTATTTTTTCCTCGACCACGGTTCCGTCGACGTCGTTGGCCCCGAAATGGAGTGCCGACTGGGCCATGTGGTTACCCATCATGATCCAGTAGGCCTTCACGTTGCGGAAGTTGTCGAGCATGAGACGCGACACCGCGATGGTCTTGAGGTCGTCGACGCCGTAGGTGTGTTTCGTTATGCCGAGGTCGTTGTTCTCGGGCTGGAAGGCCAGCGGGATGAACACCTGGAAACCGCCCGTTTCGTCTTGCAGGGCGCGCAGGCGCATGACGTGGTCGACGCGCGCCTCGACATCTTCGATGTGCCCGTAAAGCATGGTGCAATTGGACCTTAGGCCAAGGCCGTGGGCGGTGCGATGGATGTCTATCCAACCCTCCGCCGACAGTTTGGTGTCGCAGATGAGGTCGCGCACGTAGGGCGCGAAGATCTCGGCGCCGCCTCCTGGCATGCTCGCGAGCCCTGCCTCCTTGAGCGCCCCGAGGATTTCGGCCACGGTTTTTCGCTCGCGGCGCGCGAGCCAGTCGAGTTCCACGGCGGTGAACGCCTTGACGTGGGCGTCGGGGGCATTCTCCTTCACCACGCGGATGATGTTTTGGTACGACTTCAGGTTCCAGCGCGGGTGAAGCCCGCCCACCATGTGGATTTCCGTGGCGCCCGCCTCCGCGGCCGCGCGGGCTCGAGTGGCGAGCTCCTCGTCGGTGTAGGCATAGGCCCCAGCTTCGCCGGGTTTGCGCGAAAAAGCGCAAAATTTGCACGACAGCGCGCACACGTTGGTGGGGTTGATGTGCCTGTTGACGTTGAAGTACACGTCGCGGCCATTTTTCGTGCGATTGACCTCGTCGGCCACTGCGCCAAGTTCCACGAGATCGGGCGAGTGGTAGAGGTTGACGCCGTCTTCGAACGTCAAACGTTCGCCACGCAGGGCTTTCCGCAAGGCGCGCTGCACGTCTCCATAAGCTACTCTCGTGAAGGGAGTGGGGTTGCGGGCCGCCCGGGCCTCCTCCGTGAGAGGGGGACGGTGCGAGACTGCTGCTAGAAGCGGCTCCATGTCGGGCTGGCCCTTTCTTTGAGAATGTGCTCGATTTTGTTAGCACTCTGGGATGTCGGCAGGCAAGTCTCGCGCGTACGAGCCGGCTTGACAAGAGTCAACCGACCCCGGACCATCCGGGAACGGGGAACTTCCCGCGTCGGAGGTCAGTTGCATGCCGAACATAGGTCTCACCGAACTCCTCATCATCGCCGGCATCGCGCTCCTCTTCTTTGGAGCCCGGCTGCCCAAGGTCGGCAAGGCGCTCGGCGAAGGCATCCACAACTTCAAGAAGGGCCTCAGCAGCTCTAACGACGAGGCATCCGAGGCCTCGCGTCCCCGTGAGAACGCCGCTCCTCCCGCCCAAGTGAACGCGGAAACCACGCCCTCCGAGAAGGCACGCGTTTCGAGCGCCCAGGCTCCCACGTCACTTTCAGGGCATGTGCCGGCGACGCCGCAGGAGTCGTCCCGTCGAGAGACCATCGTTGACGTCGACCACGAAACCCGCTCATGACGCAGGGGCTTCTCGGGCAGAAATTGATCTTCGTCGTCGGCAAGGGAGGCGTGGGGCGGAGCACCTGCGCGCTCGCATTGGCCATGTCGCACGCCGCACGCGGCGAACGCACGCTCGTGGTGCAATGGGCCTTGGGCGACGCGCTCTCCCCGCGCTACGGCCGAGCGCCCGTGGGGCACACCGAAACACACCTGGTGGATGGTGTGTCCACAATGAATTTCGATGCCGACGACGCCATCCGCGAGTATTTCGTCGATCACCTCGGCATGCGCCTCCTCCACTCGGTGGTCATCGAGAACAAGCATGTGCAGCGACTCGTTCACGCTGCGCCGGGAGTGCAGGAGCTCTTTTATCTCGGGCGTCTCCTTTGGCTCACCGAGCTGGCAAAAGAGGCGCGCGGCTGGAGCTACGATCGCATTTTCGTCGACACGCCGGCCACCGGCCATGGCGTGTCGCTCTTCACCATCGCCGCCACCATCGCGAGTTTCGGAATGACCGGACCTCTCGCCCACGAGTGCGAACGCGTAACCCGCCTGCTGCGCGATGCCCAGAAGGTAGGCGTGGTCATGGTGACCCTTCCTGAGGAGCTTCCCGTGGAAGAGGCCTTGGAGTCGATCCCGCGCCTCGAACGCGAATTGGGTCGTCCACCGTTGCGCATCCTGGTGAACAAGAGCATCTCGCGCCATACCGAGCACGATGCCGACGCGCTCGAGCGCGAGGCCTGGTACGTTGCCTTCCGCGCGAGCCTCGCCTCCGACGCCGCGCGAGAGGGCGTCGACCTCTTGTTGCGCGATCTTCTCAAAAGAAACGCCTTCGAAGACAAGCTGCGCGTGGCGGCGGGAGCGCATGGCATCCCCGTCGTGACTCTCTCCGATGTCGGGCTCACCCATCCCGAGATACCCGAACGCGATGTTCCCGCGTTCCTCGCCGGGGAGCTCGCACAATGAACGCTCGCGGCCTTCCGCGCCTCCATATCTTCCTCGGCGCCGGAGGGGTCGGAAAAACCACCCTCTCGGCGGGATACGCCGCGTCGCTCGCACGTTCGGGTCGCAAGGTCGCGCTCTTGTCCATCGACCCCGCAAAGCGACTCCAGGGCGCCCTCGCACAAGGCGATCTCCCCGAAATGGGACGCACCCTTTTCACGGATGGCGAAGGCGAACTGCGCGCCGCGCTCCTCCACGTGGGCGAGAGTTTCCGCCGCTGGGTACGCGAGCAGGGACTACCGCCGGCCACCGAGTCAAAGCTTTTTTCCAACGCATTGTTCAAGGCGCTTGCCGATAAAATTGCCACGAGCACCGACACCTTCGCCGCCGTGCGGATGGCGGAGTGGCTCGAGCAGTGGCCTGAGCTCGACGATTTGGTCATCGACACTGCCCCGGGAGTCCATGCCATCGACTTCCTCACCAAACCAGGACGCCTCATGGAGTTCCTCGACTCCAAGCTCGTCGAGTGGCTCAAGGACTTCGTACTCGACAACAACGAAAAACAAGGCCTGTGGCAAAAAGTGGTGAAGGCGGGCGCGCGCAAGGTCCTCGACGGCCTCGCGCAGGTGGGCGGACAAACCTTCCTGCTCAACTTCGGCGAGTTCCTCATCCTCCTCGACGAGGTTTTTGCTCGCATGCTCACCCGCCTCGAGCGGGCCCGCACGTGGCTGCGGAGTCCGGAGACGTCTTTTTACCTCGTCACGGCGGTGCGCGACGACGCTGCGCGCGTGAGCCTTGAACTCGCGCACGCCCTCAAGGGATTCGAGGCGAGGAATGTTTACGTAGCCATCAACCGCAGCTTCCCCGAGGCCCTCGCGTCGGATCCCGCCTACGCCACTTTCGTCGCCACCGCCCGAGCGAGCCACATGGGTGAACACGCTCGATTCTTCGCCAACTCCATGGCAAGCTTCACGGCAACGCAACGGAACGTGACCGAGCGCATGGCCGGGCTCGCCAATACGGTGGCAACCCTGCCCATCGCCTCGCGCCTTGACGCCGCGGGGGAGGTCAGGCTCGACGATCTCGCCTACCTCGGCGGCCTGCTGCGCGAAAAGTTGGGGACGTAATGGAATTCATCCTGCGAAGCCTCGAGAGCGTCGGGACGGGCCTGCGCAAGAGCGTCATCGGTACGGGGCGCTACACGCTGCTCGTGCGCGACATGATCTACTGGACCGTCCACCCGCCGTTCCGCATCCGGCTCTTGTTCCGGCAACTGGAGTTCGTGGGTAACAAGAGCTTCAACATCATCCTCCTGTCATCGGTTTTCACAGGCGCGGTTCTCGGCCTGCAGCTCGGAAAAATATTCGGGCTGTTCCAGGCCGAGGGCATCATGGGCGCCGCCACGGGCAAGAGCCTCGCTCTCGAGCTCGCGCCCGTGATGTGCGGATTTATCGTCACCGGTCGCGCGGGGGCCGCCATGGCAGCGGAGATCGCCACCATGCGCGTCAACGAGCAAATCGACGCCATGGAGGCCATGGGAGTCGATCCGGTGAGCTACCTCATCGTGCCGCGGGTCCTCGCCACCACCATCATGATGCCGGTGCTCTCGGGTATCTTCCTTACCCTCGGTGTGCTGGGTTGTTACGTCGTCGGGCAGGTCATGTTCAGGGTCGACAATCAGGTGTTCCTGAGCCAGATGCAGCAGCTCGTATACGTCTCCGACATCCACAAGGGGCTGTTCAAGGCCACGGTGTTCGGGTTCATCCTGTCGTCGGTCGCCTGTTACCGTGGATTCTACGCGCGCGGAGGCGCCAAGGGAGTGGGGGAGGCGACTACCCAGGCCGTGGTGACCTCCCTGCTCACCATCCTCATAGTCGACTTCTTCATCAGCTACTTCCAACTTAAGTGAAGCGCCCGCGGCGGGAATCACCGGGAATCGGCAGGGAGGGGAGATCTTGAGCGCGCGAAACATCGTCGAGTTCGATGACGTCCACAAGACCTTCGGCTCCAACCGCGTGCTGCGCGGCCTGTCGCTGCACGTGCCCGAGGGGCGCATTACCTTCGTCATCGGACGCTCGGGCGAGGGGAAGTCAGTTACCCTCAAGCACATCGTGGGTATCTTGCGGCCCGACAAGGGCCGTGTCACCTTCGATGGCATCGACATGACGGAAGCGAGCCCCGGCCAATGGGATCAGCAGCGCCGCAAGATTGGCCTCCTCTTCCAGGATGGCGCCCTTTTCGACTCACTCTCGGTGTCCGAGAACGTGTCGTTCGCCCTGCAGGAGCCTAGCTCCCCCCGCGGGCGCATGAGCGTGTCGGCCCTCAACGCGCGTGTCGGGGAGCTGCTCGACGCCGTTGGCTTGTCGGGCATCGAGGGCAAGTATCCCACCGAACTGTCCATTGGTGAAAAGAAACGCGTGGGACTCGCCCGGGCCCTGTCCCTCGATCCCAAGCTCCTCCTTTACGACGAGCCCACCACGGGCATGGATTCCCTGGTGAGCGAGCTCATCGACTCGCTCATCGTCGACATGCAAGCGAAGCGTCCCGGCCTTTCCTCCATCGTCATCAGCCACGACGTCCGCTCAATCCTCAACGTGGCCGAGTCCATCGTATTCCTGCATGAGGGCAAGGTGCACATGCACGGGACACCCGACGATTTCCGCGCGAGTGGGGATCCCATCATCAAACAGTTCCTCTCCGGAGCCCTCGAAGGACCGCTCTCAACGCCCATCGCCTGAGGGCAGAGCGATACGAGTTCAGGGGGCCCGTTTAGTTTTCGGAGAAAGGTCCGCTTCACACTCTTTCGGCTTATCCTTGTCGGACTTATTGATCTCGACGTTTTCACTCAGGATCTTGGCGTTATCAAGAATCATGAAAAAGAGTACCATTGCCTCTTTCGAAGTGGTCGAGATGCCGCCACTGGCCCTCTTTGCGATGGCCTCTTCGCTGACAGGATTGAGAGCATCAAGATTTGCGAGGGCTTCATCAATTTTAGCAGCGTCGAGTTTAATCTCCGTTCCCCAATTGAGAAACTCATGAATCCTGCCGAGCGTAAAGGCGTTAACGAAGAAACCGACCGCTTGCATGAAAGTCCCGAAGTTCCTGTTGTCCTGCGCAGCCTTCCCTATTTTATCCAGTGTCGTGGTGTCATTTTTAAACTCCTGGAAGCCTGCGGACAATTGAGCGTCAGTGAGTGGCCACAGAGTCAGCCGGCCCGACAAGGTCGTCAATTCTGCAACGTTTGTCGGCGCTGCAACAGGCTTTTCGGTGTTGACGTACCAACACGTCGAATTGTTCTCAACCGTGACTGCGAAGACCGTATCCCTGTGCGTCGAGTTACCTAGGGTGTTGAATCCCGCGGGTCTCTCGGCTGTGAATTGCTTCACGTCCGTTTTCGACTCCTTTTTTTGCATGCAGGCAGAGAGCGCGCACGCGAGGAGAAGGGTGAGGGTCGACTTCGAACACGCACGAAGCATGCTTTTATCCTCCCGAGGTCAAGGAATGAACCATTGCGTTCACTCGTTCGAGTGTACGGCCTCTGCAGGAAGGCAAGGCGGCAAGACTGTCAAAACAGGGGCCCCCGCACCCCACCTAGCGGCCGCCTTGCCATACCGGCCGTCCGGGCCTCTTCGCGTTCCCGCGAACTTGACAACCTCCCGGGATGCCTGTTTCTTCGTGGGAGCTTGGCGGAAACGGTAAGAAATGCCCATGGGACCAACGGCGCCCTAGCCGACACGTCTGTTACGATGAACTCCAGCACCCCCAAGAGCAATGTTACTGGGGCGAAGGTGACTATGCTGACGCGCAGCGTTACGACAGAACTGAAGGTAGGACTCTTCGCCGTGGCCGGCCTCGCCATCCTCGGCACGCTCGTGGTGACGCTCGAGGGCAACCCCTTCACGAGCCGGGCGCAGACGTTCCACACGGTCCTCGACAACGTGGGCGGTGTCGGCGCACGCACTCAGGTGCGAACGAGTGGCGTGCAGGTGGGCGAAGTCACGAGCATCGACATCCTTCCCAAGGGCGCCAGGGTCAACTTCAAAATCGACTCCAAGGTCGCCATCCCCAAGGGCTCTTTCATCGAGCTGCGCAGCAAGGGCATCCTCGGCGACGTGTACCTCGAAGTTGTGCGCAACGAGAAGTCCGCCGAGAACCTTAAAGACGGCGACATGATTCCCAAGGTG
>JBIKVI010000214.1:0-7514 GCA_044356935.1 Silvanigrellaceae bacterium | reverse complement strand
GTTCCCCTCGCTGAGTCAAACGCGTGTGTTCGAGCAAGAACTCGCTGTTCTCAAGGGCGAAACGGTGGATCCCCTGACGGGACACGGCGGAGCTCTTGCCGGAGGCTCGGGCGGAGCCTCCGGCTCCCTCTCGCTTGTCGCCGCCGCGAGGGAGGACTCCGACGCCGTTGCGCGCGGCAAGGCCGTGTACGATTCTACGTGCGCGTCCTGCCATGGCGCCGATGGCGGAGGTGTCGTCGGTCCGAACCTGACCGACCGCGCATGGATCTCCGGCCGAACCAGCGCTGACATCGTGAAGGTCATTTCCGAGGGCGTACCCGCCAAAGGCATGCCCGCGTGGGGGAGCTTGCTCGGCGCGCGCAAGGTGCAGGACGTGGCCGTGTTCGTGGCGAGCCTCCAAGGGACGTCGCCCGCTCAACCCAAGCCTCCGCAGGGCGAAGAGGGTGATTTGGAATGACCGTGGCGGCGCCTGGGACCCTCGACGGCGAGGGCAAACGCCTCTGGCGTTACCCCCAAGAGGTGAAGGGAACACACCAACGCCTTCGCAGGCTCGCCGCCGGCACCCTGCTCGTTCCTTTCTTCGTCGCCCCATGGATAACCATTGATGGAAACCCGCTCGTGAGGCTTGGCCTGCTGTCGGGAAGGTTCTTCCTTCTCGGACGTGCGATCCATGTCTCGGAGTTCTTCCATTTCGTTTTCCTGTTCGTGCTCCTGGGGCTTACGCTCTTCCTTGCGACAACGTTGCGGGGGCGTATTTGGTGCGGCTACGCGTGTCCGCAGACGGTGTTCGTCGATCTCCTCTTTCGCGGCATCGATCGCTTCGTTGAGGGCGACGCCTTGACCCGCCGTCGGCGCGATCGCGAGCGGGGGGGAGCGACGTGGACCGGACGCGCGGGTTTCGTTTCGCGCAAGATCGCAAAGCATTCGATATTCGCCTCCGTCGCGTTCGCCTTCGCATTCCATGTGGTGGCCTATTTCGCCGATCCCACGACCCTCCTGGAGGGATGGCGTGGCGCGGCGACCGTGGTTCTCATCGTTTTCACCACGTTGGCGTACGTCGATGGCGCCATCCTCCGTGAGCAGTTCTGTTCGTGGCTTTGCCCCTACGCGCGCTTCCAGTCGGTGCTCGTCGACGCCTCCACGAAACAATTGGGCTACGACGCGGGGCGAGGAGATCCGCGGGGGCGCTCTGCGGCGGGCGACTGCATCGATTGTGGGTTGTGCGTGCGCGTGTGCCCCACCGGCATCGACATCCGCGATGGCGTCAACCAGCTCGAGTGCGTGAGTTGTGCCCGCTGCCTCGATGCGTGCGATGGGGTCATGGCCAACCTCGGCCGTCCGCGTGGACTCATTCGTTACGATACTGAAGAGTCGCTTTCGGGGCCGGTTTCGCGCCAGCGTCCTCGTCGAGCCATGCTGGCGCGGGTGCGCCCCCGCGTCGTCGTCTATGTGCTCGCCATCGTCGGCGTGGCTGGCGTTGGTGTCTGGTTGTTCCTGAATCGGGCGCCTTTCCATGTCATGGTTGTGCGCGTGCCGCGCGAGGGGTTCGCCCTGCACGATGGCCGCGCGCTCGATCTTTTGCAGGTCAAGATCGCCAATCAAGCCGCCGCATCGGAACGCTACGCGATCGAAGTCGTTCCTGGTGTCCTCGCGTCGGTGCGTCTCGACGCCTCTCCCGTGTCCGCGCCCTTGGCTCCCGGCGACGAAGCCGGCGTTCCCGTGCTCCTCTCAGTGGACGCGGCCGAGGCTGCGCACTTGGCAAAAACTGGAGTCGCGCCCGAGGCCACCTTGCGGGTTCGCGCGTTGGGAACGGGAGCCACTCACGTGGTGAGCATCCGTCTTGTGGTGCCCCAGGGGGGGCGAGAATCGCTGCTTGCGCCGACACCTTAGAAGAAGGGCGGAGATGGGCCGCAAGGGCATCTCGAGTTCGTGGAGGACGCTTAGGGTTACACGCAAGTCAGGTCGACGTTGATGCCGGCGTGCTTGTAATAGATATATCCGGGAGCGAGCCTTTGGTCCCGACGCAATCCGTGCCTCATAACGAGTTTAGTTGGATCCCCTCTCCTTTCGAACACATTGATTCCGCTTGCGGGCGAAGATGAGTAATCGAAGTAGATCCTCTCGAGGTGCGTCCTCCCTCTCGCGGTCTTGGACCACACATCAACCGCTGGGGTGGTTCCGGGCACGTACCTGAACCAATAGGCGTGCCTTTCGCCTTCCGCGGAGCAGTTCACAGCGCTCGTGACTTGAGCCACTTCCGCCGATGGTTGCTCTTGAACGCACGCCACGGTCAAGGGTGCAACGATGGCAAGGAGTCCAAATGAACTTCGCATTGGTGAAGCTCCAAAGGGTTTATTGGGAGCTATCGGCGTGCATGCTTCGTAACATGAGCACGACATCCCGGGGGCGCCTCCATTAGCCCGGCTTGCGAATCTGCTAAAGTCATAGGAGCTGCGGGTTCCGAAGCCCGCCGCGCGTCATTCTCCTGGGTGACGCAGCCAGCCAACCTCCCGCGCAAAGGAACACACATGGCATTACGACTCGCCAGTTTGGCGACCTTCGCAGGCGTCGCCTTTCTGCTCACCTCATGTGGGCAAGGTGCCAAGACGCAAACGCCTGCGGCGCGCATCGCGTCCGCTCCCCTGGCGCGCATTGCCCAATTAGAGGACGGCAGTGCGGACGGGCAAGGGCCCAGGATTCCCATTCAATTGCCTACCGGGCGCAGCTACGAACTCTACGTGCCCAAGGTGGCGGCCTCCGGGGGGGCGCTGCCACTGGTGGTGAACTTGCACGCCTACCTCACGACAGACGGTCTCCAGGCGGCCCTCTCCCGCATGGACCCCATTGCGGAGGAGCGCGGCTACCTGGTGGCCTACCCGCAGGCACGACTCCTGTCGTGGAACGGTGGATCCTGTTGCGGCGAAGCCATGCTGCGCCGCTCCGACGATGTGGGCTTCGTGCGCGACGTGGTGGCCGACGTCGCAAAGCGACTGCGCGTCGACCCGTCGCGCGTCTACGCGACGGGGATGTCCAACGGAGGCTTCTTGGCGCACCGCCTCGGTTGCGAGGCGGCTGACCTTTTCGCCGCCATCGCGCCCGTTGCCGGCGTCATCGGCATGTCCGAGCGCTCGTGCGAACCGAGCAGGCCGATGCCCATGCTCCACGTTCACGGCCGCTGGGATCCGGTCATCGCTTACAATGGTCTCGTATACCGCGGCGCTCCCGAAACTATGGCGTTTTGGGCTCAGCGGAATGCTTGCAGCAGAGTGACTTCTCGCATCGAGTTCTCCGACGGCCACTGCGAGACGCGCGTTGGTTGTCGCGAGGGAGCCTCGGTCACCTTGTGCACAGCGGACCGAGGGCTCCATTGCTGGCCGGGCAACCCCATATGTCCCGGCGGTCGGGGGAACAATCAACTCGATGCGAATAGGGTGATTTTCGATTTCTTCGCCGACCACCGTTTGCATCTCTGAACGGTCGACAATACCCGCATCCTGGCCTATTTCCTTTGGGTCACTCGGTACGCGCTTTGCCCTCTTTCGGGGTGGCGGGCCGGGGCTCGTAAAGAGTTCTCCAATGGAAGCCGCATGAAATCGATGTCGACATCCGTGACTGAGCAGAACCACTCTCCGGGTTCCTCCGCTCCCCTCCGCGCCCCGACCCGTGGTCGCCGCATCTTCGTGGTCGATGACGATCCGGCCATGCTCTCCCTCCTTTCGGACTTCCTTGGGGGGCTCGGCCATGAAGTCCGCACGTTCGAGAGAGCGACCCACGCGCTAGGAGCCCTGAAGACGGCCTCCGTGGATGGCCAAACCGTCGACCTGGTCCTGTCCGATATCCGAATGCCCGAGATGACTGGCAACGAGTTCCTCACGCAATGCCGCGCATTGTTCCCCGAGGTCCCCGTGATCCTGGCCACGGCGTTCGGCTCCGTGGAGGCGGCTCTCGGCGCCATCCGCCAGGGCGCCTACGACTATGTCGTAAAGCCCTTCCAGCTCGGTCAGCTCGAGATCTCCTTGACACGCGCCCTGGAGACCCGCGGACTGCGCGCCGAGGTCAACGCTCTCCGCCAACCCTCGGCGCAGGGGTGGGAGTTCGGCCGCATGATGGGCAAGAGCGCCTCCATGCGCGAGGTCTTCTCGCTCATCGAAAAGGTCGCTCCCTCGTCGGCGACGGTGCTCGTCAATGGCGAAAGCGGTACCGGCAAGGAGATGGTGGCACGGGCCATTCACGACATGAGCCCGCGCTCGGGGGCGCCGTTCGTGGCCATCAACTGCTCGGCGATCCCCGAGGGGCTTCTCGAGTCCGAGCTCTTTGGGCACGCGAAAGGCGCCTTCACTGGCGCTGCCGGTGCAAAAAAAGGTCTCTTCGCTGAGGCCCATGGCGGCACCGTGTTCCTCGACGAAATTGGAGACATGCCTGTCTCCCTGCAGGCCAAGCTGCTGCGCGTGCTGCAAGAACGCAGCATCCGGCCGGTGGGGGAGTCCGCAGTCCGCGATATCGACGTGCGCGTGGTGGCGGCTACTCACCGCGATCTCAAGGCGGCCATCGCCGCGGGGCGCTTTCGCGAAGACCTCTACTACCGCCTGAGCGTCATTCCCGTCATGCTTCCGCCGCTGCGGCAGCGGCGGGAGGACATCCCGCTCCTCGCCGGGCACTTCCTGCGCAAGTACGCCTCCCTCAACGGCTCGCGCGTGCGCGAGTTCGCGCCCGAGGCGCTCCAGGCGCTCGTGGGAATGCGTTGGGAGGGGAATGTGCGTGAACTCGAGAACGCCGTGGAGCGGGCCGTGGTGCTCGCTTCGGGTCCTCGCGTGGAGCGATCCGACCTGCCGTCGGACGACGGAGGCGACGCCGAGGACTTCTTCGCGCGCACGGTGATGTCGCTACCCACTCTCGAGGACCTCGAGAACCGCTACATGCGTTACGTCCTCGAAAAGGTTGGTGGCCGAAAAGACAAGGCCTCTCGGATCCTCGGCATCAATCGGCGTACCCTGCTTCGTCGTAAACCCCTCGAGACGGCAGGCGGCGAAGGTGCCGACGACTCGTGCGTCGAGGACGGGGACTCCGACTGAAGTGGGGCGAGCAGCGGTGCCAAGCCTCCGCGCGCCAACCCGATGGATGGTCGGATTTTTAAGTTCCCATAAGCGCAATCGCACCCAGCGCGACTCCTATGAGACCCGCGCACGGGATCATGGCCAGGCCCCACCACAGCAGCGCGGTGTGGGTCCTTTCGCGTTCATGCCCCGGAGCGCAAGCCGCCAAGCACAGGGCACCGAGAGTGGAGTAGGGGCTCGCATCCACGAGGTGAGAGCCGGCAGCGAGGGTCGCATGCATGGCAACGTGGAAGGCGGCGGGAGCATCGGAGGCGAGCCCGTCGACGATGGGAAGGAACAAGGGAAGCACCACGCCCGTCGAACTGGAAAAAGCGGAGAGGGCTCCTGCCAACGTGCCCACCGCGCCGCTCAGGAGCGGCCCGACGCTGTCCTCGCCAGCCAGGCGGGACACGGCTTCGCGCAGTCCATAGGACTCGGCCAAGGTGACAAGCGCGCTCATGCCGCACACGAGGAGGAGGGTTCCCAAGGGAACATGCGTGAGGGCATCCTCTGCGCGCGTGCGCGAAACAAGGAGGGCCGCCGCGCACGCGACCCAAGAGGCGACTCCGAGGTCGACTCCCAGAACGAGGGCGGCCACAAGGGCCGAGGCCACGAGGAGCAAGCGGATCCGTTCCTGTCGGAGCGCGTCATTGGCGGAGGGAGCTTGGGCGGACTGCGTTCCATGAGCTTCGGGCGTCAAAGGTGTCAGGCGCACCGCGCGATCCGCATGTTCCCCTTGTTCCCCCTGTTCCTCCTGTTCCCCCTGTTCCCCTTGTTCCGTCTTTACGGTGGGAAGTGCGCTCCGTATGCGCGCGCGGCCCGAAAGGACCATCCACCCCAAGGCCGTGGCAGCAGCCAAGGCGACGAAAGTGGTCGCCGCGATTATCGCTAAGATGAGGCCCGGCGACGTTCCGGCACGTGCTGCGAGGTCGCTCGCCGAGAGGTGGCGCAATACGATGACTCCCGCCAGGGAGAAGGGGGCCAATGCGGTCGCGTTGGCTCCGCCGATGAGGGCGATGGCCAAGGCCGTCGGCGATGCACCATGCGCCCGCGCCAAAGGAAACGCCAAGGGCGCGAGGAGCGCCACGGTGGGGATGTTCCCGAGGCCAGTCGCTGTGAGCACCGCGCCTGCCGCGAAGGCTGCCAATGCCAATGCTCCCGGTGCGCGCGGTAGCCTCGCCACTAACCTGCTCACCCCCGAGTTGAGCGCGCCGGACTGATGCAGGAACGAAGTAAATGTGGTGACCCCGAGCAAGGTTACGAACAGGCCCGTGGGAAACGCCTCGACGAGGGAGCCCGTGGCCGCAACGATGGCAAGCGCGAGGACGCCCGCATGCAAGCGCGGGCGGAGCGCCGAGGCCAGGACCACTGCGAGCAGGGCCCCGACGATAAGGGCGAGCGAGGGGCCGTCGAAGGCCGTCGGTGCGGTCTCTGCCAATTTCAGCCCGGCCCCAAACGGCGCGCGAGGAGGTTCAGCGCGTCAGTGGTCGTAAAGATTCCCTGCACCGCGCCATCGTCGGAGGCCATGATGACGGACCCCCACTTCTGCTCAGCGAGTCGCGACAGGACTTCGGCGAGGTCGGCGCGTTCGCTGGCCACGTAGGGGTCGGTCGACATGACCTGCGCCGCGGTGGGTTTGCCGTTATCCGCGCGTCCCCAACGCACGTCGCGGTCGCTCACCAGGCCCACGACGCGTCCTCCGTCCACGACGGGAAGATGCCGGATCTCGTTTTCGAGCATGAGGCGCTCGAGGGTGCCCAAGGGTGTATCGGGAGTGACCACGATGGGAGCGGGCACAGCAACGTCGCCAAGGCGCAAGCGTGCATGGGCAGACCCGTTGCTGTCCTTCGAAGACGCCGAGGGGCTCCCCGCCCCGCCGGGCATCTCAAGAAGCCGCTTCTCCTCGGAGGCTATTTCCGCGTGCAGTGCCGCGGGAACCGAGCTCCCCAACGACGTGAGGTAACGCCGCTTGGAGGCCGCTTCGCGCAGTCCGATGTCTCGGTGCGCGTCGAACAGGGTGTCGTAGGCGCTGGGAGCCATGTCGTTCGGCAGCGCGAAGTCGTCGCGAGCGGGCACGAGGCCCAGCGGCGTGGGGCGCGCTGTGGCGAGGCCCTTCACCCGGCGCATCATCCAGTCGATGACGCGGATATTCTCGCCGAATCCGGGCCACACGAACTTCCCTTGGGCGTCCTTGAGGAACCAGTTCACCCGGAAAATGCGCGGCGTCACAGTGAGCGACGAGGCAAGCTTGAGCCACTGCTCGAACGAGGCGCCTGCATCGATTCCACGGAAGGGGAGCATGGCGAAGGGGTCGTAGCGCACGATGCCTTGCTTGCCCGCAGCGGCGGCAGTCGTCTCCGAGCTCATGGTGGCTGCGAGGGCCACGCCATGATCCCAGCTGAGAGCCTCAATCACGAGCGG
>JBIKVI010000213.1:0-7518 GCA_044356935.1 Silvanigrellaceae bacterium | reverse complement strand
TTTGCCCCGGAACTTGAGCGCCCCCTCTGGCGGGCTTCCAAAGAGGAAGCAATACACTGATATCTAAAGCTTGAGGGCGTCGTACGCAGAGCCGCCAGGTCGAGGCGGTCGAGGGGGCGAGCCCCGCCGCAGCATACGCAAGGGTATGTGAGGAGGGCGCCCCTGAGGACCAACGAAGAGATGGCGGTCCTACGAACGACGCCGACGAAGGAATCGCCACTGTTCACTTACGAGGCGTTCGCACCGCCGTTCCTTTCAACGGCTCGCGCCCCTCGATCCCCGCAACCCTTCCTCTTTTAGAGCACTTGCTGAGGTCCCCCCAATGGCACGAGTCTGGCATAGGCCGCGCCGTGAGTTCTTGCTCGAATCCATTGACGGAAGGAAACATAGCGATGCGCCTCTCGAAATCGATAGCCCGTGCGTTTTGCGCGGTCCTTGGACTCTGCGCACTCTTGTTGCTCGGCGCGTGCGGCTCCCCATCGAACGCAACGGGGGGGGGCCTCCGTGCAGTCCACGACGGCGGGGATGGCGATGCCGGCGCCAGGAAAACCCGATGGATTCTACGCTCCCAAATCCATCTCGCCTGGGCGCATCTACCAGGTCGTCAACCAAAACATAAGCGGCTATAACGTCATCGCACTGAGTCCACACATGGGCCCGGTGCCGCCGCGTTACATTTCTCAAAACGTTTGCCACACCAACGTCAAGATAACGCAGATTTCAAATGGCCGCGAAATCCACAATTTCCATGTGGCGTGGTGCCGACGTGGTGGCTCGGGATGCCAGCCTGCCGTGGCCACTCAGGCCATCTGCCTCTACGTTTCCGACACCGCCGGCGTGCGGGCATCAGCAGCCCGTGTGCTCCTGGATCGCTGCTACAACAACTTCGACATGAACAAAATGTACGCCGACGTGCGATCGACCATTGAGAGCTCTCTTAGGACTTCGGCATCGATCTTGGCGTCCGCGTCCCGGCCCCTCATCGACTTCGTTTGCGGAACGGCAGCGGCTGCGGGCCTCCTGTGGAGACTCTTCACGCTCCAACCCATCTGACGGCCTTGCGTGAGCCTCGAGGGCGGGAGTCGGCTCGATCGTGACTTATCCGTCACGAACCCCATCCTCAGTCACATCCAAGTACGGAGCGGTCTTCCTTGACGATGTACTTACACTCCGTCCAGCACGTGGCTTGTTCCTTTGGTTGAACCTGTACGACTTTGTAAGAAATGCCAAAGCGCGTGCGAAGCGGACTCGCGGAGCCCGAGCGAGCGCAAATTTCGCTCCCCTTGGGGTAACGAGTGCTGCTGCTTTGACCATGTTGGTCCTGCGGGAAGCAGGGGGGGTCGCCGTGGAAAGGCGAATTGCTCACGCGCACGAGAACCCAATTGGGCATGCACCCCTGCAAGGCGTGCGCTGGGGCACGTCGCAGGGGAACGCTCGCGGCACCTGGACCTTGCTTTGGGGGGGAGGCAGCGGGTTGGCTTGGGGGGTAGGCAGCGGGTTGGCTTGGGGATGGCTGCGACGCGCCTGACGTCCCCGCAGGTTCCTGGGATCCCTGCGGCTGAGTCTCTAGGGTCGACTCCTCGTTCCCTTGGCCCATCCCTTCCGAACTCACGGGCGGATCGGTGTGTTCACTGAACCCAGAAACGCGGGCTTCCTGTTTCGCTTTGCAGCCGCCAACAGCAAGGCTCAAGTGAAAGAAGAAAAACGCGAGGATTTGGGGCTTGAGTCGAATCATGGGCAATCCCCCGAAGTGGGTTCGGAGGTTGGCGGCGGTTCTCCGGAAGAGGGGAACTCGCCTCCGGGATAGGCCACCGCGGCATCCGCCTGTCCGAATCCACCCGCGGATGCCGCGGAGTCGAAGGACGCATTGGAAGCGGAGGGCAGCACCGCGTAGGGCACCCGGGCGCTGATCCACGGGCCCACAAGGCGCGCGTCGGTATAGCGGTTGTACTCGTTCCCGCAACGCTTCTCGCCGCCCTGCGTGAAGCCCACGACGGTCCACTGCGCACCAACGCGCAGGAAGGCCGGGCCGCCGGAATCGCCATTGCACGCACCGCGTCCCGCTGTGGCGTCGAGCCACAGGAGGGGAGCTGTGGCGATGCCCGCGCGCATGGGGTCCACCGCCGCGCGAACGTAACGCAGCGAAGTCTTGTAGAGCACCCCGGAGCTGGCCTCCTTGGACGCGTCCGAACGCCCATAGCCCGTGATGACCAGCGGCGTTCCTGGGCTCAGGAAGGTGTCGAAGGGCGCAAGGCGCGTGGAGAAGTAACCGGCGGGCAAGCCACCCTCGAATCGCACGAGCGCCACGTCGTCGCTCGGGTGCCCGTCGGTCGACGTCACGCGTCGCCTCTGCGTCAGCACCCCGAGGCTCTTCCCGAAGAAAAGGTAACCTCTGTCGTTGGATTTCAGGCAATGCTTCGCCGTAACAGCGTATTCTTGGGAAAGTGGCACAGCGGTGCAAAGGCTCCCGGCCGCGAAGTAACCGGCCGTGCGCCGTCCATGCTCGTCGAGCCCGGGCGTATCGACGCGGGCTCCCCCCACGATCTGTGCAGAGGCTCCCGTTTGGCAGACTCGCTTGCGTTTGCAGGCGGAAAGCGCGACAAACAAAGCCAAAGCGGACAGCGTTCCCCGAGAGTAACGCTCGCCGAGCGACAGCGGAACCTTGGTCTTTCGGCGCCCTAGGTGGCCGGCCGGGGAACGCGTGGTGAGCGGCACGATTGTGGACCTCCAGGACCTCCGCACGCACAAAGCGCCGAATGCGGACACAACCTCTCGCCTATCGGAAGGTGCGGCCTGGAGATTGAGCCCTTCCACCTTCGGCCCATGCTCTTAGGGCTTTAGACCAAAAAAAGGTTGGCGCATCCGAACAAGGCAGCCACTCGCGCAGCCATCCATGGCCACACCCCCATCCTGGTGCATCCCTCTTTTTTGGAGCGGGATTCCCTTGGGCTTGCTTTCGCTCTCATCCATGAGAGCCCTCATTCGGAGGACCGTGACCGCACGCGGACACCTGCGCCAACCGTACCCAAGTTTTCGTCGGGGCGGGTCCGAACTTGAGACGGCAGGATTTACCGACGCCGCGAAACGCGGCTGCGCTTTAAAAATTGCCGCCGATCCTCAAGCGTCGGAAGCGAGTTCGCGCAAGGTCGACAATACGGCTTCGGCGTGCCCATCGACCTTCACTTTTTCCCATCGCGCGCGGACTTCGCCCCTGGGGTCGAGGAGGAAGGTCGTACGCTCGATTCCCATGTATTTCTTTCCGTAGTTGCTCTTCTCCTTCCACACCCCGAAATCCTCGCAAAGCGAGCCCGTATCGGAGATGAGGAGGATGCTTTCGAGGCCGTCGCGCGACGTGAACTTGCGGTGGCTCTCGCACGAATCCTTGCTCACGCCGTAGACGAGCGCTCCTTGGGCCGCGAACTGGGGGGCGAGCCGCGCGAAGTCGCGCGATTCCGTGGTGCAGCCAGGCGTCATGTCACGGGGATAAAAGTAAACAACGACCCACTTTCCGGCATGGCGCTCGGCGCAAAGGACTTCGCCTTCGAGAACGGCGCCCACGAGGGCCGGAGCTTTGTAGGGAGACTCGAGCACGGCGGATTTCGCGGGCATACGGACCGACCTCGTTACGGGAAGAGGAAATTCACGAGGGGCAAAACGGCCTCCCCGTCGGCTTGGGCTCGGGATTCAAGCACGAGCAGGATGATCATGATGACGGAAAAGGCGATGACCGACGTGAGCGTGCGCTTCTCCGATTTCCAAGCCGGCGCCCAATTGATGGGCTCAGCCGCCCAGCGCATGGAAACCAGAGGCGCGAGGCGCGGGAACCAGCGATTGGGCACTTCACGTTTATAGTCGAGGTAGCGGTCGCCGAAAATGCGGGTGAGCTTCATTTCCTCCCAGGCGACGATGGGAATGTACTGCGCGTAAAAAATGGCCACCACCACGAGGGGGAGCCACCAAACGCCCGCCATCATGGATAGACCCACCGAGAGCACGAGATTGCCAAAATAGAGCGGGTTGCGCAGGAGCGAAAATGGCCCCGACTTCACCAACTCTCCATTGGAGTAGCTGCGTGTGCGGGAGATGGTGCCGATGAAGGCGACCCCGTAGGCCCGCGCCACTTCGCCTGTGAGAGCCACCGCCATTCCCGCGCCCACGCTCGCCAACGTCGGCCGCGCGGAGAGCAGCGCAATAAGCACGATGGGAATAGGCGTGTAGTCGCGCAAGCGGAACAGGATCTCACCGGCCTTTTGGAGCGGTGAGAGCTCGATGGCATCGAAGTTCGCAGGACGCGTGGATCCCGTTGGCGCGGTGGTGCTGGAGCTTGAATCGGTATTCGTTTCGGTGTTGGTCGAGGTCATGGAGTCGTCCTGTCAACGGGAAGTCCCGTGACGCTCGTCGCAGGCCTTGCGCGGTGAGCGATGGGAGGGGCGTTAGAAGAAGGGAGCGTCGTCGGACGCGCCGCCCGAGAGGCCACCGTCCGGCTTGCCGCCGGTCGATGCGCCGCCGGTCGATGCGCTTCCGGTCGATGCGCTGCCGGTCGCCATTTCGATGCTCGCTGAGAGCGCGCCGGCGCGCACGAATCCCGCGGGCACGAGTTCGAGCAAAGGCTCGAGCGTAACGGGGAGACCCTGTTGAATGCGATCGAAATCCACCGAAGCCGTGCCCGGTCCGATTTGAACGAAGCCGACCTCGAAGGTCTCGAAGAATATCTTCTCGAAATCCTCGAGCGCGCCGGCGGAGGTGGACAGGAGCCAGATCTCGCCTGAATCCAGGTGCCACACGACTTCCACGAGCCGGATGGACGGCAGCGTGCGCTTCATGAGCTCCTGCTTGATCCGATCCTTGGCTTGGTCGCGAGCCGAACGGGTGAGGCGCCGGCGCTTGGAGTCGTCGCCGCCCTTGGGTGCGGCTTTTTGCAGGGCCTCGAGGGCGGCCCTCAATTGCAAGCGCAACAACGTGCCCGGGATCTTCTTGGTGTCTTTGCGCAAGGCGAACACCAACGCTCCCTCGTAGACGAGGTCGAGCACGTCGTCGAGTTCGGGTTCACCCGTAAAGGGGTGAGCGAAACCGACGCTCTCTTCACGCGTGTCGTCCATGGACAACGGATTGATGGCTGCCTTGCGGAGCTTGGGGCCGATGGTGGCCAGCGTGAGTTCGCGCGGGGAGACGAGTAGCTTGAGCCGGCGGATGGCGACGGCTCCTGCGCCGAGGGTCATAGAGTAGCGCGCTCCTGGGGGTTCGTAGGGAAAGCCGGAGTCTGACACGGTTTAGCCACCTCGACAACGACCGGGGAACGCACGGCCATGTCGGGAGTCGTGAAGGCGGCGCCCACCTCTCCGCGCGCCGACACAGCGATGAGCCCACCGCGACCGCCTGTGCGCGCAAGGACCTCCGCGAGCGCCTGCTCCACAGCCTCTTGGGCAGAAGCCCCCAACGCGCACAGATCGCTTGCGCGCTTGGCAGGCAGGCAGCGCAGGAACGCTTCTCCCCAGCCCGTAGCGCTCACGGCCGCACCGGCATCGTCGGCGTAGAAGCCCGCACCGGGAATGGGGACATCGCCCACGCGTCCGACCTTCTTGCCGGGGGTGCCTCCTGTGCTCGTGGCTGCGAACACGCTCCAGCGAGCATGGCGCGCAAGGGAGACGTCGCGCAGGGCGAGAACGGCACCCACGGTCCCGCGCTTTTGAGGCTCGGGGCCAGCCGAAGAGCCCGACGCCGGTGCGCTAAAAAAAGTGCGCGCGGATGGACGTCCCGCCGCCACCCATGCGGCATGAGCAGCCACTTCGCGCGGGTGCACCAAAGCGGAATCGTCTAAGCAAACGTGCCCTTGGGCGCTCGCGAATCGAGCCGCCCCCTCCCCCACGAGCAACACGTGCTCGGTTTTGCGCAAAACATCCAGGGCCACGCGCGCGGGGTGAGCGAAGGCCGCAAGCGAGGCCACCGCTCCGGCGAGGAGCCCCTCGCCCTCCATGACGCCCGCATCGAGTTCCACGCGGCCGTCCTCGTTGAGGAAGCTTCCATGCCCCGCGTCGAAGGTCGGATCGTCTTCAAGGACGTCAATGCCCGCGAGCAAAGCGACAAGGCCGTCTGGGTCGGCGGTGAGCCCGCAAAGGGAATCTCGTATGGCACAAAAGGCGCGTTCAACCCCCTGCGCGTGGGCTTGCGCAAGCGCGGGAGGAATGTCCCAGGCACCTCCGTGCACCACACACACCGCGTCGTATGTGCGCGTACCCGCGCAAAAGCGAAAGGCCGCGGGGGCGAAACAGGCGGAGCGGGGCCAGACGGGTGGAAGAATGGTCATGGAGGTCGACCTCGCAGGAAAATGGGTTTGCGTGACGCTGCTTTTCGTGGTTTGCGTTACCGCTTCCTGCCCGGTCCTGGCAATCGCAGCGCCGCCGGCGCTCTTCTTCCTTTTCCCTTCAGCGGAGGCTTCGGCCCGTGACGCGCTCCCCCAAAATGCATGCTTTCGCTCCCGAGCTCACCAGCGCCCAGCGCGCCACCCTCAAAGGCCTCGCCCATTCCCTCAGGCCCGTGGTGCTCATGGGAGGCGATGGCCTCACCGACGGCGTCGTTGCCGAAATCACCCGCGCTTTGGAAGATCACGAACTGATAAAGATCCAAGTGCCAGGCAACAACTCGGCCGGCGAGAAGCGCGACGCCCTCGAAGAACTCAAGGGAAAGTTGCCTGAACGCTCGCATGTGGTCGGTCGCATTGGCCGGACGGTCATCCTGTATCAAGAGCAGGACCCGGAAGAAGCCAAGATCCTGCTCAAGAATATTGGTTGACGAAGATCAATTCGGGAATCCCGCCTAAGTCGGGGTGTCCCATCGGGCTCATCCGTGGTACCTCTCTGTCTCACGAACGAAACAGGAGACGGCGCGCGCCATCCGAGTGTTGTCCGGAGGGAATTGCCCCGCCGGTAGCCCCCAGGTCCCGCGCCCCCCGCGAGGAGCCCCTGGCACATGAGCCCCTTTTTTCAGAAGGCCCAGGACGCAAATTCCGTAAGCGCCGACGAGGTCCGCGAAGCGGTCCGCACCCTCCTTCGCTACATCGGCGAAGACCCGAACCGCGATGGATTGACTGAAACCCCAGACCGCGTCGCGCGCGCCTGGCTCGAGATGACCGATGGCTATGCCATACGGCCCGAAAAGGTCCTTTCGACGACTTTCGAAGGATCATCCGATGAAATGGTCCTCCTCAAGGACATCGAGTTCAATAGCGTCTGCGAGCATCATCTCCTCCCCTTCACGGGTGTGGCGCACGTGGCTTACATGCCAAAGGGCGGCCGCATCGTGGGTCTCTCGAAACTCGCGCGCGTGGTCGATGTCTTCGCCCACAGACTCCAGGTCCAAGAACGCATGACCGAACAAATCGCCGAGGCCATCCTCGGTCACCTCAAGCCCTCGGGCGTCGGCGTGGTCGTCGAAGGGGTGCATAGCTGCATGTGCCTGCGTGGCGTGAAAAAAAATGGTGCTACTATGATCACCAGCGCATTGCACGGTGTGTTCCGCACC
>JBIKVI010000212.1:0-7545 GCA_044356935.1 Silvanigrellaceae bacterium | reverse complement strand
CCTACATTATCGAAGCGTTGACCACCCGCATCACGGCTGCCGGGCGAAGTCCATTCGTCTTCACGGGCACGACTCCCGTGTGGGCCATCCGATCGGACGATGACTGGCCCGATTTGATATTCGCGGACTAATTGGGCCGCGCGCGTGGATGCGAGTCGTGGCCGGGCCGAGGCGGCGACTCCCGTAACACACCGAGTTGCGTGGACCATCGGACCGACTTCAAGTCGACCCCTGGCAGCCCCGACAGAGTCTGTGAGGCGGAAGAGACATCCGCCCTCAGGCTAAACTAGAGGAGTGCCTGGATATGACGTTCCTGAAATCCCGTCGCGTGCCAATGGCCGCGTGTTCCCTCGTCTTGGCCTTTCTCGCGTCTTGCGGGAACCCAACTCTCCAGGGAGCTGCCGGCGGTAACGGACTCACGAGCGGTGCCCGCAAGGGTTTGGCGGAAACGGTGCTGGGGAGGTCTGACAGCGACGCGGCGTCGAGGGCCGAGCTCGACGCGCTTGCCCGGGAATTGCGTGAACGGGATGCCGCCCTCGAAGCGGAGATCGCCCTGGAGCGGCAGGAACGGGTCGCTTCCGATGAAGCCCTCTCGAAGCGGATGGAAGCCCTCGCGCTGTCACTCTCAGGAATGGGTTCCACGCTTCAGGCGGAGCTTTCCCGACTCTCGGCGCGTGCCGGCGTGCTCGAACAGGAATTGCCCCTGAGGACCGCCGAGACGGAGGCGAAACTTGCTGAGGTCGCCGCACGCGTCGCGGCACTCGATGGACGGGAGGACGCGGCTTCACGGGAGCTTCGCGCCGAACTTCTCCTTGAGGTTCGCTCGCTGTCGCAGGCTCAGTCCGCCTTCGCCGAGCATGCGCGAACCACCTTCGGCACGAGAGCCGAAATTGAAATGCTCGTGGGAACCACCGAGGGGCTCGCCAAGGCCGTGCGCACCCTCGAGCGTGTCACCGGAAACGGCGAAGGAAGCCTTCTCTCGCGGGTCCGCGCGGAGATCCGAGCCCAAATCGATGCCTTTGGGGCGCGTGTGGGCCTGCTCGAACTGTCGGCGGAGGGGCTTGTACGCCTCGAGACGGAGGTCACTGCGCTGACGTCCGCGAACGCCTCGCTCCGTGCGGATGCGCTTGGGCAAGTCGCGACGGTTCGGGCCGAACTGGCTGCGGCGCAGGCGTCCGACGCACTCGCGCAGAGCCGCATGAAGGATGCACTCGAGGGCTTGGGGGAGCGCATCGCGGAGGCACGCGCCTACTCTGAAGTTTCCGACGCCGCTCTCGTCGCGCGTATCGAAGCGTTGCGGGCCGAGCTCGCGGGCGATCGCGACGTCGATGCGGCCAAGCGCGCGGAGATCCTCTTGGAGATGGAGAAGCTCCGTAAAGAGTGTGCCGCGCAGTCGACTGCCCTCAAGGACGATGTCGGACTCGCCGTTGCCGCGCTCCAAACGGAGGTCGCCCGCGTGGCGGCCCTTGCGAGCCACGCTTCCGAACAGGCAACGCATGCCCTGCAGGTGGGCCAAGCTTTGCGCGATGAACTAAAGGAACAGTCCAAGGTCTTTGCCGAGCGGGTCGGAGCGCTGCAGGCCGATTTCGACGCTCGCCTCAACGAGATGCGTGGACGCACGGAGTCGCGTTTCGACGCACTTCGGACGCGCGCTCAGGAGGTCACGATTCATCTCGGTCTTGAGGTCCAGAGACGCTTCACGCGATTGACCATGGAACGTGCCGACCTCCTCGAGCGTGAGCGCGGACTGCGCGAGGAAGTGCGACGCTACCTCGCGTTGGACTCCAACGACGAGGCACTCGTGGTTGGTATCGACGAAAGCCTCCGCCCGGCCTTCGATACGGCGTCTTCCCGCCTGAACGATGCACTGCGCGCTGCGGAGGCCCTCGACAAAGAAATCATCGATGCCGTCGATCCCGTGTTGCGCAAGTCGGCAGCGCAGATTGACAGGCTCGACCAGGGATTCGCCGCAGTTGCCTCCACGTGCAAGGCGAAGCCGCCAGAGGCAGGCGCGCCGCGAGAGGCCCTCGGTGCCGAATGGTTCGTGCATTTGGCGCGCGAGTACACGTTCCACCAAACCTTTAGCGCTCGTTCTGGGCGCCCTGGGCCCGACGGCGTGTGGTTTTCGCCCTTACCTGCGCTCGCCTCCGAAGGATTCGGCTCCCGTCTTCTCATAGGAGCTCTGCGTTCTCACCTTGCAGGCGCTGATGCCGCATGTGCGGACGCCATATCGGGTTGGGCGCGCGGGCTCCTATTCACCGACTCCGGAGCCACCTTGGGGGTGCACGGTGCGATCACGAAGAGCGCGCGCGCGAGGGCAGCCGTGGAAACGTACAGGCAAGCCATCGCACGCCTGCACGAGGCTTCCGAAAGTTTGGCTGCAAAGTCGAGGGCGGAACTGAGGGCTCTCTACGGCAGCGAGGAGGATGTGAGGAACGTGTGCGAAGGGGGACGCGGCAATCGTGTCGCCTTCTATGTCTTCCTAGCGCAGATCCTCGTGGAGCGGGTGCAGGTCTCGGTGAGCATCACCGACAACCAAAGCGCGTTCGAAAGGCACGTCGAGATGGCGCTCGAGATAGCCAAAGGTATGAAGGAGACGGGCGCCAACGAAGTGGCGCGGGTTGAGGCGGCTGTGGCGTCGCTGCGTGGCGGACTAGAGGAACTCGCCGCTCAATCTCGCTCTGAAATCGACGCCCTTGATGCCTCGCAACGTGCGGCCTTTGAGCTCATCGCCACTCTTGCTGCGCGCATGGGTTACGACGATGTCGTGGCGCGCGCCATGGAACGCGTGACACCTGTTTCCGCGGGGCGGGGCGTTTACGAGGGTGTGGCACCGTCGTGCGTTTCGGCCCAGCACTTCTACAATCACGCGACAGCGCGCGGCTTGCCAGTCACGCGTTGCGAGAGCAATCTCTCGCTTCCGGGCAAGCCCCTCGACGTGCGGGAAATGACGCGCTGCGCCTTGCACGGAACGGGTCAAGGGAACATCTCTTGGACCTGGGGTAACCTATCGACCGTGCGCACCAACGGGTGGTCGGCTCAGAACGAGTCCTCGAGCGGAGGTCACAAGGTCGGCAACGGGCTCAAGCTCATCCCCTACGAGCCTACTGACGTCCGAGCTCGCGAACTCGCGCGGCGCGGGGAAGGCACGGCGCAACCTGCCGACGGCGAGTCGGTTTTCGTCCTTCGCGTATCGGGACAAGCGGCGCGCTGGCGCATCAACGTCACCTCCATGGCCGACCGGACGCGTTCGCCATACGCTGTGACCGTGGACGCTGCCGCATTCCGCACCGGAGCCGATGGAGCGCAAGCCCAGTTCGAGATCCCGTTGCCAAAGGTCGCCGGCCCCTTGGGCTCGTGCCGGTGGGACCGTGAAATAGAGATCGTCGCGCTCGATGCCGCTGGCAACCCTGGCGCGAACAAGTGCGTGCATCGCGTGCATACATTCAGTCCTCTCGTGTTGAGTTTCGACTCCGCGGCCATGGTGCGCACCGTGAACCCATCCACTTCGCGGACGAGCTTCGATCTCGACGCCAACGGAACGCCCGATAGAACGGGTTGGGTTGCAGCGAAAGGCGGAGCCGCGCAAGGATTTTTGGCCATCGACAGGAATGGCAACGGACGCATTGACGACGGCTCGGAACTCTTCGGCGAGGCTTCGCCCGGCCGTCCCGCCAATGGCTACCTCGCCGCGGCCTCCCTCGATGCGAATGGCGACGCGGTTCTCGACGCGCATGATCCGGCTTTCCGGCGGTTGCTGGTGTGGTTCGACAGCAATGAAGACGGCCGTTCCCAGGCTTGGGAGCTGCGGGGGATGACGAGCCTCGGGGTCACGCGGCTGTCGATACGACCCACTGCGGTCGCCGCTCGCGATGCTATCCAGGACCACGGCTTGCCCGCGGCCAATTTGGTGAAGTACGAGGCGCGGTTCTGGGGACCCGCTGAGTGCGGAGCCAAGGGGTGCCGTAGTTTCGACGTGTTCTTTGGCACCCAGGAAACCATCGTCTCCTCCCGCTGAGTTGGACGCTCGCGGTTGGGCTCGGTTAGACTCCCTCTTCGCAACCGAGGGAATGCCGCATGCCCATTGAACCCTGGAACCTGGATCTCGCACGCGTCGCAAAGCAGGTTGCCTTCGACGCCGTGGGTTTCTGTTTCCTCTATCTCATCGTCGTGGCCGGAACGTGGAGAGCGCGGCCGGCCTGGTTGCGCGCGGGCGGTAGCCTCGTCTTCGGACTCCTGTTCCTTGCGTGCGCCACGGTAACGGCACCCTGGCTTGCCGCTCCTCTGCTCGCGCGCGCCGAGAAGGCGACACGGGACGCTGAGGCGACGCAGTGCGGCGCGAGGACGCCAACCCTCGTCGTTCTCGGGGGTGGGGCTTTCACGCCCGAAGTTCCCTCCGCAGTGACGCACATGCGGATCGTCGAGGCTGCCAAGCGCGTCAAGACGGCCACGCAGGAGAAGCGAAAACTCACAGTCGTGCTGTCGGGGGGAAACGATGGCTCCCTGCCCGTGTCGGAAGCCCAAATCATGAAGCGCGCCTTGTTTCTTGAAATCGGGGAAACAGGACGCGATCACGTCTTCCTTCTCGAGGACAAGAGTCGGAACACATATCAGAATGCGGCGCTCACCAGGGAATTGCTCCAGAAGCGCAAGACGCCGCTTTCCATCGTACTCGTCACGAGCGCGTTACATCTTCCTCGAGCCAAGGGCACCTTCGAGCGCCAGGGCTTCAAGGTGTGCGCCGTTGCTGCGCCATCTGCGGAACTCTCCCCTCGGGGGCTTGCCTCGTTCCATGCCGGATCGTTGAGTGTGGCGGTGCTCAACGAGTGGATTGGGCTGTGGGGATACCGCGTCAAGGGGTGGAACTAGCGCCGCGTGGCCTCCAGCACAGGAGACTCAACGCGCGTCGATGGGAATGATTCGCATGTCGGCCTTGGCGGAACGCAGCGCCCTCGGCAAGGCTTCTTGGATGGTCGTAGCGAGCGCGTCGCACACTCGACGCGTCGCGTGCAGGCGGGAAGTGACAAGGCTGATTTCGCGGGCGGGGATGGGCTCCTGGAAAGGAACAACGACGCCATCGCGGCGCGATCGCGGCGCGCGGCCCACCGCGCCGTGCGGCATCGCCGCCAAGTAGGGCAACAGTGTGCAGCCGAGTCCCCGTTCCACCATGCGCGCCAGCGTCTCGAGGTTCCCGCTTTCGAATGTCGCCGCGAGTGCGCGCGAGACTTTGGTGCGAGGCTGCTTGCGGCCCAGGGCGCAAAGCTGGAGGACCTGCGCGCGCAAACAGTGGCCATCGGACAGGAGCAGGAGGTCGCCTTCCCCAAAGTCGGACTCACGCACGAAGGGCTTAGCAGCGAGAGGATGACCCTCGGGAGCGAAGAGATAGAAGGGCTCGTCGAAAAGCGGACGCACATCGAGGCCCACACCTTCCACGGGAGTGGCGAGGAGGCCGGCGTCGAGAGTCTCGCGTTCAAGCGCCGCCACGAGTGCTTCGGTTTGCATCTCCTCGATCGTCAGTTCGACTTTCGGGTACCTCCCGAGGAAGGGCCCGAGGAACAAGGGCACGAGATAGGGCGACGCGGTGGGGATGACGCCTAAGCGGAATGGGCCGCCGACATCCCCATCGTCCTCTCGCGCGAGGCGTTCGAACCTCCGCATCTCGGCCACGACGACGCGCGCCTGCGCGATGAGGCGCGCGCCCTCAGGCGTGGGAATGACGGGTTGTTTGGTTCTGTCGAAGAGCGTGGCCTGCGGTGGCCTACGTGGCTTTGGCTACGGCTTACGCCACCAAAAGCGCACCCGTGCTCGAAGCGGCTCTCGGACATGCGCAAGGCGCGCTCTCCGATGAGGAGAAAGCTTCCGCGGCGGCGACCGCGAGCCTCATGGCCATGAACAACGTCTACTACCGGTTCAGTCACCTCGCGGAAAACGAGGCGCTCGCGCGCCTGCCCGCAAGCTTCGGATGAACCATATGGGCAAGCCTGGAGTGGACAAAGCCGAGTTCGAGCTCGCTTGCTTGGCGGTCTCCGCGCTCAATGGCTGCGGTCGGTGCATTGCCTCCCACGTGCACGAGCTCGAAAAGGCGGGAGTGGCACTCGAGACAATCCAATGGTCGGCACGATTGGCCGGCGTTCTCGCGGCTGCCGCGCAGGCCGTTGCGTTCGCTTGAGACTGCGCCGATGCACGTGGTAAGCAAGCGCGGCGCGGGAGGATGAAAATTGCTCAAGTGGGCGCTCTGACCTCGCATCCGCGCTTGTCTTTCCCCATCGCACTCCTGGAGGCACTGGCGGCCCATGGCGACTCTTGGCGTAAACATCGATCACGTGGCTACCGTCCGTAACGCGCGCGGAACCGTCTATCCCGATCCCGTTGACGCGGCCGTGCTCGTCACGCTCGCGGGCGCCGATCAAATCACCGTGCACCTGCGCGAGGACAGGCGGCACATAACCGACCGCGACGTGCGCATGTTGCGTGACCTCGTCCAAATCCCGCTCAATCTCGAAATGGGCTGCACAGGCGAGATGCTCGACATCGCGCTAGCCACGAAGCCAGATATGGTGACGCTCGTCCCCGAGAAGCGCGAGGAGCGGACGACGGAAGGTGGGCTCGACGTGCGAGCTCGCAACGACCAGTTGCGCGACGCCGTGGCTCGACTGCTCGCTGCCGGTATTCCCGTAAGTCTTTTCGTGGAGCCCGACCCGGCCGTGCTCGACGCCTGCAAAGAAACAGCCGCGCCCATGGTGGAACTCCACACCGGGCGTTACGCGGAACTTGCCGGCCCCGCATCACGCGAGGAGCTGCGCCGCATCGAGATCGCCACGAGTCACGCGATTGGCCTCGGGCTCACTGTGCACGCCGGGCACGGTCTCCACTACAAGAACACCGCTGCAATTGCCGCGATACCCGGAATGCACGACCTCAACATCGGACACGCCATCGTTGCGCGCGCGGTGCTCGTTGGGCTCGAGCGCGCCGTGCGCGAAATGAGGGAAATCATCGAGAAGGCTGGGGTCGGACTCCTCAGCGCAGGAGGAAACCCGACGCCACGAGTTCGGCGCTAAGCTGCCGTTTCACCAAAACCAAACGCTGCCGCATGTAGAACTGCGAGAAAGCGGAGAGGAAAGGCGTGGGTTTGGAGTCGAAGGTGAGGAGCACGTCGACGCCTGCGCCTGCGCGAGCGGGGAGGAGATCCGACACCTCCGCCTCGAGCCGCATTTCGCCCTCGGGCAAGGTCGATTGGAACACCACTTCGAGGCCAAGGAAGAGACCTGGGTGGAGATAGGGGAAATTGACCACTGCGCATTCGAGGCTCACCGCCGTCACTGCGCCCTCGAGATGGGTGATTCCAGAGAGGAGCGGAAGGCTTGCTTCCACGGAGCACGGAAGGACCTCATGCAGCCCTTCGCGCAGATCGAGGATGAGCTTTTGTGGACGATCGCGCAGCTCTTCGAAGGTCGTCCCGGCCGCCCGCAGCTCGATGCCCACTCGATGGAGGCCCGCGTCGGCGCCTTCAAGATTGTATTTGTCCGCGACCACGCCCTCGAG
>JBIKVI010000211.1:0-7557 GCA_044356935.1 Silvanigrellaceae bacterium | reverse complement strand
GGCATCTTCGAAGTACTTTTTGTCTTTTTGGTAACGCTCTTCCTGCATGGTGGAGAGCACGAAGCCGATTTTCACGCTTTGGGCCTGGGCGGCGCCCGAGACGAGGACCGCTGCGAAAGCAGCGCTAGACAGAATCATACGCATGGAATTGTTCCTCCGGACTCAATCATGTTGGGTGCGTTAAACGTGCGACACCCGTTTGTCAACGCGATGCCGCACGGTAGGCGAGTTCAACCATGGCGGCATGACACCAGACGAGGGGAGACGCCGCGAAAGGCATGGCTGTGAGCGTTTCATTTTGGACTGAAAGCTGTTCGGGACACATCTTGCTCGGGGTGTACATGGCGCGGACCGTTCGCCATGCGTCGAGAGCAATGGGTTCGTCTTGCGCGAGCGCGGGCAAGAAACTTTCGGCGGTAAGGATAGGCCAGGGACCACCAACGCTTCCGAGGCCGTAGGCGTCGCTGTTGTATCGCCGGTAAAGCGGGAGGCCTCGCACGCTCAGCGCCACGCCATTGGCCGGGTTCTCATAAACCTTGAGCGTATCGTTGATCACGGCCTGGAGTTCGTCGCCAAGGCCCGAGAAAGTTTCCGCAGGACGCGGGAACCACTTGAGCCACTCGAGGAAGCCACCATCGATGGCGCGCGACTCCGCAACCCAAGGTCCACCGTTGTTGATCTGCACCCAGTCGCCGGCGTCGGGAAGTCCGCGCTGCGCGATGCGGATAAAGTAGGGCTTGCTCGAGAGCGGGCCCGTGCGCGTAACAGATTTTTCGAGAGCAATACGCAGGAACTGGGCGGCCTTTTCTTCGCGCCCCCAGAGGTGCATGGCGGCGGAGAGCACCGCGATGGAGTTGGGCGAGAAGCCGCCCTCCTCTTCCCAGCGCTCCTGGACGGAATAGCCGTTGCTATTCTCGACGATGGCCAAGCGACGCTCGAGGAAGGCCTGGAGTGGCGCATCGAAGGTCACCCCGACTTGCTTGAGCTGAGCGGCGAGAATCAGCGGGTAGGCCTCTTGATCCATCTGCTGTGCGGACCAATAGGGACGCCCGTCCACCCAAGTATTCTGCGCGATGCGCCCGTCGGACATCTCCTGGCGGGACATGAAGCGCAGCGTATCGAGGGCTGAATCCACATCGCCCAGCTGGAGGAGCGCCTTGCCCGACTTGTAGAGGTCGCGGGGCCACACGAGGCGGTAACCGCCGACGTCTTTGCCGTCGCCCGAGCCCGTTCCGCGGGGGAGATCGGGCACGCCCAACGACGCGACGATTGCGCCAGGATTGGCTTTGTCCTCATGGGATTTAATGACCGCGACATTCCAGAGCGTGTCCCGGCGCACGTTTGCGGGGAGCTTGGCGAGCCACGGGGCGGTTCCAGCGAGCTTGTCGAAGTATCCCTTCCAGCCGGCGTCGAAGGACGAACGCACGGATTCGAAGCCACGCGCACGGCTCGCGGCCACGGCGCCGTAAGCGTCGTCGATGCTAGCGCCGAAGCCCACGAGGACATCCACCAGTTTGGTGCCGCTTACGGTTGTGGTGAGGGCGATATTGCCTGGTCCCACCGCATCGCTTTCGTAGGCGATGCGTCCGTAACGATTGAGCTGTTGCCAGCCGTCGTCGACTCCGACGCTCCCTACGCTCGTGGACTCCACGTTGCCGCCGTCGACGGCAAGCACTTGGTAGTTTTGGTTCGAAATTTGGGTGTCCCACGCCACAAGCACTGGGCCGCCTTCGGTGGATGCGAGGCGCGCCGTGTCGTGGGCGCCATCACCGTCGGCTGCGGCATTCGAAAGGACATGGACCTTGGCCTGAGCCGGGAGGTTGTCGAAGGTGTAGCGCACGCGGAGCACCGGGGATTGAGGGTCGGCGATGACCTCTTTGGTGAACCGGATGGTCAGGCCATTTCGCGCGTAGGTTCCCTTGATAAACGCACGGGGCAACTCGCCCGTGGATTCATAGGTCAGCTCGAAATCGCGCTTCTCTTCGAGGAAACTCGGCTGGCCCTTGCCGAGATTCGAGAAGAGGACTTGAAGATCGGAAACCTGGGGACGGTCGATGCGGGGATAGTAGATTTCGCTCACGATGCCGCGGTTGGTGGTGAACCACACGCGGGACGAATTGCGACCGAAGGCCGTGCCAACCACTTCCTTGGCGGAGTCGGGCCACACATGGGGCACGCCTTGTGTCTGACTAGGGCGCTGGGGGTTCGTCAACGAGATGCGGGCCTCGGGAAAGAAGCCATTTTCTTCTGCCAGTGCACTGCCGGCAAGGAGTGTCCCCGACACGGCCAAGGACAGACAGGCGAACGGTAGACGGATCGTGTTCTGCATGCGGTCTTTTCTCCAGGTTCGCGTGCAAGGTGGGCTAACCCTCGCCCGTTTTGGTTGGCGAGCCACTCAAAACGAGTTTGGTAGCGCTCGCTGGGGTACCACCTGGCATAAGCCGCCGCAAGCGTTCGCAGGCGGCGCAGGTGTACATTTCCAATCTCGCGAAGTGCGCGCCGAACAAGAACGCGACTTCTTCTGAGCGCATTGGCCGCCGAGACCGCTCGGTCTCGCTCTCGAAATGAAACAGGCGTGTGTTCTAAGTGTACCTAAAACACAACGCTGTTACGATAACGCGTTGAATCTGTGTTATGTTGACGTCACAACACATTCACTTCGACACATCTCAGAAGAGACCCGTGAGAATGAGCGACGCGTTAGGCTTGTGGACCTTCTTCGCTCCGGGGTTTGCGAGCTCAAAGTCGTAACCCACCGAGGTCACAGAGAGGAGCCACGGAGTCAGGAAATAGTTGAATGCCAAGCTCGGGCCTGTGCGAATGGTTTTGCCTGAAGGCTTGGTCATTTTGTAGTCGAACCCCATCAACAGCCCCGCGCGCGCTGATGCCCGCGGAGAGAAGGGCAAGGAAACTGCGGGGGTCCCCGATGCCTTTATCTCGTGACCGGCGGCATCGTTGGTATTGAACAGGTAACGTTCCTCTAGGAGGAGGTCGGCGTCGACCGACACCCCGCCTGACTCCGACGCGAAAAGCCCGAGGCCATAAGACTGCTTGCCCAACACCGCGCTCCGCGAGGCGTCGCCTTCGTTCTTGGCGTCGTGCTCGTAACCCAACGAAACGTCGAGGCGCCCGCGGCCGACCCCCAACGTCGCCGTTTGAGTCGCGAGGTCGCCGTCGATGAACACCGAAGTGATGGCCTGGTAAAGCTTGGTGGCGGAGACTTCCGGTTCTGGATTCGCGGCATCGGTCTTGCCTACTTCCACGAACGTCTGTGAAGCCGAAACCTCCGCAACCCAAGCGTCGAGTGTCTTGAATGCGCGGGGCGTGTTGTAAAGAATGATGGCTTTGGCGCCCGCGCCGAGGTACACGCCGCTGCGCTCGGCGGAGAGCGCCGTATCCCAATTGAAAATGGCTCCTGCCAATCCGCGCGCGAGGTTCCGTTTCGGGTACTCCGCGGGGAGCTCGTCGTTGGGCGAGAGCCCCAAGGCGTTGTGGTCGTATTGCAGCCCCACCGGAGCCACGAGCGACCAGTTCTTTCGTTTGCCCAAGGTTGCCAGGAACGCGCCGGAACTTTGCTTGAGCGCGGCGTCGAGATTGGTTTCCCAAAGGGCCTGGGTGAAGGCGTTACGGGCCGCGAAGGTCGCGTTGAGGTTGAAGCCAACGACCCCGCGGTAATAAGGCAGCTCGGCGCGACGAGGGTCGTCATCGGGAAGCGATGCGTCGGCGCCATCGAGGCCGCGCTCGGCCTCCTCCCATTTCTTGAGTTCGAGGCTCATCTGCGCCAGCTGCCAGTGCGCATCGGCATAGTCGGGCTTGAGGGCCAGGGCACTCTTGAAGTGCTTCTCGGCCGCGCTGATTTGATAGGTCCCCTTGTTCGCCATTCCAAGGTAGTAGTTGACCCGGGGATCTTCCTTGGCGCGATCCTCAAGGGGCGCCACCAACTCGATGATCTCGAACCAATCCTCGTTCTCTGCGAGTTTGGCCGCCTGCGCGAGGGCCTTGGGAAGATCCACGCCCGCCGATTTCGCCTTGGCCTTGGCCAGATCGGCCAACTCCTCCGGCGTGACGGTCATGGGCATGAGCTTTTCCATTCGTTTTGGATTGGGCCGCGCGAGCGGTGCGACGGAACCGTCCTCATAAACGATGAACTCGACTCCCGCGGGCAGGCTTACTTCTTTGGGCCGTCCTTTTTCGACCTTGACCATGGTGATGCGAGCCTGTCCTGCGAGAACCACGACGCGACTTGAGGCCATCTCCTCCTTGGGCAACGCCTCGCCGCTCTTGCGCGCCGCGCGTTTTTCCTGGAATTTCTTGCCGGGCCCGAGGCGCGTCACGTAGACGTCTCCACCTTCCGAAGGCGTTACCTTGACTTCAGCGGTCTCGACGACGATGGCCTCGGCCCAACGCCTGTCGCCGGCCTTTCGAACGGCCGTGCCCAGGGAGTGCATGCGCATGCCGCCCTTGAGCATAGACGCCACCTTGGCACCCGAAGCATCCTTTGCGAAGGCCAAGTCAGTGAAACCTAGCGCGAACCAATCCCCAGTGGCGGGATCCTGGATGCGCGTGACGGCCACGTTCTGGGTCTTGAGCCGACCGCGGAAGTCGAACGGACGCGGGACGGTGCCAACGACGCTCAGGTAGTCCGGATAGGCGTGAACCGCGTTGCCGCGGACCATGTAGACGCGGGCACGGTCCCTAGAGGCGGGAGGGACGTCGGGGTCCACGGACACCGTGCGCTCCTCCCTCTTGAATTCGGGATTGAACACCTTCGAGGGATTCCAATTGGAACGCAGGACCTGCACCACGTGGCGGGTCATCGTGGAACCGTAGGCGTTGTAGGCGAGGATCATGAGCGAGGAGGTGCCGGTACCGAGGGTCTTCCCGTCGAGCGGAACCTCGCAACGTTCCTTCGTACAGATCACCTTTCCGCCCAGGACCCATGCGATGAGGCTCGGGACCTTGGCGCCGGGGATGTTGCGGAGCTTCGCAGTGAGGACGAGGTTTTGTCCGAGGTAGGCGGCTATCCCGGGTGGAGGCGCGAGTTCAAGGCGCGGCAAGAGCGACGCGTTGGTCTGCGCCGCGCCCTCGGCGTTCTTCACCGACTCTCCGGTCTTCGGGTCAACAGGGTTGACGCTCGGGAGCTGCAGCCCATCCACGAGATCGCCTTGAGCTCCAGCCTTCTGCGCCTCTCCCGGCTCAAGGGCCCCATCGGACTCCTCGTCGGCAACGTCGCCGCCAGGGAGCGCGTCCGAGGCAACGGGCTTCTTGCCCCGCAAAGCCTTGCGACGTGCGCGTTCCTGCTCACGCAGGAATGGCTTGTCAGAACGCGGCACCACATTGGGAACTCCGGGGAGCGAACTCCCGGACCCGGCGCCACCCGCGGGCGTTCCAATCTGCGCCAAGGCCGGCGTGCAGAAAGGGCCGAACAGCAATGCGGCGCAGATGGGCGCTAGGACGCGCGCACGCGTGTTGGGGGCCCTATCCCGTCGTTCCCTCATGCGCTTCTCCCGCCAGCAAGCTCAGCAGCTTCTTGAGTTCCCTCAATGCGCTCTCGGTGTTCGGCGGGGCGAAATGACGCTTGCGAAGATTGAAAAGCAGCTTGCCGTCGGGCGTGAGTCTCACGCCCTTCATGTGACGGTTGCAAACGTCCAGGATGCGTTTGAACAGCTTCTCCGCGGAATCGTCGTCCCTGGCCTGCAGAACGTCTTGCGAGAGCCTGAGTTCCGTGCAGTCATCACCCACGGCTAGACTCAGTGCATTGATCGTAACAAGCCAACGCCTCACGCGAGCTAATTCCGACAGGTTCTTGACGGTCTCGGGCAGGGGACCGAAGCGATCCTCGCACTCCGCCACGAGCGAGGCGAGCGCCTCCTCGGTGCGCGTGCCGAAGAAACGACGATAGACGCGCAGGCGCTCGCGGGCGTTCTCGATGTAGTCGTCGGGGATGCGCGCCACGAGCGGAACCTGGATCTCGACGTCCCTCTGTATTGTGACCTTCATTCCGCCGAGCTGGCGGATGGCGTCGTCGAGCATCTGCGAATAGGTTTCGAGCCCCACATCGATCACGCGTCCGCTCTGATCGTCTCCTAGCACGTTGCCCGACCCGCGCATTTCGAGGTCATGGCTGGCGATGACGAAACCGCTGCCGAGATCCTGGTGTTCCTTGAGAATATCGAGCCGGCGCGCGCCTTCGTCTTCGTCGCGCATGCCTTCGGAGGTGAGAAAGTAGGCATAGCCGCGCGTCGAGCGACGGCCCACGCGGCCGCGCAACTGGTAGAGCTGCGCGAGGCCGAAGTTGTCGGCGTTCTGCACCAGGATGGTATTCACCCCCGGCATGTCGATGCCCGATTCGATGATGGTGGTGCACAGGAAGAGGTCGTGGCGTCCTTCGAGGAACTCGATGACGGTGGCGTCGAGTTCCTTTTGGGGGAGCTTGCCGTGGCCCACGCAAATGCGCGCCTGCGGGACGAGCGCCTTGAGGTACTGCTCCACGGCGGGCAGATCCTCCACTCGATTGTGCACATAAAAGACTTGGCCGCCGCGGGCGAACTCCTGCGCGATGGCGTCGCGTACGATACCCTCCTCGAACGGGCACACGAAGGTCTTGACCGCCAAGCGGGCCTTGGGCGGGGTCGTGAGCAGCGAGAGCTCGCGCAGGCCTATCATGGCCATTTGCAGGGTGCGTGGAATGGGCGTGGCGGTCATGGTGAGCACGTCCACGCCGTAACTCATCTGCTTGATCTTCTCCTTTTGCAGGACGCCGAAGCGCTGCTCCTCGTCGACGACCAAGAGGCCGAGGTCGCGGAACGCCACGTCCTTGGAAAGGATACGGTGCGTGCCAATGAGGATGTCGATTTCTCCCCGCTTGGCGCGCTCCAGGATCTTCGACTGAGCCCCAGCCGACACCGCGCGGTCGACCACCTCGATTTCCACGCCGAATCCCTTGAACCGCTCAAGGGCAGACCGGAAATGCTGGTGGGAAAGCACCGTTGTGGGCACGAGCCAAGCCACCTGCTTCCCATCGAGCACGCAACGGAACGCCGCGCGGAAGGCGACTTCTGTTTTGCCGAAGCCAACGTCGCCCACCAGGAGGCGGTCCATGGCTTTGGGACGCGCCATGTCCGCCATGATCTCGGCCACCGCCTTGAGCTGGTCGGGGGTCTCGTCGTAAGGGAACGCCGCGCAGAACGACATCCAGTCCTCGCCCGGGGACCCAAAAGCGTGCCCCGGCGTCATAGCGCGCTTGGCCTGGTGCTCGAGCAGCTCCTTGGCGAGCTTCTCGGCCTCGACTTTGGCGCGCTGCTTGCGTTTCTCCCAATCACCCTTCTTAAGTGAGTCGAGGACGGAATTGTCGTCGCGCGAAGCACCCACGTATTTCTGCACGAGATTGAACTTGTGCACGGGCACATAGATTTTGTCGGCGCCGGCGTACTCGAGCGCGAGGAAGTCACCGCTCATGTCGAGGATCTTCACGGTGACCAGCCCGCGGAAGCGGGCGATACCGTACTGCACGTGCACTACCAGGTCACCCTCGGTGAAGTCGCCGAATTGAGCCTG
>JBIKVI010000303.1:0-5451 GCA_044356935.1 Silvanigrellaceae bacterium | reverse complement strand
CCCTTTTTATCAGTGCTAACGAGTCACGCAAGCTGTCATTGCAACAAGGCGGGCCGACACGGAACCCGGCTCGGTATCCCGGTTTCCACCGTCAGCCAGAGTGACACGGCACATTCCGCGCTCCTGGAAGCGCTAGACGACGTGGGATTGGGAAGTTGGGTCCGTACTCAAGAAGCGGGACTTGATTTCGAGTTGAGGGAAGGAGGCGCGAACCTCAGCACTGGTCAGCGCCAACTCGTGTGCCTGGTGCGCGCGCTCCTCTTGGAAACACCGGTCGTGCTCCTCGACGAAGCCACTGCGAGCATGGACGTTGTGACCGACGCGCTCATCCAGGACGTCCTCAGTCGGCGCCTGCGTGGGACGACGGTCATCCTGATCGCCCACCGTCCAAGCTCTCTTTCGCGCTGCGACGGTCGTGTCGAGGTGTCGGGAGGAAGGGCCCGTCGCGTTCCTAATCCTCAATGATTCGAGGCATCGGAACCGTCCAGGAATGAGCCCCTTCACTTCTTGCGCGGTGACCTGTGAACTTCGCCTTTGTCATCGCATCGACACAACTCCTTGCCACAGGCCCATGCGCGGCCCGGCTTGTAAAGCTTGAAGTTGTCGTAGCACATGCTCTTTTCTTCCCTGCAGCCGTGGATCTCGATTTCCCCGCGCCACTCAAACGGGAACTGGAGGCTCTGCCCGTCGCAGTGCTTTTTCCTGGCTGCTTGCAGCGCCGCTTTGTAGGCTGGCGTTCGTCGCATGGCCTCGAGCTCGTCGGGGTCGACTTCAGGCGCGTCGGAAATCTCGCCGAAAGTGTCGAAGTCGTCGTCGGCGGCGGCGTAGGCGGCAGTGGCGCCGATGACGACCGTTCCCACAATGCCCACCGGTCCCAGCGTTCCCACAATGAAGGCGAAGGAGGCAACGATGCGGTGTAACGTCATGTCCAGACTCCTCCAGGTTAAAGGAGCGGATCGGTCTGGGTGACGGTAAAGTTGAGGGGATGTGAAATTGCATCGACTCTGTCACGGGTTAGCCTTGCCTCAATTGAAGCGGTCGACGCAACTCACCAGCTGGCAGTAGCCCGGGTAGTAGCCGTAGGAGTCCATCCGGTAGCGGCACTTGGACAAAGACCTGAACTGCGCCTGTCCAATGCTATTGGCGGAGTGGAAGAAGGTGAGGTTGCGGCTGCGGCTGCGCGCTGAGCAGAGGTAACGGTAGAAAGGCGTGGGGATCGGGAAGGGTTGTTGCTCGAGGGCGCTCGCGTCGGTGGCGATGTTTCCGGGCAGGACCACCGCATTGCCCCACTCCTGCGCCTCGTCGAGCGAAGCGTCTGTAGATGGTGTGGCCAGCGCGGCCAACGGGGAAGCGAGCACGGCGGCGATCACGATGGACCTAAGGGGCGATTGTAACGTGCGCATAGAGTTCTCCTTTGGAGAGACATCTGACTCCCGGATCGCTCGCGGCCCGTAACGGAACGCGAGCAACCCGGTCGGCATCCTAGCGCGCGTCCTCCCGCGCGCGCGAGGGTTCATGGAGGATTCCCAGGACTTCGTGCGCATTGCGGGAGCCTCGGCGCTACCGTGCGCGAGAGGGGGATTGCTCAACATGACATACCGACCCATCGAAGATCACGGATGCATAGGGGACATGCGTTCCATCGCCCTGGTGAGCATCGATGGAAGCATCGACTGGTTCTGCCATCCGCGCTTCGACTCGCCCAGCGTATTCGCGGCCATCCTTGACGACGCGAAAGGAGGACGCTTTCGCGTGTCGCCCACCCACGAGGGGCCGAGCGCGCGTCAATACTACTGGCCCGATTCGAACATCCTCATGACTCGTTTCCTCTCAGGCGAAGGAATGGCCGAGCTGCAAGACTTCATGCCCGTCGGAAGCGCGAGCGGGCCGGGCGGTCGACAGGAAATCGTTCGTCGCTTGACCGTTCTCCAGGGCGGCATGAGCTTCGATGTCGAGTGTTCTCCCGCGTTCGACTACGCGCGCGCCGAGCACGATGTCGAGATCCTGGGCGACGGCCGCGCGGTCGTGTTCCGTTCGCGCGTCGACGGCGTCACCTTGGCGTTGCAGTCTAGCGTCCCCCTAGAGTCCGGCCCGGCGGGAGGTGCGCGCGCGCGTTTCCGTTTGGAGGAAGGAGGATCTGCGGTGTTCGTCTTGCATGGTCTGGCGCCGGGCGAAACCGTGTGCGTCGACTGTCCTTCGCAAGCGCGGGCGCGTTCCTTGTTCGAAGAGACCCTCGCATTCTGGCAAGGCTGGATCTCGCGCTGTACCTACCGAGGACGGTGGCGCGAGAACGTCCGTCGTTCTGCGCTGGCGCTCAAGCTCCTGACTCATGCGCCGTCGGGCGGCATCGTGGCGGCCGCCACCTGCAGCCTCCCCGAGGAAATAGGGGGTGAGCGCAACTGGGACTATCGGTACATGTGGCTGCGCGACGCTGCCTTCACCGTCTACGCGTTCATGCGGATCGGCTTCACCGACGAGGCCGCCGCGTTTATGGACTTCCTCGCCACGCGCGCCAAGGAGGGCGACGAGGCCTGCGACGGCGACACGCCACCGCTCGGTATCCTCTACACTCTCGATGGGAATCGCCGCACGCCCGAGTTCGAGCTCTCGCATCTCGAAGGTTACAGAGGATCGCGTCCGGTGCGTGTGGGCAACGCCGCCGACGGCCAGCTCCAGCTCGACGTGTTCGGGGAGTTCGTCGATGCCGTTTACCTCTTCAACAAGTATGGGCGGCTGTTGTCGTACGACACATGGAAGCACGTGCGCGGCGTCGTAGACTGGGTGGCGAAGCACTGGCGACGGCCCGATCACGGCATATGGGAACCCCGCGTGGGCCCGCGGCAACACACGCATTCCAAACTCATGTGCTGGGTGGCCCTCGATCGCGCGCTCCGCCTTGCGGACAAGCGATCATTCCCCGCGCCACGCGAGGAGTGGCGGCGCGAGCGCGACGACATCTACGAGACCATCTTCGAGCAGGGATGGAACGCCGAGAAGGGCGCCTTCGTCCAGACGCTCGGCGGAGAGGCCCTCGATGCCTCCCTGCTGCTCATGCCTCTGGTGCTTTTCGTGGCGGCCGACGATCCTCGCATGACTCGTACCCTCGAAGCCATCCGTCGATCCCCCCGGGCGGGCGGGCTGTCGTATGACGGCCTCGTGAGGCGTTACCACCTGGGACAGACGACCGACGGGCTAGGGGGAGACGAGGGAACGTTCAACATGTGTTCTTTTTGGCTCGTGGAAGCCTTGGCGCGCGCGGCCGGAAGCGATCATCGGCGCCTCGATGAGGCACGCCTCATGTTCGAGAGGCTGCTGGGTTTCGGCAACCACCTGGGCCTCTACGCCGAGCAGATCGGCCGCAAGGGCGAGGCATTAGGAAACTTCCCGCAAGCGCTCACGCATCTGGGACTCATCAGCGCGGCGCACAACTTGGATCGCGCATTAGGGTAAAGTCTCGAATCGAGGGTCCTGCGTTGAGCCTAAGAAGAACACGACAGCGCGGAACATCCCGGTGCCGATCGCGCCCATTCGGGACGATTGCGGGCGAGGTCATCTTCGGGTTGATCGTCGTAAGGGCGTGAGAGGACGCGCACGAGACGCTCTAGAGGTTTGGCGTCGCCTTTTTCGGCGGCGACGATGGCCTCCTGCGCGAGGAAGTTGCGCGGAACGAATCGGGGGTTCACGCGTTTCATGGCCTTTGCGCGATCTGCATCGCTCGGTGCCTCCTCACGAGCGCGTGCGGAGTAACGCAGGAGCCATGAGAGCCAAGCGGAGCGCGCGGCGTCGGGGAGGGTGTCGACGTAGAACGTCTGCGCGAGGAGCCTGTCGAAGGCCTTGGAGGCATCCTCGGTGTTGCGCGTGGATTCCGCGGGCCAATCGCACAGCGCGCGGAAGAAGTTCGTAAAATCGACTTCGACCTCGGGCAGCAGGCCGAGGAGCTCGCGCACGAGCGTGTCGTCGTCTCCCGCTCCGGTGTCGTCGTCTCCCGAGCGCAGACGCGCGAAGCCGAGCTTGCTTGCCAAGGCGTCGTCCCATGCCTCACCGAAGGCGCGCTGGAAGGATTCCAAGCTCGCGCGTGCGCGATCCTCGCCTGTCAGAAGGGGCATGAGCGCTTGCCCAAGGCAAGCAAGGTTCCAAAGAGCCACATTGGGCTGACCGCCGTAACGGTACCTCCGTCCCTTGGCGTCGGTGGTGTTGGGGGTCCACCCCGGATCGTAGCTCTCAAGCCAACCGTACGGGCCGTAATCGATGGTGTCGCCCACGATAGACATGTTGTCGGTGTTCATGACGCCGTGCACGAATCCCACGCGCATCCAATGGGCCATGAGGCGCGCTGTGCGCACGGCCACGGCGTCGAGGAACAAACCCGTGGCGTCGGGTGAGGCCGGGTCGATGTCGGGGAAATGCTCCTCGATGGCGAACCGGACAAGGGATCGCAGGAGCTCGATTTCACCCGATGCCGCGAGGATTTCGAAGTGACCGAATCGCAGGAAGGTGGGTGCCACGCGGCAGACCACCGCCCCCGGCTCGGGACGCGGACGCCCGTCGTAGAACATGTCGCGAACGACGGGTTCGCCGGTTGCCACGAGGCTCAATGCCCGGGTCGTGGGGATGCCGAGGTGGTGCATGGCTTCACTGCACAGGAATTCGCGCAGAGAGGAACGCATGACGGCTCGACCGTCGGCGGTGCGCGAGTAAGGCGTGGGCCCGGCGCCCTTGAGCTGGAACTCCCTCTTGCGCGCCGCGTGAAACACCGCTTCGCCCAACGTAATGGCGCGTCCGTCGCCTAACTGCCCAGCCCAATGGCCGAACTGATGCCCTCCATAGCGCGAAGCGTATGGCCGCTGCCCGGGCGCGACGCGATTTCCCGCAAGAATTTCCAGCGACGGGCCCGACTCAGGGCGCACGATTCCGAGTTCCTCGGCGAGTGCGTCCGACCATCCCACGAGCGCAGGCGCATTGACGGGAGTGGGCGCGACCTCCGAGTAGAGGATGCCCTTGACCTGGCGCGTGAAGTTGCGCGTCTCACGGTCGCCAGGAAACGATTGAACGAAGCGGTTCTCCCAGCGGAGTTCATCGATGCGCGTGCGGGCGGGGGAGGTCATGGTATTCCTCGTGCGGGCCGGCCTCGGCCCGAATTCCTCCTTCTACCAGTCCGGCCCTTGCGCCGCGAGGAGTCTCCATGACGACGCGATACGCACCGTACATCGTCGGCCACGGCCGGCCACCTTCGCCAATGGTCTCACCGCCGCAGGATCCTTCTCGAAAACGATTCATGGCGCCGACAACCAATTTGAAGTCGTGGTCATCGGAACTCGGAAGTCGGCCCGCTGGGAGTTCCTGCGTCCCGACGAGATCGTGATAGGCGAAGGGAACGCCACTCATCGCCTGACGCGCGCAAACACCGCATACGGCTCCGGCCACGCCGCATGGCACGGCCTCGGCTGGATC
>JBIKVI010000049.1:0-19511 GCA_044356935.1 Silvanigrellaceae bacterium | reverse complement strand
GAGGGGTACGTGGAGATTATCGGAAACTTCGTTGAAGGACTTGGTCGTCCCGGCGCACCAAGGTACCCGGATCTGCCCTCGAACTTGGCCCTGATGCGCGTGGTGATCGCGGCGCTTAAAAGCGAGTAAGAACACCCGCGGTTCGAGGCGGCGCGTTCACTTTTTTTGCGGTTTACCAGAGCTACGGTTCCTCCACGCGCGCAGCACTTCAGCGCGACGGGAGTCATCTTTGGCGAGTTTGTCGCGGCCAGCCCAATTCCTCAGGCATCCGTCAACGACGGAAATCATCTGCGCAATGGACTCGGGTGTCACCATGTCTGGCAATTCATAGAGCTTGAGAATGGGGCCGTAGTCGGACACCGGCAGGCGACAGAACGACGGCGAGGCGCTCACGTAGCAAAACGGGTGGCTCTGGAAGGCTGCGGCGCGGAGTTCACTGCAGGTCGCACCCACTTCCGTACCGCCGGGCAAGAAGGGAACAAGAGCTTCCTGGAGGCAGGAGCGCGTAGAGGTGATCCATTCCCTGCCCTGGCCCGAAACGGTGCCCGATGCCGCGAGCCCCGTGAAGCGGGAGCAATACTTGAAGCCGTAGGAAACGGCGTAGACGTCGCGGCGCCGGCCTCCCTCGCAAGGTTGGGTGGCCTCAACGCACTGTTCGTAGAAGGAACAGGGATCGGGATGGGTTTCGGGAGCGTAACAAGTGATTGGAATCATGAACGGCGCCTCCTCGGTGCGCCGGCACGCTGCCATGTCGTCTGCCCATGCACAAGGTACAATTTCCGGTCGATCTCCTTGTTGCCCTGAGCGCGCTTGGCGCCTGGCGTAACCTCTCTCGTGGCGACCCGCATCGCGGCTGATGCGAGGGCGGCGCGCCACCAGACAGGAGGTTCCGCATGCAGGTCCTGTTCAAGACCGACAACCGCATCAAGGGCGACGAAGCTTTCATCCGCAGTGTGGAGATCGACGTCCTCGACGCGCTCGGGCGTTTTGCGCCGCAGGTGACTCGCGTCGAGATCTACGTGACCGATGAGAACGGACCCAAGGTCCGTGACAACGACATCCGCGTCTCCGCCGTGGCCACGGTGGCTGGACAAGCGCCGGTAGCGGTGCACGCCCAGGCCGACCAAATCGAAGCCGGAGTGGCGATTGTCACCGGCAAGCTCACCTCGGCGCTCGAAACGGTCTTCGGGAGGCTCCAGTCGCGTCGCCGCTCGCCCGCAGTGGTTTTTGTGCCGGAACAAGTGAGTGAGGTCCTGCCGTTGGACTAACGGTCAGGAGAGGAGGGGGGCGAAAAAAGAGTTGTGGTTGGCATCGAGCTTGCTAGGGGCGCGACGGACGCATCCACATCGCCCGAGGAACTCATGACTCAGCCCGCTCTTTTGTCTCTGGACGAGGCCCTCCTCCTGCTGCCACCCAACGCGACCATCGTGACCGCCATGGCGGCCGCCGAACCCCAGGGGTTCTTTTCGCGCTTGCATAACCATCTCCCGCGTTTGGGGCGCGTCAATGTGTTTTGCGCCAACCCCAACCGCGACCATCCGTGCTTCGAAGCCCCGGGGGACGCCACATTCAACGCGTTTTTCCTGACGTCCGCTATCCGGGCGCGTGTTCGTTCCGGCGAAGTGCAATACGTCCCGCAGCACCTTTCGCAGTGGAGCCGGAACCTGCGAACGCGCGGTCCCATCGACGTGTTCTGGGGAACCAGTGCGCCACCCGACGAAGATGGCAACTACAACTTGGGCCTGGGAGCCTGTTACGAGACCGAGTGCGCGGAGATGGCGCGCATGGTCATTCTGGAGGTGAACCCTGCCATGCCCCGCACGCGCGGAGCCACGAGCCTTCCCGCTCGACGCGTGAATGCCACGGTGGAGCACGTCGCCGAGCTCCCGCATCTGAGCCCGAGCATGCCCGACGACGTCGACAGGCAAGTGGCTGAGCACGTCGCGGGTCTCGTCCCGGATGGCGCCACCATCCAATTGGGCATCGGCGCGGTGCCCGATGCCGTGGGACACTTCCTCCGCAAGAAGAAACACTTGGGCGTGCACACCGAACTCGTTTCCGACGCCATCGTCGATCTCGTGGAGTCCGGGGCGGTGGACGGCTCGCGCAAGAGTGTTTGGCAAGGATTGGTGGTCGGTGCGTTCGTCCTGGGGGGACAGCGTCTGTACGACTTCGTCAACGCAAACGCGGGCGTCGAACTCCATCCCGCCTCGTTCGTCAATGATCCTTGGGTGGTGGGGCAAAATACCCTCATGCACTCCATCAATACCTGCGTGGAAATGGACCTCACCGGCCAGGTCTGCTCCGAATCCATCGGCCACTCCGAAATTAGCGGCGTGGGCGGTGCGGCTGACACGCACGTGGGGGCGCAGAGATCCCGCGGAGGGCGTGGAATCCTTGCCTTCCGTTCCCTTTCGGCACGGGGGGACTCCAAAATCGTCTTCGAGCTACGACCAGGCGCCAAGGTTTCCATTGGGCGCAACGACGTCGATACCATCGTCACGGAGTGGGGTGTGGCTGAACTGCGCGGGCGCAGTGTGGCGGAGCGTGTCATGGCGCTCGTTCGCGTGGCTCACCCTGAGTTCCGCGAGGGGCTCTGGGAGAAGGCCCGGGCCGCGGGCTACCTTCCTCGCGGGACCGAGGGACGATTCGTCCCCCGGACGTGACGTTCTGTCGTGCGGCCCTACTTCAAGCGGACGCCGACCCGGTCCATCTTCTTCTTGATTCCGGGTTGCGTGATTCCCAGGAGGCGCGCCGCAGCGCTCATGTTGTCGCCGGATCGATCGAGCGCCTCGCGGATGATGCGGGCTTCGTAGACCGCGAGGAGGGCCTCGAGTCCGGGGCTGAGATCGAGGGCGCGCATGGGCTCGGAGCCTCCCCAAGCGGGGGGGCGTCCAACGCCTTCTTGGGCAACGACCTCGGCGGGCTGGTACTCCACCGGAATGAGCGCCGTGTCGAGGACACCATCCGCTCCCGCAAAAACGAGCATGCGAGTCACGACATTTTCGAGTTCGCGCACGTTGCCAGGCCAAGGGTAACGCGCAAAAACGTCCATGACGCGACGCGTGAAGCGCTTGACTCCCGGGATGCCACGTTTCGCCATGGCACGACGCAAAAGAGCCTGAGCGAGTAAGGGAACATCGTCCCTGCGTTCTCGCAGCGGTGGAAGGTGGATGGGAATCACGTTGAGCCGGTAGTAGAGGTCTTCCCGGAACGCACCGGCCTTTACGAGGGTGGGGAGGTCCTTGTTCGTGGCGGCCACGATGCGTACGTCCACCTTCATCTCCCTCGTGCCGCCCACGGGGACGAACGTTCCCTCTTGGAGCACCCGAAGGAGTTTGACCTGCATGCTCGGTGTCATGTCCCCAAGCTCGTCGAGGAACAGCGTTCCACCGTTGGCGCGCGCGAAGAATCCCTCCTTTTGCGCGACGGCTCCCGTGAACGCGCCCCTCACATGGCCGAACAGCTCGCTCTCGAGGAGAGTGTCCTGGAGCGCTCCGCAGTTGACCTTCAGAAAGGGCTTGTCCACGCGCTTGGAAAGTTCATACACCGCCTGCGCCACACCCTCCTTGCCCGTGCCATTCTCGCCTAGCACGAGCACCGGAGCATCCGACGCAGCGATGAGGGGGAGTTGTTCTCGCAGGCGCACGAATGTCCGGGCACGGCCTACGAGGTGCGGGGCGACCGTTTCGGGGATCCCCTCATCGAGGGGAGCGAGGGATGGCGTTGTGGCCATGGCCGCGGATGTTTCGGCCAACTCCACGAGGGGAGCGGCCTCGCGCACCGCCTGGAGAAGTGTCTCGGCCGCGCGCGCCAATTCGGCGAGGGCGAGGGCGTCGAGCGCGCCCTCGCTCTTCTCCAACAGTCGCCTCGTCGCTTCGATGACGCGCGAACTCATGGTGAGAAGTACTCGACGCGCTTGGGCTGCGTTGCGAACTCCTTGAGGGTTCGTTCGAAGGGCAGGTAGGCTTGCACGCATGTGGACGAACCGGGTGAAACGCTTGCGCGGACCTCCGAAGACATGGCCAAGGTGGCACGCAGGCCTATGCCAAGTGAACGTTCGCCGTCGTCGCTTCGCCTCCCCGCGCCCGAGACGCCGAAGAGGGCGCGAAAGAACGTCCAGGGTTCGAGGCTCCCGACGCGGTCGGTGACCGAAACGCCGAGGCTCCGTCCGTCGCAGGCATAGCGCAGTTCGAGCGCGTCCCAAGGCGAAAGAAGGTAGCTTTCGTCGTTACCTTCGCGGAGCAAGGCACGTAAGGCGTTGTCCGAAAGCTCATCGACGACCTGGTGGGTTCTTTGGATGATGCCTTCGCGAACGCCGCGTGGGCACAGCCCCGTGAGCAGCGCAACTTCCCGCTCCACGTCGGCTTTGAACCGGATGACGTCGTGGTGGGAGGTCACGCGGACACTGCCCTCCACCGTGGGGAATCCGAGCGTGCGTGTCAGGGGCCAAGCGGCGGGGAACGCGAGGCGATGGAGCGTGGGCGCGAGTGTGGCGGCATGGTCGCGAGTCCAAGGCACGAGATGCCGAACGCAGCCCGCGTCGACGAGATCCTCGCGCGCACCGGGAGTGAGGGGTTCCTCGCACAGGATGACCGCCGTCTTGCAGAATGCCGTCTCGCGCAAAATGGACTTGGCGAGCAGGCGTTGCCCAACGCCCGTCACGAGAAGATAACGTAACTCCCTGTCCTCGAGGGCACGCACCTCATCGGCGAGCGACTTCTCCGAATCCAGGGCACGAGCCTCGAGACCGCAAAGGTGCGCGGCGATGGAGGCGTTCTCCATGGTCGCCCGAGCGCGCTCTCCCGCGGCGTAGACGAGGATCTTCACGCGGCACCCGCCACGCGGGCCGCGATGACGGCGAAGATCGCGAACACGTCCTCGGCCAATCCTTCGAGCTCGTAAGTCACGCCGTCGCGCGTGAACCGAGGGTTGAAGCCTACGTAGTCCGTCCGCCACGGAAAATCGAGGCCCGGGCGCAGGACCACGTCGAGGACTTCATCGCTTGGCGACACCACGCGGAAGGTTGCCGACTCGATGTCGTCCTCCGGGCGCAGAAGTGTCGGCGCGAGGGAAAATTGGAGCGCCAAGAAGAGAGAAACGTTCACGTGCCGCAGAGGCGGTGCGCCGCGCGTCCGGAGCGCAGTGGCGAGCGCGAAGAGGCCGCGGCTGTTGCCACGCGAGAGGCCCGCCGAGTCCAAACGCACGGGTGTGGGCGCCACGTTCAACTGTTCGAGGAGCGCATCGACGCCTTCGCTGTTGGCTATTTCGCCGGAGATGTACACGGTCCCGTCGCGAGCGGTGACGATCATGGCTTCCTCCCCCCGGCCGAGTGTCCAGCGTTTGGGCCTGGTGGCACACGTCCGGAGCTGCCTCCCGCCAAGGACACGGCCCGGCAGAAAGTACCTTCTACGTCTCGCCATCGCCGGCCTCGCGGATCTGGCGCGCCAACAGCTTGCGTTGTCGGCACAGTGCGGACGTGACCGTCGAGACCTTCAAGCCGCGCGCCCGCGCCATCTCACCAACGGGTTTGCCGTCGAAGTAGTGCTCGTGGAGCAGGGTCAACGGCTTGGCGGCCGGGCCCTCGAGCGCTCGCTCGATCGTCTCCTGGCGCGCTAAAGCCAGAGCTCGCGACGCGCTGAGGGCCGTGCGTTTGGATTCCTCCTCGCCCAACTCCACTTCGTTGCGCACGGCGAGGCGGCGCATGCGATCGAGCGACTTGTTTCGAGCCGTGGCGCACAGCCATGCCTTGCGTTTTGCGGGCGCGATGGATTCGCAGTGGCGGAAGAACGAGAGAAACACCTCCTGGAGGATTTCCTCGACATCGGGGCCAGGCAAGCGGAAGCCGCGAATGACCAACGCAACGAGGGCAAAGTACCGCTCGTACGCGTCTCGCGTGGCGCAGGCGGGAGCGGAGGGGGCGGAGGGGTCGGAGCAAGCCTCTTGCGTTCCGATGGAATGTGGCCTCGTCCGGTGTGGAACGGGGTCGCCCGGCTGGCTGGTGGCGGCCGCGAAGCGATTCGGAGTTTTCATTTGGTCGATACCTCCCTTGTGCACCCCCTTTCATCAACCCTCGTGCCAAACGTAACAGATGAACATCTTGCTGCCGACGAGCGCCGATCTTGCGCCGATTTCAAACGATCGTTGGGGCGCCTAGTCTTTGGACAGCTCCTTGGTCGCGCAACGTCTCAGAATCAGCGGGCGGAAGTCCTCTGCCGCTTGGCACGGGTGGTGCATCGTCTGGGAATCCGCGCACGCGACTCCCTTTCGAAAGGAACGACCCATGAGTCCCCACGATTTAGCCCGTTTGTTGCGTCCTCTTTCCGCACCACTGTTCGCCATCTGCTTTTTCGGATTGCTTTCCTGCGCCCACGAGCGGCTGCCACGTGCGGGCGTCGACGACACCGAGAAGCCAGTTGCCGAGCAGCGGGTTCGCTTCGAGGGCATATACGCTTACGGCGACTTCCCCGCGGAGTTGCGCCGGCGGTGCCTACGTTATTCGGCACCGGACCCGAATGTCGCGCAAATTTGCTGCGTGAAGGGGATTGTCCGATGGTACGCCGCCTTCCTCAAGGAGATAGAAGCGGCGGGGCTGGCCGAGGCCAAAAGCACTCGCACCGAGAGTCTCGATTGCCCCTAGACCGCGGCACCAATGGCGGGTGCCTTCAAGCCTTGAAAAACTCCCGGCAAACAGGAAGGATGCAGCCGTCCCCCCCAACCACCACGGCCGCCTCCGTTCGCGGATGCCGGCTCTAGGGAGAGAACCCATGCGCCTGAGTTCGTTCCTCGCACCTTTGGCGGTGCTCCCCAGCCTCGGCCTCACTCTGACGCCGACCCATGCGGTTGGCGCCCCGCTCTGCGCCCCGCTCGTGTCTCTGTGCCATACGAGCCAAGGAAACGGCTTCAACTGGGCCGCGAGCTTGGGCTGGCTCTCGGAGTCCTTCGACGCGGCCGCCCGAGAGTCGAACGGAGGCACTGCCGAGCGTTTCGACGTGAGTTGCTTGGCCGGCAGCAGCTCCGCCGCCGGGACTGTCACTTTACTGGCCGCCCTTCTCGGGAATTCCGCGCTGGGCTGGTCGAGCCCGGTGCCCAATCCGGCGCGTTTCACCGCCGACGATCTCCGCTTGCTCGCGCGCGCGCTCCGCGTGCTCGCCATGGCCGCGGACTTCGGGGCCGATGAAAAGGCGGCATCCGCGGCGCGCCATCTCTTGCCCGAAGATAACGGTCGCGGATCCTGGTGGAAGAGCCAGTATGGCGAGAATCTCATTCGGCATGTGTTCGCGAGGCGGGTCCTCCTAGCGGCGAACCTGCGCGCAGAGGATCTCGAGATTCCCGTGGGCGGAGGGGCAGAGCTCCCTTCGGTGCCCCGCAGTGTGAGCGATCTCGTCGAGTACTTCGCGGAGTCGTTTCTTCCCCTGCCAGGCTCGCGCGCGCATGCCGCCGCCGAGCGGTTTTTAAAGGGACAGCAGGCCGCCGTAAGTGGACTCATGCTCAAGCGTTTGGGTTTTGACGTCTGGTCGTGGAACGCGCGCGCCGACGCCTATCTTGCCCGTACGCCCGCACCCGACGGTTTCCTCACAACGGCGTTCGCGCTCTTGGAAGATCTCGATGAGGAAGGCCGCGTCCCCGTGGAAGCTCACCCCCCCGCGTTCCCGCGTGCGCGCAAGGTCGTGTTCGCCAACGGCCAAACCCTGCGCACGCTTCTGGCTTCGCCCGCCTTCCGCGCCGCGGTGCGGGAAGACGAGGCAGATACCCGCAACTTCGTGCTCGCGGAGGTGACGACGCTGGCCGAACTCCTACGTCCGAGTCTGGCCGAGCCCGAAAACCAGCGGCTCGTGGCGGCACCCTTAACGACCCTTGGAGTGCGCGCACTTTGGGATCCCCACACCGTTGTTGTCGACGACGCTTCCCCTGCTGCCGACACGACCGACGCCGCGCAGGACGGGGCCTTCACGCTGGGTGAAGCGTCGCAACGAGGGTTAGTCATTTTGGGCGGTTGGACCAATCCCGAAACGACGGCCTGGCCCCTCACGCACTTCCAACTCGCGCGCGCGGCCGAAGCTCGCGAGGCGGGCTGGACGCCGCGTGGCGTTGCGGCGCGTTTTGGAAAGCCAGGGCGCAAGGCTTCGTTCCCCCGTAAGGTGTTGGCGACCTATTTCCACCGCGACGAGGATGGGGCCCTTCCCGTTCCCGGTGACGCCAACCTCGAGAGTTACCTTAATCGCTACTACTCGGACATGGACGCTTTCGAAGGAGTCTTCGCTGCGCGAGCCGACGCCGAGCGTGTGCCCTTGGCAATGCGAAAGGATACGTACGATTGGGACATCGCCAAACGCCCCGCCGCCGCGGCAGACTTGAGCCAGGAACTCTTCCTCGGGGTCGTGGGCGCTCTGCGCGTGGGGAAGCTGGACGCGCGTGGGAGTCCAGTGCCCGCGGTCTTCATTCCGCGGCCCATTGATTAAATCATCGGATTGGAAGACAAAAAATTCCGTAGGTGAAGAGGTTTCTCGCGTGATTTGGCGTCGTGCTCGAGGTCACCATGGACAACTCAGTCACTGTCACCTATCGCCTCGGCATCACAGGGATGAATTGTGCTTCCTGCGTCGCCCGCATCGAACGCGCTCTCGGTAAAGTGGAAGGAATCGAAGCGCCTGCGGTTAATCTCGCGACGGAAGAGGCCGTCATGTTCGCTTCCTCCATCGGCGCCCTAGAGCACGCCCTGGCGGCTATCGAGAAGGCGGGTTATGGCGTCGTGCGCGCGAACCGGGAGTTTTCCGTCGAAGGCATGACCTGCGCATCCTGCGTGGCCCGCGTGGAGAAGGCCTTATCCAAAGTGCCAGGGGTCATCGCGTCCTCCGTGAACTTGGCTACGGAGCGCGCCACTGTGGAGGTCTTGCCTCACATCGCCACCGATAGCGCCGTACTCGCGGCCATCCGCAAGGCGGGATACGAAGGCCGCGTGAACTCACCCTTGAATTTGGATAACGCAGCGGGTGCGGCACCTGGCCAAGTTCCGAGCCCCCAAACGACGGCAAACCCAAACCGTACCGACTCGCACCGTACCGACCCGCGTGCGCGCTTACTCGCGCGCCATGCCGTCGTCGCGGCTCTCCTGTCGTTCCCGCTCGTCCTCCCCATGTTCCTTGGGCCTCTAGGTGTGGAATGGATGGCATCCGCATGGGTGCAGCTTGCGCTTGCCACGCCCGTGCAATTCTGGCTCGGGGCGCGCTTTTACAAGGCCGGCTGGGGTGCGTTGCGCGCGCTCACCGGCAACATGGACCTCCTCGTGGCATTGGGCACCACGGCCGCCTACGCCCTAAGCGTTTGGCTCATGGTGTTCGTGCATGGTCCCGATCACGCCATGCATCTTTATTTCGAGAGTTCTGCGGTCGTCATCACGCTGGTCCTTTTGGGGAAATGGCTCGAGGCACGGGCCAAGGGCCAAACCACCGAGGCGCTCCGCGCGCTGCAGGCGTTGCGTCCGGAGGTTGCTCACGTGGAGCGATCCGGCGCGCTCATCGCCGTTTCTCCCGACGAGGTGGCCGTCAACGAAACGCTCGTGGTGAAGCCCGGAGAGCGCATCGCGGTGGATGGCGTCGTGGTTGAAGGGAGGACTTTCGCCGACGAGTCGCTCCTCACGGGCGAAAGCATGCCCGTGGCCAAAGAGCCCGGTTCCAAAGTCACGGGAGGATCGCTCAATGGCGAAGGGGCCCTGCGCGTTCGCGTGAGCGCCACGGCTGCGGAATCGACGCTCGCGCGCATCATTCGCCTGGTGGAAGACGCGCAGGGACGCAAGGCCCCTATCCAACGCCTCGTCGACCGCGTGAGTGCGGTGTTCGTGCCCGTGGTGCTGGTGGTTGCCCTTGTTACGTTCGTGGTCTGGGCCGCGGCTACCGGCGATGCCCAAGCCGCGATCCTCAACGCGGTGGCCGTGCTGGTTATCGCCTGCCCCTGCGCTCTCGGGCTCGCAACACCGACTTCCATTATGGTGGGAACCGGGCTCGCCGCGCGACAAGGCATCCTCATCAAAGATGCCGAGGCGCTCGAGGTGGCTCATGGTATCGACACGGTCGTGTTCGATAAAACCGGCACCCTCACCGAAGGGCGACCCCGAATCGAACGCCTGCAGGCACTGGAAACGACCGAACGAGAACTTCTCGTGGACGCGCTCTCGCTCCAGCGCGCCAGCGATCATCCGCTCGCAAAGGCCGTCGTCGCGCGTGCCGAAGGGGAAGGACTCGTCGCGCGTGCAGGCAGTGAAATGCGCGCGCTCCCGGGAAGGGGCGTGGAGGGACGTTTGGGCCATCGCACGTTCGTGCTCGGGAGCCGGCGCCTGCTCGAGGATCTCAATCTCCTCTCGCGAACCAACATCGATCACGTGGCGCAGGCCTGGGAAACGGAGGGTCTTACCGTTTCGTTGCTCTTTTCGCGCCCGGCGGAGGGCGGTGACTGGACGGTGCATGGCTTGCTCGGCTTCGCCGACACCATCAAGCCACATGCCAAGGAAACGATTTCGCGTCTGAGGGGCCGCGGCATCCATTGCGTCATGCTCACCGGCGACAACGCGGGCGCGGCTGCGTGGGTGGCGAAGGAGCTCGGTCTCGATGCCTTCGAGGCGGGAGTCCTGCCCGGCGACAAGGTCAAGTTCGTGGAGACGCTGCGCGCCACCGGGCGACGCGTCGCCATGGTGGGCGATGGCATCAACGACGCACCCGCGTTGGCAGCCGCGCACGTGGGCCTGGCCATGGCCACAGGCACCGACGTGGCCAGGCACGCCGCAGGCATCACGCTCATGCGCGGCGAACTCCTGCTCGTGCCCGACGCCTTCGATATCTCGCGCAAGACGTACGCGAAGATCCGTCAGAACCTGTTTTGGGCCTTCGTCTACAACGTGGTGGGCATCCCGTTGGCGGCGGCCGGTTTCCTTTCCCCCGTCGTGGCCGGCGCGGCCATGGCCTTTTCGAGCGTGAGCGTGGTCACGAACTCGCTTCTGTTGAAGCGATGGCGTCCCGTGTCCAAAGGGACGCATGAAGGTCGGCTCCCGGACATGCCGAGTCGGGGCTAGGACGGCAGAATCTGCCCACGGTTGACCGCAAGGAACGGTGGTATTTACCCTTGGAGGATCGTCCTTTTCCCCACGAGGTCTCCTCCATGAAACGCGCGTCCCACGCTTCGTTCTTCGAGAGGTTCATCCTCGCGGCGCTCGCCAGTTCGGCTGTCTTGGCCCTCGCAGCGATTCCGGCTTGCCGCACTCGAAACCACAATGGCACTGCGACCACCATGAACGCGGTGAACGCGGGCGCGCGTGTGGACGTCCTCGGAGACGTCGCGGGCACTCTGCGCAAGCTCAGCGACGTCGAGGCGCGCGCGTTGCAGTTCGTGAGCCACGGAAAAATTCCGACTTGGGAAGGCCTTGTGGCCGAGGTTCGCGCGCCGAACCCGCAGGTGCACGTCATCGACACCACGCGTTTCGACGGCCACTACGGATACACCGTCAACGCGCTGGGCCGAGGCGCGAGCTACACCGAAAACAACTTCTTCAGCGAGGTGCAGTATCCCGCGAACCGGCGCTACATGCCTTTTCTTGCTTTCGACTTCCGCGCCAAGCCCATCGCCCATCAAGGAAAGACGTTTAACTGGGTCCTTCAGATGCGCCGCTACGCCTTCAAGGATACCGATGACGAGATGGTCTCCTTGCTCAATGCCACGAAGTCCATCGTGGGCCGCACGCTGTTCCCCGGCGGTGGCGAGCCCCTCATCCTGGCCTACGACAACCCGCTGCCCACGCATCGACGTCCGCATGTCTCGAATCTGGGAAAGATCCACGCCGCGGGTATGACGACCATGACCGAGAACGGGATGATCGCCGCCGCGGGCGCGAGCCTCGTGAGCGTGCTCAATCCCGGCGTGGGCGTTGGGTGGTTGAGACTCGTGAAGTCGGGAGCGCCTTCGGAACGGCTCACGCCGCGGCACGTGGCCATCTTCGAGGACACGCCCGAACGCGTTCCCCCGGTGGCTGGCATCGTCACGCTCGAACCGCAGACGCCCCTCTCCCACGTGAACCTGTTGGCCAAGAATCGCGGTACGGTGAACATAGCGACTCCCAATCTCGGCATGATTCGAGGCCTCGACGCGCTCGTCGGCAAGCTTGTGCGTCTTGAGGCCAAGTCCGACGGAACCATAGACGCGAGGGAAGTTTCCCAAGCGGAGGCCACCGCGTGGTGGGAGGCGCGCGCCAACGTGGCGGTCGACATCACCCTGCCCGACCCACGCATCGCCACGGCCGTGGAGTTCGCTTCGGCGCCTGCTGCCGATGTTGAACTCGCCGTCATCGGAGCCAAGGCCTCCAACTACGCCGCCATCCAAAAGCTTCTTGGCGGGACGCTCGTGAAGCCCGGGTTCGCAATCGGCTTCGGCTTCTACGGCAAGGTCGCCGACGCCTCGGGAGCGCAGAAGCTCGTCGATGAGCTGCTCCGAGACAAGGGTACGCTCTCCCCCGATGACATAGACGCGCGCTTGGCTGCCATCCGCGAGGCCATCACAAAGAAGACGCCGGCCTCGGCGACCACGGAAGTCGTAAAGTCCATTCGCGGCGTCATCGCCAAGATGCCCGGCGTGGCGCGCATCCGTTTCCGCAGCTCCACCAACTCAGAAGATTTGCCGCAGTTCAATGGCGCCGGTCTCTACGAGTCCGACGGCTTCAACGTCGCCGACGACGACGCAAAAATGGTCAAAAAGCTCCTAGGAGTGGTGTCGTCGCTGTGGCTCGAGCGCGCCTTTTGGGAGCGCGAGCATTTCGGCATAAAACACAGTCAGGTTGCGATCGCTATCCTCATCAATCCGGCGTTCAAGAACGAGGATTCCAACGGAGTGGTGGTGGCGCGAGCCACGAAGGACGGGTTCTCCACATGGGTCAACGCCCAAAAAGGGGAGGCGTCGGTGACGAACCCCGAAGACGGCCAGATTCCGGAGTCGTTCTCTTTCCTCGAGGAAAAGCTCGACGCCCTCGTCGTAAACTCGCGCTCCAACCTTGGCGACGTTTTCCTCGCGCCGAGCGCCTCGAGGGCCGACCCCGCGACCAAGGACCTCGTCCTCGAGCTCAAGCGCGCCTCCCAAAAACTCCACGGTTTCATGGTGGATCGGCAACGAGCCAAGGGCGACGTCACTCCCTATGGAATCGACATCGAGTACAAGGTCATGGTCGATGGCGCGGGCAAAAAGGCGTTGTGGATTAAGCAGTCGCGCTTGCTCTCGCTGCTTGGCGAAGTAGCCGCACCTGCGCCGAGCGAACCGAGACAAGCCGTGGCGCTCGACAAGGTGAACGTTGGAGGAGCCCATCTGCGCCGTGAGCCCAAGCAGCTCAAAGACCTCGCACGCGCGCAATGGTGCCTTGTTCCCAAGGATGCCATTGTTTCCTTCGATCGGTTGGAGGACGTCGGTAGCGGATTCGTTCGTCTCAACGTGACAACGGGGCACCCGTCTTGCAAGGGCTTCGTTGGCGATCTTTATCTTTTCAAGGATCACTTCCGAATCGAACCTTGATGTCCAGGGGCGTCCCTCAAGACGACCGGCGCTCGCCCGAGCGAGGAGGTTTGCGGAACTCGACGACGTTGTCGCTTTCGGTGCCATCGCCTTTAGCTTTGCCTTTGCCTTTGTCCTTTCCCTGCGTCCGAGCGGTGCGGCTGGCGCGATGCGAGTCCACAAGATCGGGATCGAGCAGCACCTGAGTGAATCCGTAGCCCTCGCTCTCGGCGCGAGAGTACCAGTGCTGGGCCATGCTCGTGCTCTGCAGGCAGCCAATGCCTTCCTCGAAGCACTGCCCGAGGCGCGCCATAGCGGGAGGGTAGCCCGCCACGGCGAGGGCGTGGAGGAGGTTCACCGCCTCCTTCGGATTGGGGATGTCGCCTTTCTCGAGGCGCCACATGGCTATTTCGAACCCCGCCGAGAGGCTTCCCGCGGCGTAGGCGTTCTCGAGGAGCGAGAGTCCGCGGGCCGCGTCGGTGCTGCGTCGGCCTTTCTCGATAAGGTAGAGCGCGAGCACTTTGGCCGCGCCTTGGTGGCCCATGCGTAACGCCGTCTCGTAAAGGAACATCGCGCGGGGAACGTCGTCGGCCTCGCGCGCGATGTCTCCCAAGCGCAAGGCGGCGGTTTCCGAACCCGCATGGAGGGCTCGCGTCCAGGCCATTGCCGCCTTCTCGCGAGCCTCGGCTCCCCCGCGCGCGTGTCGAAGATGGCCCGAGATCTCCAGGGCGGCGACGTCGCCCGTGCGTTCGGCGATGGCGTCGAAGCGGGCGTGGACCTCCTCGTTGACCACGAGCCCGCCGATTCTATCGAAGGGAGTTTGGCAGAAAGTCTCGAGGAGCGTGTCGAACGCGGCGGCGCAGTCCACGTCGAGGCGAAGGGCGTCGTACACTCCGTTGATGAGCGCTGCCACCGCGTCCACGGGTGGCGTTCCTTTGCGACGTGACACGTCGCGCAGTTCCACATGCAGGAGGTAAAGCTCGGCGAAAGCGTTCCCTTTAGCGATGCGACGCAGCTGCGAGAGTTCGGAAGCTGTCCACTCGTCGTCGCGAGGACGCAGCGGCTGTCCGGGATTGGTGTTGGAGAGGCGGGTGCGCACTTCCGTGAGGAGACGAAGGAAGCGCACACGGGGGTCGGCGTCGTCGCAGCCTTTCAGCAGGAGAAGCGCGCGGTCAAAGCCGGCGTCGGGGAAGGAGGAGAAGAGGATCCACTCGCAGGCCGTGCGGGCGGCGGTGGTGTTCCCGTCGAAAGCCACGCGCTCCAAGCGCAGGTAGGCCGTGTGCCTGTCGGCCACGGGCCAAACGCCAAGCGCCTCTTCGTAGGAGAGGACGACGCGGGCGTCGTGGACGCGCGGAGCCAAGCGCGCGAGCGTGGCGCGCAAGGCCGACTGTACGCCAGACGACGGGGGCGCGAAGGCGATGTGACTCACGAGGACGGAGAAGGCGCCATGCGAAACCTCCGCAGCGCGGCACAGGTCGAGCCAAGCCTTTTCCGTTGACCCTGGCCCGACGACCCGCGCGAGTGCCGCGTCGCGCAAGGCCAACGCGTGGCCCGCTTCCGCGGCTGCGTCCCAAAGTTCCAATGCCTCCGCCCGTCGACTGGGATCGGCCACGATGTGTTCGCCCAAAAGGAACAGCGCGTGGGGGTCGCGTTGCAGGCGGCCGAAATGCTCAAGCGCTTCCTGGAAGGTCGCGGCCTTGCGTCGCTCGATGGTTATCCGTGTCGCCTGCTTCATGTGATTCTCCCTTTCGCGCTGACGTTAGGGGTATCGGCGCGCAGTTCCCGAACCTTGGGGTCTTGTGACTTAGCAGCAAAGACATCAACCCCTTAGCTTTAGAGGAACACGTCAGACCCCAGCGAAACAGTCGCAGAAGAGGTGGGTGAGGTTCCGGCTTTTCAGGCAAACGTCGACGATGGCCAGCTCGCGGTTTTCCTTCCAGCCCAGTCTGTGGTGATCCTCTCGCCGAAGTGATTCGAAGGCTCCTCGGGCATTGGAGCGCCTCCTGTCGGACCCGATTGACGACCCTGTGAAGACGCCGTGGCGGCCGTCGTGGAGAAGACCCGAGCGTGTTAGTGTCTGTGAGACGCGCCCGACCCCGGAGCGCGTACAAAGGCCCTTCCCTCAATCAGGAACATGCATGCCCCGCGAACGTCCGGCCGTCCGCACTCTCGCTGCTTCATTCTTCACTCTGACTCTCTCGCTGCTTTGCCCGCCCTCGACTTTCGCCGGACCCACCGGCGAAGCGGAGTCCCTTTCCGCGGCCAACGGCCTCACTTTCGTTTTCGGGGTCGAAACAGGCTGCCGCGCGGCGGCGGCCGACGTGGTCGAGGCCTTCCTTGAAGGAGTCGCGGTGCTCGAGGACGTGTGCGACGCGCAGAACGCCTCGACCGCGGCCTCGGGGCAACGCGCGTGCCCACCATCCACCTGCCTTTCGACGATCGAACCCGGTGGGACTGAGCCTCCGCGCCTCGAAGTCGATGTGTCGCTGTCGCGCAACACGAGCGCTTCAGTCGTCGGGTTTCCGGCCTCGAGCTACATTTCTTCCGGCGCGCAGTCCTCGAGTGGAACGATATCGGGCGGCGCGTATTCCGCCGGAGGCGGATCCCCAGGGTCGAACCTCTCGAGCCAGGGAATCGTGGTGCGCGTCAAGCTGACCGTCACGCTCGGCAAGCAGCCCGATAAGCTCGTTTGCGTGAATCCCATGAGCCAGGCCGCGCGCGATGGACTGCTCGCCAAAATCGTCGACCTTTCGTCGCGTGGAGTCGATTGCGAGTCTAAGCCGTGACGCGCACGGCGACGGTCGCCTTGGCTTGTGTGTTGGTCGCCGCGCCGTTGCCTGGCAGGTCAAACTTGGCGCGAGCACACGGTGCCAGTGCTCTTTTGGGCGTCTCCGGTGTTTCATGGACTTCGCTCGCGGAGTGCGCTCGTCGCGCGCCGCTTGAGGCACGCACCGCCGCCATTGAAGCCTTGGGGGCCGCATGCGAGGAGCGTAACGCTCGTATGGCTGCCGCTGGTTACCCGCGCTGCCCCAGAGGAACGTGCGTCGACCGGGTCATTTTTCGCGACGGCAAGCCACCGCTTCCCGTGGAGTTCGAACTCGGATTCGATCCCGCGCTCCAGAACGTTTGGGTGGCGTTCCGACTCAGTCTTCCGAGGGTGGCAAACGGCGAAGCGGGCTGGAGCCTCAGGTGCCGCACACCCTTCGATTTCCTCGCCTGGAATGGGCGCCTGCCGGAAGCCGAAAGGTTTTTCGATGCGGCGCTCGCGTCATTGCCCAGCTGCGAGCAATGAAACTGGCCTGCTTCGAAGGGCGGCCGTTTAAATGTCCCTCACTTGAGCCACGTCCCCAATCACGGTGAGGAAATGTTCCAGGTTCACCGGTTTGCGAACGTGTGCCTGGAAGCCGACCCGAAAAGCGCGCATCCTATCGGACTCGCTCGCATGTGAGGTTAGCGCGATGGCGGGCGTGGCCGCACTCCTCGCCTCGGGCGCCCGTCGCAGCTCCGTCAAGAAATCGAACCCGTTCATTTCCGGCATGCCGATGTCCGACACGATGACGTCGAAAGCGTCGGACTTGGCCGAGTCGAGGGCCTCGCGCGCCGACTTCGTCGCCGTTACTTTGACGTTGTACTTTCCGAGCACCATGCGGAGGACCTCCAGGGAGGCGTCCTCGTCTTCCACGAGGAGAACGCGCAACCCCTCGAGCGTCTTGCGCAGGCGGACTTGGGCGTCAAAATCAGAATTGTCCGGGTGCCCGCCCGTGTGAGCTGTTAGTCCAGCGCGCGAGCCCGCATTGGCCGCTTCGACGCTCACTGGGCTGAGTGGGAACCGCACGACGAAAGTCGAACCGAGGCCTTCGCCCTGGCTCGAAGCCTCGATAGTGCCTCCATGCAGCTCGACCAATTGCTTCGTGATGGCGAGTCCGAGGCCCAACCCCTGGTGCACGCGGTCGATGGTTGAGTAGCCTTGGCGGAAGCGTTCGAACACATGGGGAATCAGATCTTGTGGCATCCCGATGCCGGTATCCGAAACGGTCAACACGACCTGCGACCCGACGCGTTCAAGGCGAATCTCGATGCGTCCACCTCGGGGCGTGAACTTGGCGGCGTTCGACAGGAGATTCCAAAATATCTGTTGCAGGCGCGCCGGGTCTGCCGAAATGGAAATGTCGTTGGGGCGAATGCAGGTGAGAAGCTCCACTCCCTTCGAGCAGAGCGCCGGCTGCACCGATGCGATGGCATCGCGCAATGCGGGCTCGGGGTCGAGGAGAGAGGTGTGCAAGCGCATCTTCCCGGAAACGACGCGCGAAACGTCGAGCAAGTCGTCGATGATACGCAACTGCGCGTCGGCGCTTTTCTCCATGCGTGCGATGGCTTTCGAGCCTTCGTTCTTGCTAAGGAGTCCGGCCTTCATGAGCTGGATCCACCCGATGATAGCAGTCAGAGGCGTTTTGAGTTCGTGCGACACCATGGCCAGGAACTCGTCCTTGGCTTGGCTCGACTCAAGTAACTCCTGGTTGAGGAGGCGCATTTCATCAGCGCGTTCCAGGATGCTTCCCATGAGCAGGTACACAAGACGCCGCGCGTGGTCGACTTGCCAATCCTCCCAGGCAAAGGAATGTTTAAGGATGCGCTCCGAGAAAGGAGCGAACGAGGCGCGTGCAGCTGGAAAACCTGCATCATTGGTGACGATTTCGTCGGGATCCCCGGCCCAGCGGATGGTGTGAGCGTGTTCCGAGCGAAACCAAACGATGTAGTCTTTCTCGCCGGGATTGAGGTTCGCCGCGATGACGCCGCTGCCGAACTTTCCGAACCCAGCCGCACGAGGATAGTGCGCATTCAACCGATCGGTGACGAACGTTTCGCCCGAATGTTCAACGCGGAGCCAGTCGATGAGATCGTTGACTTCCTCTACCTTTGGGGCACGACCGAAGATCCGCGTTTCGCCGCGGAAGTGAATGGCGGCACCATGCGCTTGAACGAGATCGAGAAAGGGTCGTGGTGAAGCGCTGATGGCGTCCAGGAAGTTGCCGTCGCTCGAAGCGATGGCGAGAACCTCAGAGAGGGCACGAGCTGCCGACTCTCGGTTCGTGTTTCGTTGTGAGTATTGCTTGGACGCGATCTGCCACGACAGGATTTGCCCCAAGGACTCGCATGCGAGCCGAACGTCGTAGGGAACGAAGTGAGGACTGCGGTGGTGGCAGATGATGAGGCCCCAAAGTTGTTTATCTTGGAGCAGTGAGACCGTCATCGCTGAGGCCGCGCCGATGTTGCGGAGGTATTCGAAGTTAATGGGCGAAATCGAGCGCAGGACCGCCCCGGAAAGATCGAATCGATCGCCTTTTCGAGGGTGCGCCCCATGGTCGAACACGAGCATCGACGATACGTCGTCGCGATCGGCGATGAAGCGCAGCCAATGGACGGAACAGTGCGCGCGCACCTTTGCGGGGATATCCGAAGCTCCGAAGTGCAGACCGAGCATAGACTTGAGAGCTTCTGCACGAGCCTCGGCGACGATTTCACCGTTCCAATCCGGATCGAATCTATAGGCGACGACCCTATCGAAACCGGTCATTTCTCGGACCTCGGTGACGACCTTCGCGCATAGCTTTTCGATATTGGTAGTTTGTTCCATCTCCTCGACTGTCCAGCGGAGGCGTAGATGGTAGTTGTGGAAGAGTTTGGCGGCTCTCCTCGACGCCGCCTCAAGTTCCACGACATGGAATTCACTGGTTCGATGGAGGATAGCTTGAAGTGAGCCCGTGTCCGGTCGGCCAGGAATGATGACCCCAAGGGGACTCGCAGCTCGAGGATCGCTGGAGCGCGCGAAACAAGCCTCTATGTTTTTCACGCAGTGCCCCGAAAAAATCGAGTCGGGGGTGCGGCCAAGGACGGAATGGGCTGCCGTGCCGAGCCAACGCGCACAGTTGTCGCTAATAGCTCGAATGCGATGCGTGCGCGGATCTAGCGCAATGTAGAGTCCGTGAGAT
>JBIKVI010000019.1:0-25156 GCA_044356935.1 Silvanigrellaceae bacterium | reverse complement strand
CCGTCGTCTCCCTGCGCAATCGCCTTCGGTCAGGGCTCGAGGATCTCCCTGGGCTGCGATGGAACACACCCCGCGAAGGTGCGCTTCCCAACACATTGAACTTCTGCCTTTCGGGGAGCTCCGAGCGAAATGATTCCCCCGACGGCGCAGCGGCACGCGCGCGCTTGCGCGGTGAGGACCTCCTCATGGAACTTGACATGCGGGGAGTGTGCGCGAGTTCGGGGTCAGCCTGCTCGAGCGGTGCGAATCTTCCTTCGAAGGTTCTGCTCGCGCTCGGCCTGTCGGAGCGCGAGGCACGTGACGCCGTGCGGCTGTCCCTAGGAGTCTCCAACACCGCTGCGGACGTTGACGAAACCATTGCGATGCTCAGAACTCTCCTGGATTCTCCCCAGTCGCGGTGAGCAGGGGAGGAGGGCCCCCGGCTGTCCCGTAAGACGGCCACCTGTCTGCCAACATGGCAGCCGAGGAACACCCTGCCAACCCAGTGTCGGCCGCGGGGCCAAATTCGGCGCCATTGCCTTCGAGACCAGAGGCGGATAGGGATTCGAGCGTCCCCCAGACACTCGAAATTGTCGAAAACGAGTCCGCCATCCCACGAACCACCCTCGCAAACTCCGCCAGTCACGGGACACGAACATCCATGGAAAGCGAAATCCTCGTCTTCTCGGGCAACGCCAACGTCGCCTTGGCGCGGCGCATCTGCTCCTACCTCGACATCCCACTGGGCTCGTCGCTCATCGGCCGCTTCTCCGATGGCGAGACGCGCGTTGAAATCGAGAGCAACGTGCGCGGCCGCGACGTGTTCGTCATCCAGCCGACCTGCGCACCCGCCAACGAGAACATCATGGAGCTCCTGGTGATGATCGACGCGCTCAAGCGCGCTTCGGCCGATCGCATCACCGCGGTGCTCCCTTACTACGGCTACGGTCGCCAAGAGCGCAAAAGCGCGCCGCGAACCCCGATTACGGCCAAGCTCGTGGCCAATATGCTGCAAAGCGCCGGGGTCGACAGGCTCCTCACACTGGAGCTCCATACGAGCGCGGTGCAGGGCTTTTTTGACGTGCCGGTGGATCATTTGTTCAGCAAGGCCACATTCTTCGACCACCTCTCGCGCATGGATCTCGAAAGCCCCATCGTCGTGTCGCCCGACGCGGGAGGCGTGGAACGCGCGCGCGCCTTGGCCAAGCTGCTCAATTGCGGGCTGGCCATCGTCGACAAGCGCCGCGACAAACCGGGCGAGTCGCAGGTCATGCACCTCATCGGCGACGTGACCGGCAAAACCGCCATTCTCGTCGACGACATCGCCGACACCGCGGGCACGCTGGCGCAAGCCGCCAACGCCCTCAAGGAAAAAGGCGCGCTGAAGGTTTACGCTTGTATCACCCACGGTGTGCTCTCAGGCCCCGCCGTGGAACGGCTCCAAGGATCGGCCATCGAAACCCTCTTCGTGACCGACACCATCCCCCTCAAGCCCCACGCGGCCGCGTGCGACAAAATCAAGGTGCTTTCGGTGGCGGAACTCCTGGGCAAGGCCATTCGACGCATCCACAACTCGGACTCGGTGTCGAACCTGTTTATTTAAGGCTGGTCCCGCGCGACGTTACTTCCTCGCGTCGATGGAGCAGCTCAGGCCCACGAAAATCGGGGGAATTGAAGGACACTCTCCTTTGTTCTTGAGAGCGTCGGCGCCTTCGTAGGCGTGGGTGAGCTGTTGGCTGACCTGCTCGCGGCCTTGCTCGAGTGGAGACGCGTCGGAACCGCGCGGAGGCGTCTTGAGCGAGGTGACGCCGCACAGAGGATCGGCACTGACTTCTATGGTTTCCAATCGCTGCTCGACGCGATCAATGGCCTTCTCGAGATCGCCTTCCTGAGTCGCATCAGCCGTCAAGTTGGCGCTCGTGCTGCCTTTGCCGCCTTTGCTATTTTCCTCTTCTTTGTTTCGCGCATTCATATACCCAATGGTGAACACGCCCGCTTGAAGAAGTGTCCCAGGTCCGCCCCTCGTAATCGCTTGGTACCAGTCCGGCGACTTGAAAGCGGCTTGTCCTTCCGCATTTTCAGTTTCTACGCCTACGCCTGGAGTCAACGCCAGCATCGCGCCGATGCCTACTGCCACTAATCCACCCTTGAACCAGTATTTTATGCCGTTCCCAACCCCGAACAGGGGGTTAACGAGTTTCGAACCTCCGCCACCCGCGAGGTTCATCGACGCATTCGCCGACGCCGGGCATTCTTCCTGGAGGCATGGGGCGCCCTCGGCGCCTTTCCTTATCTGCTCGAGGGTGATGGGTGGTGGAACTTTGCCCGAAGCCAAGGGAACGGGATGCAGTGTACCGATGTCCGGCGTTGTGCTTCCGGGGAGGGAGTGCATCCCGTAGTAGCAGTGTCCCTCCGCTTTTTCATCCGCAGGAAAGGTTGTCACGATGTAGAGTCGCTCCCCATCGGTCGACGACGACTTGAGAGCGCTTCCACTCTTCACGTCTTCGTTGTGTGTCCTCGTTTTACAGGCGGCCAAGCCGAAGAGGAACGGGAGGACGATAAGCGAAAACTTTAAGCACTTCATGGGCACCCCACTCGATCGTTGGTCAAGACGCACGAGAAACTCCATGCCCAGAGTCGCCAAGTCGTGGAACGTCTGCGTGGCGGAGAGCAACTCTGCCAAGAGTGTCGTCAATTGGGGCGAGCTTCGGAAGTTGGCGCCGCTCCCGACGGGCATACGAACGGGAGAAACACGCGGCGCACGCGAACGTAGCGGAAGTCGGGTTAGAGAACGGGGTCATTCTCTTGACGCTAGTTGGCCGGTCGGTTAGTATTCGGCCAGTTCCTGGTCATTCTTTCGAAATTGCGAATTACGAGTCGGTTCGTGCACGGATTGCATGCATCGCTTCGCTGCATCGTCTGTCTTCCCCCCATTCGCCACAGGGAGTGTCTCAATGAAGGTATCCAACGTGGGTTCGATCGCGAGAGTGTCTCTCGTGGCCTCTCTGTCCGTAGCAGGTTCCGCCTTCGCCATCCTTCCCGAAGAGCCCGTTACCGGAGTGGTTCGGGAAGACGCCAGCCTTCCTGCTCCCGGTGAACGTCTCGTGCGCGTCGCAGCCAAGCCGACGGCACTCGAGAGCGCATCCACGACCGCCGCTTTCGGCAACGCGAGCATCGAGCGCGACACACTGGACGGCTCCTTCCGTTTGGCCTCCGGTCGCTTGGGGCTCTCCATGGTCGGCGTGACCCGTGATTCCCGAGCCGCACGCCGGAACGCCGACTCCCTAATCCGCAGCTGGGTAGGCGATCGCACGGCCGCCTTGGGCGTGTCGGCCTCGTCGCTGCGGTTCAACGCAGCCAAGTTCTTCGCCGACGACAAGCACGTCTTCGTTTCCTACGACGTCGTTCTCGATGGTGTGTCTGTGAAGGGCACGAGCGTTGACTTCCGCTTCGCCAATGGCGAACTCGTGCAGGTCGCGGCGCGCACCTTCGGCGCCGGAACCTCGAAGGCCGCACGCGCTGCTGCCCGCGCGGCGCGCAGCTCCCAGTCGGGTGCGGAACTCGACGCCAAGTCGGCCCGCCGGGTCCTCGGGCCGCAAGCCGGTATCGCCAAAGCCTCTGAGGCGTTGGTGCATGTGGAAGTCGCTTCCGACGGTCTGTCGTACGCATTCAAACCGGCGCGCCAGCTCGAAGCAACCAGCGCCACCGGCGAGCTGTTTTCTATCGTCACCGAAGTGGGCACCGAGCGGGTGCTTCAGTGGAATTCCCTGCACCTCAAAATCTCGTCGACTGTTCAAGGTGTGGTGAACAACCGCAGTGTGAACGACGGCACGAGCACGCTGGGTCTGCCTCGGGTTCAGGGCACCTATGGCTCGGGCGGGTGGTTCGGTAATCGCCGCACCGTGACAGCCGACGCCAAGGGGCGGCTTGAGGCTCCCAATGGAGTGAGGTCTTTGACGGTTACTCTGTCATCGCCTGTGGTGCAGGTAGCGCACTCTTCGGGCAAATCGGCGGCTCTGGAGTTGATCTCCGACGCGCGAGGGGGTCTCCTGTTCGACGCCGAAAGAAACTCGACCCTTGCCGAAAACACCACCTTCTACCACATCACCGTCGCGCGCGATTGGGCGAAGGGTTACATCTCCGCCCCGTGGTTCGACAAGCCCGTCACCGCCAACGTGAACATCGCCGATTCGTGCAATGCGTTTTGGAACGGCCGCAGCGTGAACTTCTTCAACGCTGGGGGCAAGCGTGGCCGTGATGGCACTATTCGCGATTGCAACAACACCGGAGAGATCGCCGACGTGGTGTACCACGAATGGGGTCATGGCCTCGATAACAACACCGGCGGCATCGACGATGGCGCCTACAGCGAAGGCATCGGCGACATCGTTTCCATGCTCATTACCGACTCGAACCTCGTGGGTCCCGGGTTCTTCGCCGACGGCAAACCGGTGCGTGATCTCGAAGGCGAGTATTCCTACCCGAAAGACAAGGGAGAAGTGCACAAGGAGGGCCTCATCATCGGCTCAACCTGGTGGCACATGACGGGCGCGCTCAAGGAAAAGTACGGTGCCGACGTAGGGCGCCAGACGGCTTCGCGCTGGTTCCTCAAGAGCCTCTACACCACCAGCCAATACACCGATTCCTACCAGGCCTTGCTTGTTCTCGACGCCGAGGATGGCGAGCCCGGCGAAGGCCCGAACTTCTGCCTCATCAATACGGCGTTCGCGCGCCATGGTCTTGCCAAGGCGGAGGAGCGCTGCGTAAGGTGAGGCCATGAGCCACATCTTCGATCTCGCTCCCATCGACTTCCATGCGCCAAGCGAATTCACAGTTTCGCGCCACACCCATTCCGGTGTCCTCCCTTGGTGCGGCGCGCATATCGCTTACGACCTCGAGCTGCCTTCGGGTGGCCCGGAGGCCGTGGGCCGGCTTCTCCTCCTCGTCAACGGGTATCAGCGTACGCGCCTCGACTTCCGTGCGTTCCGGAAGCGACTCGCGGCCCTGAGAACTGATGTCGCCACGTTGGCCCTGGACAATCGCGGGGTCGGCGAAACCACTTGGGAAGGCCAACCACCTGCCGAGCTTGCGCTGGCGCGCATGGCGATGGACGCCGGCGGACTGGCGCGAAGAGCGGCGGAGTCCCTTGGCCTCTCCTCGTTCACGACCCTAGGCATCAGCATGGGGGGAATGATTGCGCAGGTCGTCGCAGCCCGCTGCCCCGGGGTCGATGGACTCGTGCTCGTCAGCACCACCGCTGGTGGGTCTGGGCGAGTGTGGCCCGACCACGGGGAAGCGCCCGAGCGTTTGAGTTTTCGCGAGTGGCCCACCGATGAGGCCGGTATGCGCAGGAAGATGTCACGCTATTTTGGGCGTCGATTCCTCGAAAAGTCGCCGCTCTTGGTTGAAATGATGGTGAAGAACATGCTGAAAACCCACTGCCGGGAACCCGGAACGGAAGAACCCGCGGTAGGTGTCCCGAGCCTGGCTTCTGTCGGAAGTCGGTTGCAGTTCCACGCGTCCGCGGGCTTCGATGGAACCTCCCTCTTGACCGATCTCCACATGCCGGTCCTTGTGGTGACAGGCGATGAAGACGTCATTATACCGAAAGAAAACGCATACTTCCTTCATTCGCGGGTGGCAGGGTCGCGATTGGTGGAGTATGCAGGCGCAGGTCACTTGCTCCTCGTGGAGGAGCCTGATGCCTTTGTGAATGACGTTGCCGGCTTCTTGGGTTAGCCGCTTCCCATCCGGCATTGCGCGGCATTGCGCGGCACTGCGCGGCAATGCATGGCACTGCGTGTGCCCAGCCCCAAGCCTGCGCGTGTTCCGTTGCCTTTGACGAGTGTCCGCGACCCCCGGCCTTCCGGGGCGGTCAAGCCCCCGAGGATGATATGACCCTTGAAACGACCCCCACCGTGAATTCCCCACGACCCTCGGCCCTGGATTTTTCCGAGGTCCAGTGGAAGGCCTGGTGCGTGGAAGCTGGCGCCAAGGCCTTTGCGGCCGCCCAGATTATGCAATGGATCTTCGTCAAGGGCGTCCTCGATCCACGCTCTTACACGAATCTCGCGCCGGCTCTGCGCGAGCGCCTCGCCGCCGCGTTCGATTGGAGCCTGCCATACGTGGATACCCGGCTGCCCTCGAGCGACGCGTCCGAAAAGATCCTCTGGAAGACGCGGGAGGGCCTCTTCGCCGAGTGCGTGCTCATGCCCTCGGAGAACCGCGTGACCTTGTGCGTCAGCTCGCAGGTGGGCTGCCGGATGGCGTGCACGTTCTGCCAAACCGGCCGCATGGGGCTTTCGCGCAACCTCACTCGCGGCGAGATCCTCGCTCAGCTCCTCATGGCCAACGCGCGCTTGTCGGAGCTCGGCGAGACCCGCAAGGTGACAAACGTCGTGTTCATGGGGATGGGTGAGCCACTCGACAACTACGACGAGGTCGTGGCCGCCTGCGGCGTCATGATCGACGAGCGCTTCTTCGGGCTCTCCAAGCACCGCGTTACGGTGTCGACCTCGGGGCTCGTGCCCGAAATCGAACGCCTCGGCGCCGATCTCCCGGTGGCATTGGCCATCTCTCTGCATTCCGCGGACGACGAGCAGCGTTCTTCCATGATGCCTGTCAACCGGCGTTACCCGCTCGCGGAGCTCAAGCGCGCCCTTCTTGCCTACCCGGCGCATACGCGCCATGGCATCACGTTCGAGTACGTCATGATAGCCGGCAAGAACGACACCCTCGCGCACGCCAAAAAGCTCGTGAAGTTCGTTCATGGCCTTAAAGCGAAAGTGAACCTCATCCCGCTTAACCCCCATCCAGGGTCAGGGATGGAGTCCACCGACCCCGACGCCATGCGCGCGTTCCAGAAGTACCTCGGCGATCGCTCCATTCCGGCGCCGGTCCGCTACAGCCGAGGGCAAGACGTGAGCGGCGCGTGCGGCCAACTCGCCGCCAAGAGGGGAGAGGAGCTCAACCTTCCGCCGCGCCTCACGGCGTTGGCGCGTCGCCGCGAATACCTGGCGCAGAAGAATTCGCAAGACTGACATGTGCCCGCCTTGCGCGCGCGCGAAGAGTCCCTCACGGTGTGCGCACACACTAATCGCTCGGGGCTTCGAGGCGCGCTGCGCTCGAGAAGGCGCCGGCGCACACGAGGTCGAGCCATGAGCAGTCGCCGCGATTTTCTGAAGTTCTCCGGCAGCGTTTCGCTCCTCCCCGCGCTTCCCGCTCTGGGGGCCTTGGCGGGCGCGGAAGCCCTCGCGGCGACACCATCCGGGAAGTCTGCGACGCCAGGCGGCAAGCGCGCACGCGCCATGGGTCGGGGGGCCCCCGGAGTGCGTGGCGCCGAGGCCTTCGAACCTCTGGGCTACGGCACGGAAGACGAGCTTTCGGTGGCCAAGGGCTTCGCATGGTACCCCATCACCTCCACCGGTGAGGTCATCAACGCCAAGGGTGATCGGTTCGGCGACTGCTGCGACTTCAGCGCGCCCTTTGCCGGCGAGAACGCCGACCACTGTTTCCTTTGGGTGAACCATGAGTACTTCGTTCCCAATCTCGTGCATGGCCGTGCGGTGAAGGTGGAGGAAAAGACCCGAGCCATGGTGGAGGCGGAAATGAAGCTCGTGGGCGGTTCGCTGCTCGAGCTGCGCCGCTCCAAAGCGGGCAAGGACGCCGGCCGTTGGAAGGTCGTGGCCGACTCCAAGCGGGCGTTCCGCGTCGACGCAAACACCGACATTCCGCTGGTGGGACCTGCGGGCGGGCGCACCGTGAAAGGCACCATGGGTAATTGCGGTGGTGGGCTCACGCCGTGGCGCACGGCGCTCTCGGGCGAAGAAAACGTCGAGTACTACTACACCAAGGATGGCTACGGCTGGGGGCGCTTCTTCGAACGGTCGGCCACCGATTACGGCTGGATCGTTGAGATCGACGTCGACACCGGCGCCTCGCGAAAGCTGACGGCTCTAGGACGCTTCGCGCACGAGGGCGCCACGGTGACGCTCGCCAAGGACGGACGCGTAGCTGTTTACATGGGCGACGATGCTGCCGGGCGTTGCCTCTATAAATTCCTCTCCAAGGGCAAGCTCACGGGAGATCGCGCACGCGATAAGGACCTCCTCGTGGAAGGCGATCTCTACGTCGCGGATCTCAAGGGCGGCAAATGGCACCTGCTCGCACCCAGCAATGAGAAGCTCGCCGCCGACAAGGAAGGCCGTTTCAAGACCCTCGAGGCTATCGTCGTCGACGCTCGCGAAGCCGCTAAGGTGGCCGGCGGCACGCCCCTCAACCGGCCCGAGGACGTCAAGATCCATCCCAAGGACGGGACCGTGTATTTCACGCTCACGAACAATGCGGCGGTAGGCGATTTCCATGGCCAGGTCGTGATGCTCGAGGAAGAGGGTGGCGACGCGGGAGCGACGAGTTTCGTTTACGACACATACATAGCCGGCGGAGCGAGGCACGGATTTTCGTGCCCCGACAACCTGGTTTTCGGCCCCAAGGGCAGCCTTTGGGTGTGCACCGACATTAGTGGGACGTCCATGGGCAAGGGCACTCATAAGCCCTTCGCGCGCAACAGCATGGTCCGCGTGGAAGTGGATGCCTCAGGAATCACCCACGCGCGTCACTTCCTGCAAAGTCCGCACGAGGCGGAAATCACGGGCCCCTCGTTCTCGCTCGACGGCAAAACGCTCTTCCTGTCCATCCAGCATCCCGGCGAGGAATCGTTCGAGAACGGAGCCGGACTCACGAGCCATTGGCCCGACGGTGGCGCGGCAGCGCCACGGAGTACACTCATAGGTGTGGAAGGCAAGGGCGGGCGTTTTTCGTAACGAAGCTACGCAATCAACCCAGGAAGCACGAGAGAATAGAACGCCGCCATCAATTGCACCGCGGTGACTATCGCGAGCACGACGCGCGATCGCCTTTTCGCCCGCAGGCAACGTCTGCCTTCCTCCGGGTCGGCGGGGCACACGTTCCACTGCGTGATGAGCGCGTACCAAGCGAGTGCCAGTAGTGCCAGGCCGATGCCGAACACCCACTCCTTGTGCTCGGAGAGCGTCACCAACCAAGGGAACACGCCGACGAGCGAGACCACGGTTGATCCCGCGCTGAGGGCCACAAGGACCGACGGGAGGACACAACAGACGAGGGTTCCTCCTGTGCCGAGAGAGGCGACGGCCGTGAGAAGTCCACGCATGGGTGGTCAACCTTCCCGGCTGAGACCGGTCATGGAGTAGCCAGCCTCCTCGAGGGCCTTGCGTATCTCGTCGTCACTCAAGACAGCGCCGTTCTTGAGCCCGAATTCGACGGTTTTGCCCTTGAGGTCAACCTTCACGCGCGTGACCTTACCTGTTTCCTCAAGCTTTTTGGTGATGGCTTGCACGCACATTCCGCACACCATGCCGTCGACCTTGGCGACGACGCGCCGCTCCTTGGCGGGGATGATGGACGATGGGTTCGCAGGGTTGTCCACGGCGGGAGCGGCCGAGCCAGGGTTGGCCGAGGCCATGGTTGCCGCACAGAGGACGTAGGCCGCGAGGCCTGCCATGAGGCCTGCCGTGAGGGCTCGGGCCGAAACCGAGGGGAAGGCGATGGAAGAGAACATGACGGACCTCCTAAAGTAACAATATCGCGGGCGGGGTCGGGATCGGCTACCGGGACATGAAAGGCGGGTCGGCCTCGGAGTCACAAGTGGTACATAAAGATGACCCGTAGACCACCGGAGAGCGGTACGAACACCTCGGTGAGGAACTGCCTGTAGAAAATGCGCGCGCCGGGTGAGAAGTCCCATTTCCCCGCTCGGTGCAGCCGCTCGCCGTCCTCCCGACCGAACACGGCGGAGGTTTCGGTCATGAGCCAGCCGGCGACCTCGTTGGCTTCGGGCTCATAAGGTAACAATCCTAGTCGAGCCTTCGCCGACGTGGCGCGGGTGAGGCGGGGCCCGCCTCTGTCCTGCACCGTCCGCGCCTCTAGGGCGCCGTAACGGGTGAGGTCCTCGGCGTCGACAGTAAGCCCTAGGGCGCCTGTCGGATTCCACATCGTCCCCCGCGCCTCGGAAGCCGGGAGGACTCGCCGGTTGTCGCTTGCGAAGTTCTCCGCATTGGTAACGCCCCGACCGCCAAGCGCGGTGAGGAGGTAGGCGTTTGCCTGGGAGTCGCTGAAATTCAGCCTCACGAAGCGGACATTGCCATGCGCCAGGACACGATCTACGCGGCGTGCCTGGCCGCCGACGTTGGGTTGCGCAAAGCCACCTTGGGCGCCACCTTGGGCGGCCATTTCGCCGCGTTGCCACGACGCTCCGAGGGCCATCCACACGGTCGGAGAATGGATCACGCGGAGGTTCGTGGCGGCGTCTGTGCCCCTGTGGGCCTCTATTTCGACCACGGTTCCACCTGCCCAGCTCACAGGGTGCGCCCCTGCCTCCGACGGACTGAGTGCGCTGACCGCCATCCCACTCAGTGCCATCCACGGCGCCATGCACGGCGCCATCGAGGGCGCCATCCAGGGCGCCATCCACGGCGCCATGCATGCGCGGGGCAAACGGAGCGGGGAAGTATGCCAAATGGCAGGAATCATGAAGACCTCGGCCGTGACGTGCTCAAGTGGATTCGCAAGAGGTACGGCACGGGGAGGTCCGATGTGACAGTTAAGCCCGTAGGGCTGGCTATGAACAGCGTCAGTTTCCGGCTCGGCAACACCCTGTGTAGAGTTCCGTGCCAGAAAGCACGAGGACAGAGAAGGGATGGTCGACGTCACTCATGCCGTCTGAGCACGTCTCGGCCTTGATGATGATGTTGAGATAGCGTCCGGGCTGTTCCTTCACCTTGCCCTGGTAAAGAGCTATGTACGACGGACGGCTTCCAATGGCGCCACGCGCACCCTTGTTGTCAATGCTGCGTTCAAGACCCACGGCGTTCTCGAAGGCGATTTTCTTGGCGTCGATCTTGAGTCCCCAAAAGGGCTCCGTGCCTGAGCAAGACTTGACTTTGGAGGCATCGGCGAGCGCGGCGGGGGCGAACAAACCTGCGAAGGCCAGGGTGGCGAGGGCGAAAGACGTCTTCATGGAAAACCTCCTCAAAGTAGCGTGGTCGACGCGTCGCGGCTTACGAACGCGAGGTCGGCATGGTGCGAAGATGCGGCGATGTGCCCGGTCATGCAACCACGTTTCGGTTGCATGACAACCCGCCGTCGGGCCGTCGAAAAAAGGCTTAGCCCTGGCTCACCAGCTCGGCCACGTAAGGCAGATTCCGGTAGCGCCCGTCGAGATCGAGACCGTACCCGATCACGAAATTGCGCCCGATCGAGAATCCCACGTAGTCGGGTGCTGTTTCTGTGCCGTGCGCCTCGGGTTTGTCGAGCAGCGTGGCGACCTTCAGCGAACGGACGCCCGCGTCAGACAAGAGGGATTTGAGCGCGGCAATACTTCGCCCCGTGTCGACGATGTCCTCCACGATGAGCACGTGCTTATCTTTAAGGTCGGGAAGCTGGCCCACCAGTTCCACGGTCCCACTGGAGGTGGTGCCATGGTAGCTCCGCAAGCGGACCGTTTCGATTTCGGTGGGCATGGTTAGCCCCCGGACGAGATCGGCGGCGAAAAGGAGCGCGCCGTGCAAGACGACCAGAATGACCAGACCCTCACGCGACCCGTGGGCCGACGAGATTTCGGCGGCGAGCTCGCCCACGCGCGCTTTGATGCGCGTTTCGGTGAAGAGGGGTTTAACGACCAAGTTTCTGTCGCCGACCAAGATGCTCTCGGGGGTCATGCCGGAATTCCTTTCGCGCGCGGATGTGGATGCCCGCGCGCTCCAGGAACGTCAGCTCCCTTACGGACCCAGGGGTGCAACCTCGGGTGCCAGGGGAAGGGATACGACGGCGGCGAGCAGGAGCTTGGCCATGGACGAGGCAGCGCGTTTGCCCACGTCGAGGACATCGGCATGATCCAACACCACTTCGGGCAAAAGTCCAGCACCGTGGTTGGTGAGGCACGAGAGGCACGCCACTCGTGCGCCGAGCTGCCGCGCCGCGATTGCCTCGAGAACGGTGCTCATGCCTACGGCATGGGCTCCTAGGGTTTTCATCATGCGGATTTCCGCGGGAGTCTCATAGCTAGGTCCAAGGACGCCGTAATAGGTGCCCTCGTGAAGGGTGACACCCTGCGCTCTCGCCAATGCCTTCACGTGGGCTCGCCAAGAGGCGTCGTAACAGCGCGACATGTCGACAAAGCGGGGCCCGAAACCGTCGCCATGTGGGGAAGCCAAGGGGTTGAGGCCCGTCGCGTTGATGTGGTCAGCCACCAGCATGAGCGAACCCACGGGCCAACCCACTTCGAGGCACCCCGAAGCGTTGGTGAGGATGACGCCCTTGACGCCCCATCGCACGAGGGTGCGGATGTTGTGGGTGACTTCCGCCGGGTCGAATCCTTCGTACGCGTGATTGCGCCCGCGGAGGAACGCCACCTCGCGGGTTGCGGAGGTGCCATCGGGGAGTCGGGATTCGACTTGCCCCATACGCAGTTCGGAACGGTGTCCCTGCACGTGGGTCGCCCGGAAACCGGGGATCTCATCGAAACGAAGCCCGCGCATGGCATCGAGACCTTCGATAGCGTCGGCGAGCCCTGAGCCGAGCACGACGACGATCTCGGGTTTCGGTCGCCCCGCATTCCAGGCTTCGAGGTGCTCGACGCTGGCAACGACGTTGGTCGTAGGGGATTCAGGCGGCTTGCTTGGTGGCTTTTTCATCATGCGGGGTGGGTTTCTTTCCTGGGTGGCGTCGAGGCTGCAGCTCGCGGATGATGATAATCCCGAGGATGGCCACAGGGCAATAAAGGATGTGGAATCCATATTTGATGTAGCCCAGGGTTCCCACCACGGCGCCCAAGAGGAACGCTACGAACACCGAGACATGCAGCAAGAGGCGTTCGTAACGGAACACACCGATGAACGCCCGCACGACCCCTTTGGCCACCGCGGTGGGACTCAATGCGCGGAACCGGCCGCTGCGCGCGAGTTCCCATTCTCGCGCGAGCGCGGCGTAGACTTCCTTGAGGAACGACGTGAGGGCGGTGCCCAAGGCGATGCCGATGTCCGTGGCCACGCCCGTCATGTGGGTCGTGCGCACGATGGTCCCGGAGGCCTGCCTGATGAGGGCGTTTTGCAGGCCCATGACGAACGAGAGGAGGTAAATGGCGCCGGTCTGGGCCTGCGAACCCTTCACGGTGGCCATGGAGATGTCACCCGCCTGGAACGAGATGAGGTAACACAGCGCGATGAACTCGATGGCCAGCGGGAGTGTGAAACGCTTGCCGCGCGTTTCCAAGGTTTGTGGGCCGAGCAGCAGTGTGGTGGTCAGCGCGCCGCCCACGAAGAGGGCCGTGGCCAGGAAAAACGACGCCGCCAAGGTGACGTGGCCCTCCGAGTACTCCACCGCCATGCGGGTGGCATGGCCCGAGATGTGTGAAACGAAGGTGCCGAAGGCGAGAAACGCGAACGAGTTGACGAGGCCCGCCACGAAGGCGAGGTAACTGCCCATGCCGAGGTTGCGCGCGAAAGTGCGCGCCCACAGCACGCGCTCGCGCGCGTAGAAATAGGGAAGGCCGAGGAATTCGTTAACCGGTCGCTTGCGCTGGCTAATCGCGGATTGCGGGGCCGACGACGCTGGGGCTTTCAGGGGGGCTATGGGGGGTTCCGCACTCATAGCCCTTCCTTCGCAGGGTGCGAGACATCGATCAAGAGAAGAGGGTTGGGGGAATCATCCTTCACCACGTCGCACCAATCCAAGCTCGGCGAGCTGCGACTTTTCTGCCGGTGTTGGCGCGTTAGACATGAGGCATGCACCGCTGCCTGTTTTAGGGAAGGCGATGACATCGCGGATGGACTCCTCCCCCGCTAGGAGCGCACAGAGGCGGTCGAGACCCAAGGCAAAGCCCGCGTGTGGAGGGGTGCCATATGTTAAAGCGTCCAAAAAGAAGCCGAAGCGCTCACGCGCGATGTGTGCAGGGAGGCCGAGGAGCGAGAACATGTGCGATTGCACCTCGGGCGAGTGGATGCGCACCGATCCCCCACCGATTTCCGTCCCATTGAGGACGAGATCGTAGGCTTGCGCGCGCACGCGGGCCAACCGAGCGGTATCGTCAGGAATCCGTGCCTCGTCGGGATGCGCGGCGAGAAAGCCCTGGAGTGAGGCGCTCGTGGGAGCCGTGAACGGGTGGTGCGCCGCGACGCGGCGTTTTTCCTTGGCGTCCCAAGCGAAGAGAGGCCAGTCGACGACCCACAGGAGGACCGAGGGAGGGCCGGCAGGGAGCGCGACGTGTTGAGGGAAGTCGCGACCCAGCTTGAGACGCAGAGCGCCCAGGGTATAGTGGACGACGTCTTTGGAGGCGTTCCCGCAAAAGAAGAGCATGGTACCCGCGGCGAGCTCCGCAGGCGAGGGTGGAGAGAACCCGAGGCGCTCCAGGGTGTCGACGCGTTCCCCCGCGATGCGCAAGAGCTCTGCGCGCTCCGGCGAGGAGAAGAACTTGCCTGCGGGGCCTTGCCACGACCCATCGTCTTGGAGCCGGACCCAGGCGAGTCCGGCAGCGCCGTGTGATTTGGCCAGCGCCGGGAGAGTGTCGAGGAAGCTGCGCGGCAGTTCCTCGCGCACCGCTGCCGCAGGGAGGCAAAGCATTTTGAGCGCGCCGCCCGAGGTGGCGAGCGCACGGAAGATATCGAACGATGACGTGGCAAACACGGAGGCCACGTCGTGGAGCGGAAGGCAGAAGCGCAGGTCTGGCTTGTCGGAGCCGAAGCGCCCGACCGCCTCATCGTGGCCTAGGCGGAGCAGGGCGTCGGGAACGCCGCCGCGCAGGGGAGGGAGAGTGCAGCCTTCGGCCGCGAGTGCCTTGTCCGAGGTCAACCGCCGCAGCGCGCCCAAGATGTTCCTTTCCACGAGGGCGATGAAGTCGTCGTGGGCCAAGAACGAGGCCTCGAGGTCGAGCTGTGTGAACTCGGGTTGCCTATCGGCGCGCGAGTCCTCGTCGCGGTAACACCGCGCGAACTGCATGTAGCGCCCCACGCCGCCCACCATGAGGAGCTGTTTGAGCATCTGAGGGCTTTGGATGAGCGCGTAGGCGCGTCCGGGATGGAAACGCGCGGGAACGAGGAAGTCGCGCGCGCCCTCGGGCGTCGACTTGAACAACGTGGGAGTTTCGACCTCGAGGAAGTCCTCCTCCTGGAGCGACTCGCGTAGCGCGCGCGTCACGCTTGCGCGCAGGCGCAGGTTGCGCCTCATGCGCGGGGTGCGCAAATGAAGGTAACGGTGTTCGAGCAGCACCGCCTCCGAGACTTCGCCCTCCGCAGCGAGAGGAAAGGGAGGCGTGCGCGCGGCCGACACCACGCTCAACTTCTGCGCAACGATCTCCAACGTCCCCAAGCGCACCTGGGGATTCTCGGTGCCTTCGGGCCGAACACGGACGCGCCCCTCGACGAACACCACCGATTCGGGCTTCACGCGTCCCGCGACGGCAAGCCCCTGCGCGTCGGTGAACTCGGGCGAACACAGGATTTGGAGTTCACCCCAAGGGTCGCGCCAATCGAGGAACACGACATCGCCATGGTCGCGTACAGTGTCGACCCAGCCGCAGAGCGTCATGGTGACGCCCACGAGCGCGGCGGGGCCTTCGGGAGAGGAAAGGGCCGCGCGCAGCGCGCGCCCGTCGTGGCTTGGCGTGGAGAACGCGCGGGTTGGCGCAGCGCTAGAATCCCCTCTCGATTCTCCTGCTGCCTCTCCACTTGAATCCGCGTTGGCTTCGCCACTCATTTGGAGTCGGCTCCCTTGCCCAACGTCGCGAAGGCCGCGCGCGCTCGGGCGATGTTCCGTTCGTAGGTTTCAAAGGCGCGGCGCACCGGTTCGGGGGTCGAAAAGTCGACGCCGGCCTCGCGCAGGATATCGATTGGAGGACGCGACCCGCCGGACTTGAGGAGTCCCATGACCCTTTCTCGCGCGGAGGAGGCGTCGGCCTTCAGGGCTTCGAGCAGGGCCGAAGAGGCGCAGTAGCTGGTGGCGTATTTGTAGACGTAGAACGTCGAATAAAAGTGCGGGATGCGCATCCATTCGCAGGCCACTTGAGGGGGCAGTCCGCTGGTGGGAGGCTCGCCGTACCATTCGCGATTGAGGCCGAGGAAAAGTGCGTCGAATTCGTCGGGGCCTAGGGGCTCGCCGGAGTCCACGCGCGCGGCGGCGTCGCGCTCGAAGGTGGCGAAGAGCACCTGACGGAGCACCGTGCCTTCGAAGCCCTCGAGGGTCTGCGAAAGAACTTCCTTGCCCAGGGCGGAATCGGGCTCGCGCGCCAGGATGTGGTCGGCGAGCAGGGCCTCGTTGAGCGTGCTCGCGACCTCGGCCACGAAAATCGTGTAGCTCGCCAAGTGGAAGGGCTGCGTCCTGTTGGAAAGGTAACTGTGCATGGAGTGGCCCAGTTCATGCGCCAGGGTGAACACGTTGTCGAGCGTGCCCGTCCAGGTCATGTGGATGACTGGATTGGAATCGTAAGTTCCCCACGAGAACGCGCCCGAGCGCTTGCCCTCGTTTTCGGCCCAGTCGACCCAACGCTCGTCGCGCAAGCCGCGCCGGGCGGCTTCGACGTACTCCTCGCCCAGCGGCGCCATGGCTTCGAGGATGAGCTCGCAGGCCTCAGGGTAAGAAAAGCGCCTCTGCTCAGAGGAGCGATGGAGCGACACGCGGCGATCCCAAGGGAACACGGCATCGATGCCGAGTGCTTCCTTGCGCACGCGCTGGCTCTCGTGGAGAAGGGGCAGTCCTGCGCGGACTGTCTCCACGAGCGTGTCGTAGACCGCGTCGGGGATGTTGTCGGGCGCCAGTTGGGAGTGGCGGAAGCCATCGTAGTTGCGCACCTTGGCCAGCAGCGAGCCCGTGAGGAGGCGGGCGTGGAAATTGGTGGCGATGGTGGAGCGGTGGCGCACGATTTCGCGGTGGAGGTTTTCGAATGCGCTGCGGCGCAGCGCGCGGTCGGGCGACGACATGAGTTGGCCGTAGCGGCCATGGGTGAGCATGTGACGTCCGCCGGACGAATCCACCGCGTCGGGGAACTTTAGGTCGACGTTGTTCCACTTCGTGTGGATGTTTCCGAATTGCCCGAACACGGGCGAGAGACGGGCGAGGATCTTCTCCTCGCCCTCGCCCAAAATGTGGGCCTTCTCGCGCAGGAGTTCTTCGAGCTCGAAACGGAAGGGCGCCAGGGCGGAAGGGGCCGACGACGAGGCCCAGCGTGGGAGATCGGGAGCGGTGAGCAGCTCGGGTTCGAGGAACGAGAAGGGAGCCATGAGCGAGGCGAACTTCGCATGGATCTTCCCCTGAGCGGAGGTCGATATGGAGTCGCCCACGTCTTCGGCGTTTCGTAAGCCGGCGTACACGTAAAGGTTCAGCAGGCGGCGGCGCAATTCGTGTCGCTTGGCGAGCACCTCCGCCACCAAAGCCGGAGAGCCGGCGAGCTTTCCTTTATATCGCGCCGCGATTTCGGCCTCGAGGGCATCCTCGTCGGGCAGGGCCTCGAAGGTTTCGTCCCATGCGGTGAAGTGCGCGAAGAGCTTTTCGAGGTTCCACGTTTGATCCGCGGGAACTTCAAGGCGACGGGGGAGGGCTTGCGATTGGGTTTCGAGCGTCATGGCGTGGCTCCTTGGGGCGTGGGCGCGTGCGTGGGGGCATGCGCTCGAGAGGAAGGCGATGAAGTGGGAGCGGATGCGTCCTGCATCGACTGTTGCCGCGAGAGATCCGCTCGCGCAGGAAGGCGCACGCAGGAGCGTGGCGCGAGGACGAGGCGGTCGTCGAAACGGTCGTCGAGGGAGCGCGGAGCGTCGTCGAAATGGTCGTCGAGGCAGCGCGGAGCGTCGTCGAGGTTGACCACCATCCGACTCCCATCCTCGAACTCGACGACGAGCAGACCGTTCTCGCTCCGCACGGACGCGATGGGAGGCGGCGCGTCGGCGCGCGTGGAGGTGAACGCCTCGAGCTGCCAGGGCTCCCAGGTGGAAACGTCGTCGGAGGTGAACACGAGCGTTCCCAGGGCGCGGTTGACCTCGGCGAGAAGGAGGCGTTCGGTGCGCGCCATGCGTTGGCGTTCCTCTCGCAGAATGACGACGTCGGGATCGACGCCGAAAGCCCGGCCCGCGAGGAAGGAACGCGTGATGGTGTTCACCAGTGTCCCGCGCGTTGAAACCTTCTCGCGCGAAGGGCGCGCGCCGAACTCGTCGTTCTCCCAGGTTTCGCCCACGTCGGCGCCGATGCGCGCGTAGTCGCAACGCATGTAGGTCGAGGCCAAGGGAGCGCCACAGGAGAGGAAACGCGCGCCATGAGCGTGGCACGAGGCGGAGAGGAACTCGTGCGCGCGCGCAGAGCGCTGCGCGCGCGTAAACCCGCCGGCTGGGATACGAGCGGCCGCGTATAGGAAGTCGGCCTTGAGGAATTGGAATCCCCACCTTCCCAAGATGATGGAGAGGGTCTGCTCGAGGTAAGCGCGCACGTCGGGATGTTCGGAGTCGAGGGCGTAGAAGCGCCCTCCCCAAAGGGGGTGGTCGCCGCAAAGCACGAGCGTTCCCGCGTCATCGCGTAGGAGCCAGTCGGGGTGTTCGCGTGCAAGGCGGGAGTGTTCCGTGGCGATGAAAGGAGCGCACCAAAGGCCGGGCTCAAATCCCGCTTCGCGCGCGGCGGCCGCTAGCGGCGCCATTCCCCGCGGAAAACCCGCCGAGGTGGCAAGCCAGTCGCCGATGCCCTCCTGCCAACCGTCGTCGATTTGAAAAATCCGAGCCATCGGGTCGTTGGGAAGCACACGTTGTGCGAAGGCCGCGAGGTTGGCGCCCAGGGTCCGCTCGTCGATGGCATTGTAATGGAGGTACCAACTCGTGTAGCCGCGCACGGGCACACGGAGGGGACCACGTTCCTCCTCGGAAACCGATCGCGGCACGCGCTCGTGCTCGCGGACGAGTCGCATCCAGGCTTGGGCCAGGCGCGAAAGTGAGCCAAAGGCGGCGCATGCGGGCGAGGGAACCAGCCACGCCCCCAAGGTGAGGTAGGGACTCCCGCGGTCGCGGGGCGTGCGGATGTTCTCGAATGCGGCCCCTTCGGTGTCGAGTGCAATAGCCAAGCGCCTCGAGGGAAGGTCGAACTCGAACCGTGTGAAGAAAAGGTCCTCGTCGAGGGCGGCGAACAGACCCACCCCGCGCCCCCCGTTGCGGGCGGCCACTTGCCCGTAAGAGAAGCTCCAGGCGTGCGGTTGCCCGGGACGCTCGGGATAAGGGAACAAGGGGTCGTCGCCAAAGCACGCGCGCTCGGGGAACGCCTCGCGTCGCAAGACCTCGGCGGCCCCCAAGATGGGCGACTCCGACCAGCACTGCCAGCCATTGGCCAACGCTGTTTCCAGGTTGGGATGGAGAGGCAGTTCAGCGAGCCGCAGCTCGTCCCACTTCCAGAACGTCCCCGAGCGCAGCTCGGTGCGACGAAGCTTGAGGGTCCACACATCGTGGCCGGACGCTCCGTGCCGCGCCGCGCTCTCGCGCGTGAGCAGGAACGGAATGTCGTCGATGCACGCCGTCCAGGCGTGGTCGGCCTCCGCGATGAGGCGGGCTTGGTCGGGAGGAAGGGGCACGAGGCGCTCGTTGCGCTCGCGCCCGCCGGATTCCTTGGCGCAAAGGTAGATGGACATGTTGGCTCTCAGCGCCTCCTTTGATTGTTCATTTGCCCGAACCCATGGTGAGGCCCCGTATGAAGTGATTCTGTAGGAAGGCAAACATCAACACCGGGGGAATGGCCGCGATGACGGCCCCTGCGCTTTGGAGATGGTAACTGGCTATCCACTGGCCCTTGAGGTTCTGCAAGCCGGAGGTGATAGGCTTGAGCGTGTCGGTTTGCAGGAGAATGAGCGCCCAGAGGTAATCGTTCCAAATCCACGTGAACAGGAGCGTGGCCAGTGCCGCGAGAGCGGGACGCATCAGCGGCAGCACCACGCGCGCGTAGATGCCCCACTCCGAGCAGCCGTCCATTCGGGCGGCCTCGATAATGCCGTCGGGTATGCCGCGCACGAAGTTCCGCATGAAGAACGTCGAGAACCCGAGCTGGAAAGCGGTGTGGAACAAAACCAGCCCCGTACGGGTGTCGTACGTCCCAAGGACATGGTTGCTCAGGTAGAACACGGGGATGAGGAGAATCTGGAAGGGCAGCAGCATTCCACCCACGAACATCAGGAGCACCCGCCGCGACGACGCGAAACGCAGCTTGGCCAAGGCGAATCCGCCCAGGGAGGAAAGTAAAAGGATGGCCGCAACCGAGGGAATCGTGATGAGCAGCGAGTTGAGGAAGTAACGCGAGAAACCGCCGTTGACGAACGCTTCCCAGTAGTTCTCCAGGGCGATGCGCTCGGGCCAGGTCCAGTACTCGCCGCGGTTGAGCTCGTCGAGGCTCTTGACGCTGGTAAGGAGCGAGGCGGCGATGGGCGAGATCCACAATGCCAGCAGGAGCGTGGCGAAGAACCAGTAGATCGGGCCTCGGCGCTTCTCTTCCATGTTTCTGGCGTCTCCCCCGGTGGTCGGAGCGGGCGCTAGGCGCGCGCTGCCCCCACCGGCGTCTTGCGGTGTTACGATTCGGACTTCTGTGTCTGGCGGAGGTAGGCCACGATGAGCACCAGGCTGATGCCAAACAGCACCGTCGCGATGGCAGCCCCGTAGCCGTAACGGTTGTTCTCGAAGGTCTGCTGGTACATGTAGAGGGCGAGCACGTTGCTCGAGTTGGCGGGCCCGCCGCCGGTCATGATGGCCACGAGATCGAAGGCGCGCAGGGCGCCAATCATGGTGACGATTGTGACGATGATGGTGGCGGGCCGGAGCATGGGAAGAACGACGTGCCAAAGGAGCTGCCAGCGGTTCACCCCGTCGATGAGCGCGGCCTCGAGGACGTTTTTGTGCAAGTTTGAGAGTCCAGCCAGGTACAGGACCATGCAATAGGCCGCATGAGGCCAGGCCGCGGCGACGATGAGTCCGGCGGTGGCCCAATGGAAACTCGCGAGCAGGCCGAACTGCTCGTCGGGCCCCAGGATGCCGAACTTTTTGAGCAGGAACTCCAGCAGGCCGAACTCCGGTTGGAGGAACCACCCCCAAATGGTGCCCACCACTACGAGCGAAAAGACCATGGGCATGAAGAACATCGACTTGTAAAAGGCTGCCGCCCGCGCTTTGACGTGGAAGAACAGCGCGAGCGCGAGGCCCACGAAAGCCGACAGGCTGAAGAAGACCAACCACACGAGGTTGTTGAGCAGGGACGTCCAGAAGACGTCGTCATCGAGCAGTTCGCGGTAGTTGTCGAGGCAGCCCGAGGAAGGGTTTTCAAGGCACAGAGGCAGCACGCGGGATGAGAATCCATCCCAGGACGTGAACGACAAGTAGAGGGTGAAGAAGATGGGCACGATGACGTAGAGCGCATATAGCGCCAGCGATGGCGCCAAGAAGAGCCAAGCCGCGCGCCGCTGGTGCATGGGACTCTCCTTCGGGAGGCTCGTTACTTTTTGTGGACGCGCTTGCGCGCTGAGTCCATCTTCATGAGCACGCGGTCGAGTCTATCAGGATAGGACATGAATTCAACGAAACCATCCATGCCGACCTTGGCGACCTCGGGCTCGGCGTCGCGATCGAAGAACTGCGAGAGCCCTTTGGCCTCGCCGAGCACCGCCTGTCCCTTCACGAGGAACGGATTGGAGGCGTCGATGTTCGCTTTGGTGTTGGGGGGCAACAGGCCAGTAGCGCGGTTGTATTCCTGTTGCACGTCGGAGCGCGCCATGAACGCCACGAACTTCCGCGCATCGACCTTATTCTTGGCCTTTGCGGGGATGAACACGACATCGGTGGGCGCCACCTGCGCCGACGCCACGGACGGATCAACGGTGGGGAAGGCGAAGAAGTCGACCTTCCCCGCGAGGTTTTTGGGGATCTCGGTGGAGATGAAGTTGCCCATCAGATACATCGCTGCCTTGCCTTGCCAGAGGAGCGCGGACGCCTCTTGCCAGGTCATGGCGGCCGCGTTTTTGGGGAACGCGCCTTTCCTCACGAGGTCGCCCCACAGGCCCATGGCTTTTTTGACCTTGGCGTCGGCGTACGATTCGTTGCCCGAAAGCAGGCTCATGTGGAAGTCGTACCCATTGACGCGCATATTGAGCAGGTCGAACCACGCGGCCGAAGGCCAGGCTTGTTTCGTGCCGATGGCCACAGGCGTGACGCCCGAGGCCTTGAGCTTGTCAACGGCCTCGCCGAACTCTGCCCAGGTTGCGGGGGCCTTCTTCACGCCTGCCTTTTCGAAGAGATCCTTCCGGTAGTAGAATCCCCAGTGGTAGTAGTTCACCGGCATGAGGTACTTCTTGCCCGAGAAGGTAACTGCTTGTTTGGCTCCCTCGCCGAACTCGCCCTCGACGGGTTTCCAGACGTCGTCGATGGGCTCGACGAGTCCCTTTTCCACGAAGAACTTGGCGCGATTGCCGGCGAACCAGGTGGCAACGTCGGGCGGGTTGTTGGGAAGCCAAGTGCGAATCTGAATTTTGTAACTCTCGTGATCGATGACGTTGACGGTGACCTCGACGTCCTTGTTCTCGGCCTTGAACTTCTCCACCACGAGATCGAAGGCCTTGCGCGCCGTGGGATCGGAGTGGATGGAGTTGACGACGAGCTTGCCCGCATGGGCGATGGAACTCACGCCCATGGCGCACGTTCCAAGGCCGAGGGCGCTGGCGAGGGCGAGGCGGAGGACTCTCGAAGCGTGCATCATGGCGCGTTTCCTTCGGGGCAGGGCGTGTGCTTAGGCGACGTAGAAAACTCCGAATTCTAGGCGTGCCGGAGCTCCGTGTCAAAACGAGAACGGCGCACGCGCTATGCGGCGCGTCGAACATCCCGTTCAATGGAGGGATGACGCCCTCGCACGCGCCCTCGCGAAACGCTTCAACACTCCGACGCGCGCCGGCGCGGACGCGGGTCCATGCCCGCGCCCGATGCGCTGCGTGCCGCGGCGTTGTGAGCTTTCTCTCGCGCATCGCGCTAGGTGGCGCTGGTATCGCTGCGCTGCTGCTCGCGTCTGCCTGCAAGCAAAAAATAGAGAGCGGCGGCGATCCCTTGCCCGTCCAGGCACCTGCCGGCGGGCCGCAGCCCTTTCCCACGGGCGGTGGTCCCTCTCCCATGCCGAGTCTTCCGCCCGGCACTAGGGCTTCTCCACCCGCTGCGCGAACGCCCGACACCTCCAAGGTGACGTACTTCCCCACGAAGACGGACAGGGGATTCTGCGAGGGCGCAGGAGCCGGCTTGGGCGCGTTCCGCGCGCGTCGGGGTGGAGGCTCGCGGCTTCACGCGGCATGCGACGTCTACAATCCACAGGGCACGCCTATCCACGCGGTAGCCGATGGAACCGTGCTCGACGATGGTTACGCCTTCTACTGCTCCACGGACGCTGTGGAAGTCGATCATGGGACGTTCGTGGTTCGTTACGGCGAGATTCGCCCGCGGAGCGCGAAGGTCAAAAAGGGACAACGCGTGAAGGCGGGGCAGGTCATAGCCCTCACGGGGGTCCTCGACTGCTATCATCAGCCCATGCTCCACTTCGAGATGTTCTCGGGCAAGGCGAGCGGACAACTCTCCCGGCCAGGCAGCGGGGAGTTCGGCCGGCGCTCGGATCTCATGAATCCCACCAGCTGGCTCAAGAGCCACCACGCCAAGAAACCGCCGTGAAGCCGGCGAGGGAGGATGCATGAGAAAGGGAACACGCGGGGATGCGCACAGCCGCGTGGCAATCTGGGTGGTCGTGGCGTGCCTGGCAGCCGGAGGATTGCTGGCCTGGTACGTGAGCGAGCGTGCGTCGGGATTGGACGCAGCTGACACTTCGCAGGCCGGCTCTCTTTCGGAGGGTGAAAGTGTTGGCGCGGTGCAAGGCGCCTCCCGGAACCCACAGGGCAGAGGGGATGACGGTGAAGGCGCTTCGGGTGCGCTGGACGCGGCATCGGAAACGCGCCTCGGCGCGTCGTCGAGTCAGTCACTCGAGACGCGATCCGACGGCCCGGGAGAGCGCGACGAAGGGAACGTCGGGCCTGTATCGCGAGACGCCCTAGAGACTCAAGATCGCACCGAGGAGACCCGCGCGGCGGCGCGACAAGGTGCCGCAGCGGCTGCGCGCGCGACGGTGGCCTTCGCCCGCGCGCTCTCGGAAGCCACGACGAAAGAAACACTGGAGACCGCCTTGCGCGCGCAGGGCGTGGCGTCCACCGAAACCTCCCGGGGCGCGGGCGCTACGGGAACGCGCGTCAAGGCCGCGCTGGCTCCCGTGGCGACTGAGGTGCGCGGCCTTCTCGAAGGCGAAGTCGTGTGGGAAGGGCACGCAGGTGGAATCGTTGCTGCCGACACCGGGCAAGGTGCGGCGGCGGACCCTTCGCGCCTCGCGCTAGAGCACGCGCGTTTGGTTTATGATCCGGCATTCACCGACGCCGCGGCCCTGCGCGTCTCCATTTCGGGTGGCCTTCCACCGGGAGAATGGGTGGAAGCGCCGGGGCCGACTCCCGCCGTTACGCTCTGGCGGAACGAGTCCGCCGGGTTGCTCATTTCCGTCAAGAGTTTTGCCCGCAGCGACGAAAAACCGTGGGACGGTTTCCCGCCAGAGGGCATCGTGGTGTCGGTCCAAAGGGCTCATGAGTGAGCGGACGCGCAGGCATTTCCTCTGCGTACTCGCGAGTCGACTTCTACTGCTGTGGTGGGGCGGCCATGTATGGCATGCCGCCGGCGCCGCAGCCGCTCAAATTGAGAACGGGAGCCGGGTCAGTAGAGGTTCCCGCTGTGCCCAGGTTTCTGATGGCTTCGTTAAGATCAGTGGGGTTAACGACGTGAGTTCCTTCGTCGGTAGTGAAGCTATAACCGTTCACGGTGAGGCCACATCGCTTTTCCCTTCCCTGAACGACAATCCCCCTGGCCACGCAGAGCGGGGTACGTCCACCGGCAACCGTCGCAACCTCGCAATCGGGGTGAATTTCGTTTGGCGCGCAGGCAGATGCGTTGGTCGCGCAAAATGCGAGATGTTGGTACTTCAATTGGATGAACTGATCAGAAGTCATATTTGATGGGCGTGAGGGTGCCACGACGTTGGATCCTGATGAAGCCGGTGCCCTCCATACCTCATCCACCATCCT
>JBIKVI010000210.1:0-7731 GCA_044356935.1 Silvanigrellaceae bacterium | reverse complement strand
ACCTTCGCCTCACCCCACCCCCTTCGAAGACATCACCGACGCTTCGCCACGCGAAGCATCTGGAGCGATGGTGCTAGCCCGTTGCACCGATAGTTCGGGCGCCCGCTTCGAGCTCGCGCAACAAGGTACCACACCGGTCGTCACCGGCGCGTTCACGGCCCCGACACCCAAGGGCGCGCGCGCGGCCCACGTTCGAGTGTCGGCCGAATTCACGCGCGTGAGCGAGGACGACACAGGGGCGCTGCGTTTCGAGAGCTTGAGCGGAACGGCGAAAGCGACGCACTCCTTCGCCTCAGCGCATGCGTCCGCACCCCTCGTGGCGTTGCGATTCGTGGACGTCGGCAACGAAACAGGAAGGGTCGTTATTGAAGCCGGCCGTGTGACCACTGAACTCTCAGGCTGTCATTTTTCGCTCGCCGCGCTCAAGCGCGTGCGGGGGTTGAGTCGAGTCGCACTGGTGGGCGGGCCGCGGGTGTTGTGACCTGCGAATTCTCAGCAGCGCCGGGGCTCCAGGAGGCGGGCGGGGAGCTATCGTGGACACGCATTCTCGACGCAGGTGTACCCTCCTTTTCCGGCGAGGCAGGAATAGTTAGAAATCGTCGCCCAGCGCGCTTTCCACGGCCGCCAGATGGGAACGCCCCGCCTGCGAAAGCATGCGTCCACGCTTCTCGCGGAAGAGATATCCACGGTGCACGAGCCAGGGTTCGTAGACCGATTCGATGTTCCCACGGTCGTCGTTCAGGGCCGCCGACACGGCTTCGATTCCCACGGGCCCTCCCTCGTGGCGGTCGCGGATGATGCGCAGGATTTCGCGGTCGATGCGGCTCAATCCTTCTTCGTCGATGCCGAGTCGCTCGAGCGCACGCAACACCGTGGGCTCCGAGATGACCTCCTCCCCGGCCACGATGGCGAAGTCCATGACCCGCGAGAGGAGCGAGTTGGCGATGCGCGGGGTTCCGCGCGAGCGACGGGCGAGCGTGAAGGCTGCCCCCGCGTCGAGCTTCACGGCGAGGATACGCGCGCTCCGCTCGACGATGGTGGCCAGGTCCTTGGGACGATAGTACTCGAGGCGCTGCACGAGGCCGAAACGATCCCGCAGGGGTGCCGAGAGGGAACCCTCACGGGTGGTGGCACCGATGAGCGTGAACGGCTTGAGTTCGAAACGCATGGTGCGCGCGGTAGGCCCCTGCCCAATGAGGAGGTCGAGGCGCTTATCCTCCATTGCGGAGTAAAGAACTTCCTCGACATGCACGGGCAGCCTGTGGATCTCGTCGATGAACAGGACAGTGTTGGGTTCGATGCTCGCGAGCACGCCCATGAGATCGGCCGGCTTTTCGATGACCGGACCACTAGTTACTTTAAGTTCCGCGCCGAGCTCGGCCGCGATGATGCCCGCGAGCGTGGTTTTGCCGAGCCCCGGTGGGCCGTGCAGGAGGACGTGGTCGGGCATCCGTCCGCGAGCGCGTGCGGCAGCCGTGTAGATTTTCAGGATTTCCGATGCGCGATCCTGGCCCGGGTAATCGGCGAAGGTCCGCGGACGCAGTGCGTTCCCGGAGACTTCCGACGATTCCATGGGTGAGGCCGTGCGCGCGAGTTCAGGAAACACGACGTGGTCGGAATCGAGGGAGTGGTCGCTCATTCACCCTCCTTCTCTTTGAACAGGTGCCCCGAGAGCTGACGGAGGGCGTCGCGCAACACGACCTCCACCACAACGGGCTCGCCGGACTGGGTTCGCGCCTGGATGTCCTTGAGGACTCCTTCGATTTGTTTTTCTTTGTAGCCGATGTTCTCGAGCGCACTGCGCGCGTCTTCCATCGCGCGCCGAGCCTGGAGCCGCTCCTCGAGCGCCTTCGCTTCGCGCAAGGCCTTGCCGGCGCGGGCCCCCTTGGTCGTGCCATCCGGCCTGACCGTGCCATCGCCTTCGCCCACTGTCGGAAAGAGCGTCGACCCCTCGTCCGCCGGCGACTCGAGCTTGGCAACTGCGCCGGCGCCTGAGAACCCATCGCCTTGAGCCACTGACAAAGAACCGGTGGCGGCGTCGCAAGACGCGTCTTCGGCCCTCCTGGCTCCTGCGCGTGCCATGCCTGGGTCGTCCCAGCCCACCGCTTTGGCCCCTGAATAGAGAGCGCGCAGGTGCAGGAGCTTGGCGAACTTGGGCTTCAATTCCAGAATAAGCCGCTCGGCGGTTTTGGCGCCCACCCCAGGGATGCTCACAAGGAGCGCGACGCGTCCTTCCACGACGGTTTCGCATAACTCAACACCGTCGAGGGGACCGAGAAGAGCCACCGCAAGGCGAGGCCCAACGTTGGTGACCGACAGCAAGGCCTCGAACACCTTCCGATCGAAGAGCGAGGCGAAGCCGAAGAGGCGAATGGCCTCCTCGCGCACGTGCGTGTGGATGTAAAGCTGGGCGGGGCTGCCTTCGGGCGGCAGCGCGCACAGGGAGGAAGCGGGAACGACCACTTCGTAGCCGACGCCACCGGCATCGAGCAGCAGGGCATCGGGTGTCTTCTCGATGAGCACCCCGCGCAGGAACCCGATCATCGCGCCTCCAAAGCTCGCCAGTGCGTGTTACGTGGTTTCCCCGGAGTTCGGGGGAAAGCCTGCGGCGGCCAATGGCCTTCGTGTGGCCGCCAGGACGACCACTCCCCCGGCGCATTTTGCCGCACTCGGAGCACGTGGCAGGCCGATACGCGAATGTGTCACGATTCGCAACCGAAGGCAAAGAGAGGGGACGCGCCATGGCGTTCTGGATACGCAAGAAAGGCGAAGAAGGCGAAGGCAATGCCCCCGACGCGGGTGTGAGCAGCTTGAAGCCCTCCCGGAAGAAGGACGACAAGAAGGACAACAAGCCCAAGCGCATCGACAACCTTCGCATCCCGCAACAACTGCGCGTGACGCTGCGTTCCCTTGGGTCGCCCAATGAGTTTGTGTTCCTCACCAAGGATCTCTCCGCGACGGGGGCCTTCGTGCTGTGCACCAACTTCCAGCGTTACCCCTTCCAACAGGCGAGCACCTTGCTCGACTGCGTCGTGGAGCTTAAAGTTCCCGACTCAAACGACATGCACCGGCTCGTGTTCCTCGCCAAAATCGCTCGCGTGGTCGAGGCCCAAGGCGAGGGAGCGAGCGGCATCTCGGGCTTCGGCGTGCGCATCGTTCAGATCACGCAAGACCAGCGTCAAACGCTCGAATCCTTCATCCAGCGACACGGTGCCCCCGACATCAACAACGCCGCCGCTGAGCAGGCCGGCCTCCTGCCCGTCGACAACTTCGTCTCCAATCCGCGCGGACAGCCCGCCCCGATAGACGAGGACCTCGACCTTAAGGATGGTGTGGGCGAAGATGTCGACGCACACCTAGGAGACGACTCCGATGACGACGACGCCCCCCTTTCGGGATCCCTCCCCCGCGCCGTCTGACGCACCCTTCCCGATGGGTGCGCCTGTTACGGCTCGTCGGGCAGCGCACTTCCGAACACTCCTAAACTTGATTGCCGCCCTGAGGCGAGCACCCACTCTGCGCGAACGCGACATGCTGCGCGAACGCCGGCGGCAAGGGGAGCTGAGCCTTCGCAACCGCGACGCGTGGACCTTTCTGACGCGCGAAACCTTGCATTTGGCAGTGAGCAAGGGGCTCGTCAATAAGTCCGCGGCCCTCACCTACACGTTCATCCTTTCCATCGTGCCGCTCTTGGCCATAGCCTTCACGTTCTTCAAGGGCTTCGGCGGACTCCAAGTACTCGTCGACCAAACCATTAAGCCCCTCGTGGCCACCCACTTCGCAGCCAACGTCGCCCAGCAATTGTCTGAGTTCCTCGACTACCTGTTAGGGCAACTCGACACAAAGGCGCTGTCGGTGGTGAGCTTCGTTACTTTCCTGGGTACGGTGGTGGCGCTGCTCATGAACGTCGAAGGCTGCCTCAACGAAGTGTTCGGCGCGCGCAAGGAGCGCTCGGTCGTGCGCAAATTCATAAACTACTGGGTGTTCTTCAGCTTCACGCCGGTCATCGTGGCCCTTTCGAGCGTGAAGTCCACGCAGATTATGAGCACGCTGGGGTTCGCGCGTGAAACGCTCGACACCTTCGGCCTCCTCGGAGTGCTCCGCTACGTCTTCGGCATGGGAGTGCAGCTAGCGGGCTTCCTCATTCTCTACGGCTTCATGCCCAATCGGCGCACGGGATGGATCCCCCTCCTCTTGGGCGCCGCCACGGCCACACTCCTGTTCGAAGGCCTGCAATTCGTCAACGTCATGCTCACCCGGCAAAGCTTCTCCGATTCGTCGACGAGTGCCATCTACGGGACCATCCCACTCCTGGCCGTGGCGTTCTTCGTCTGGATTCGGCTCGTGTGGATGGTCGTGTTGGCGGGAGCATGCGTCGCAATGGCAGCTTCCAATCTCTTCGACGAGAACGCGGAGCAGGCGGGCCATGCCGGCGTCTCCGCCGATCTCGATGCGTGCGCGAGGCTTTTCGAGGACGCGTGCGCGCGCTTCGAGGCCGACGAGGCACCCGCGGCCTTCGAATCCCTCTACGAAGCCCGGGGCGTTGCGCGCGCCGAGGCTGAGCGCGTCCTGTCGTGGCTCGTCGAAGCGCGGCTTCTCGTGACCCACGAGAAGGGGAGTTCGACGCTGCTCGTGCCGACACCCAAGGGAACACGACTGCGCGGCGATGCGCGCGGATTCGTGCGCGAGATCGTCAAGGCCGGCTTCGACCGGGTAGCGCTCGCACCAGGCGGGGATTCGACGTCTGCGAGCCCCATGCCTTCAGCGTCCTCATCGACACCCCATTCTCAAACGCCCGGCGACGCGTTCGCCCGCCAGGTGATGGCATCACTCGAGGAGAGCATCCGATGATTCAGCAGAAAGTCTCGAAAACCGCGCGCGTCTCGGCCCGACACGTTTCCAACTTCTCATCAATCAGCCAACGGAGTCGACTGGCCCTCGCATCCGTTCTCGCGGGCCTCACTCTCTTCGGCGCCGGAATGGCGACGACAGTACTCGCCCAAACCGCCGCTCGCACTTACTCCACGAAAGGCAAAGTCACCAACGCACAGGGCGGCAAGCTCGTCATAAAGGATAAGTTCGGCGCGGAATGGGAATACACCCTGCCAAAGGGCCTCGAAACTTCCGTGGGCAAGGACGTCAAGGTCGTCTACGTCATGCAGGCCGTGAAGATAGAGGCGCCCTAAGAACTGGCTCCGTTGGCGTCACCTGGAGCCAGCACGTGGGCATGACACAGACCAAGATTCCTATCGCAAGTCCAGGCGGCGCTGGGAGCGTGGCTGGTACGACCACGATTCCCGAGGGATATGGCGAGTCAGGTGAAGGGAGCGGCACCAGTTCTCGTCAGACTCAATTTTGAACAGAATCGTTGTCGTTTCGACAACAGGAGCGGATTGGACCGCTGGACAATCGAGATTCCGTGCGGTAAAAACGCTCACGTCAAATTTTCGTCACTCATGCACTGGTACACGGAAACAGGAGCTTTCATGCCAGTTTCCCGCAGGCTCGGGCACGGTGGCGAGAACGCGACGCGCGGTACTTAAGGTCGAGACGCTAAACCCGTCCGCTTGCTCGTTGCACGAATCGTCCCGAACCTCCGGAGGTAAAGTCCATGTTCATGCATTCCGCTTCACATCGCACCGTGCTCGCCGCGGCGACCGCCCTCGCACTCGTGGCGTCCGTCCCCGCCCTTGCTCAGCAAAAGAGCCAATCGGAACGCCGAGCGTCGCAAGAGGTCTACTGGTCCGCAGGCGACGAGCCCCCTAGTATGGACCCTACCAAGCAGGCCGACGCCGTTTCGAGCTCGTGGCTCGTCCACCTGTTCGAAGGCCTCATGACCACCGACAAAAACGGAGACATTGTTCCGGGCGCGGCCGAGAAAATGGCCGTGAGCACCGACGGCAAAACCTACACGTTCTCTATCCGCAAAGGCGCGAAGTGGCACGACGGTAAGCCCGTCACGGCACAGGACTTCGAGTTCGCCATGCGCCGCCTCGTCGACCCTGCGTACGCCTCGGAGTACTCGTTCATCGCCGAAACAGCGCAAATCGTAAACGCGACCGAAATCATCGCCAAGAAGCTCCCCGTCGATCAGCTCGGCGTGAAGGCGCTCAACGACACGACCCTTGAAATCAAGCTCAAGAACCCCGTAACGTTCTTCCCTTCGCTCATGGCTTTCAACACCTTCTACCCCATCCGTAAGGACCTCGTGGAGAAGCATGGCGACAAGTTCGCCACCAACACAGAGAGCCTCGTGGGCAATGGCCCCTTCAAAATCACGAAATGGCAAAAAGAGAGCTCCATGCGCATGGAGAAGGCGCCCACCTACTGGAACGCCAAAACCATCAAGGTCACCGCCGTCGAGAGCCCGGTCATGGTGAAGGACGCCGGTGCCAACTACAACTTGTTCCGCACGGGCGGAATCGACATGGCGGGGCTCGACTTCGAGCGCCTCAAGCTCGCGCAAAAAGACAAGCTTGCCATCAAGTCGTATTCCGACGGCTCGGTGTTCTACCTCCAGTTCAACACTGTCGGTGGCAAGATCTTCTCCAACGCCAAACTGCGCCAGGCTGTGAGCATCGGTCTCAACCGCCGCGAATTCATCAATAAAATCTCGGCAATTCCCGGCGACAAGGCCGCTTTCGGCATCGTTCCCGACTACATGCCAGGCTCCAAGAAGGGCTCCACCTACCGCAGGGAAGCCCCGGTGGCGCTCAAGGATGCCGACATGGCACGGGCCAAGGCCCTCGTGAAAGAGTACCTCGCGGAAACGAAACAGGAGAAGGTGCCCTCGTTCACCATCCTTACGGGCGATAGCTCAACCGCTAAGCGCGACGCAGAATACTTCCAGCAGACACTCGCCAAGGTGCTCGACGCCGACGTGAAGGTCGACTCAGTTCCCTTCAAGACGCGCCTGCAGAAAATGCGCGACAGCCAGTTCGACATAGTCCAAGCCGGATGGGGCCCCGACTACCTCGACGCCATGACGTTCATGGATCTGTTCATGCAGAACAACAGTAACAACCACGGACAGTGGAAAAACGCGCAGTACGACGCACTCGTGGGCAAGGCCCAGGTGAGCGCCTATCCTTTGGAGCGCGTGAACCTGTTCAAGCAGGCCGAGAAGATCCTTATCGTCGACGAAGCGGCCATCGCGACCTACCACCAACGCGGTCGTGCTTATGTGCTGGCCCCGGGCCTCGTGGGCGTTCGTCGTCCCCAGGTCGGTGGCGATGTCGACTTCCGCTTCGCTTCCTGGGGTGGCGCTGCGGCCAAGAAGTAATTGGCACGCCAGAGAGCGGCGGTCGCCGGCACGCCTGTGCCGACGACGGCCGCTCTCTCCACCGCGCGCAAGCCGGCCTCGTGCCGGCTCCTTTTTTGTTGACTGTTCAAGCGAGAAATGGCATCAAGCGGCTTGGTTTTTGCCCGTGAATTCAAGAGGGAACGCTAATGAGGCTTGCCCGGTTCGTGTTAAAGCGGCTGCTGCTCGCGGTCGTCACCCTGTTCACACTCTTCACCCTCACCTTCATTTTGACGCGCGCCGTTCCAGGCGACCCTCTTGTGAAGACTAAGGAAATCCCCGAAGAGACGCGCAAGAACCTCGCCGCTCGCTATGGGCTCGATAAGCCCATGCATCAGCAATACTTCATTGCCCTCAAAAACATGGCTTCGGGCGATCTCGGTGAGAGCTTCCGCACCGTCGGACGCTCCGTCAACGACATCATCAAGGAG
>JBIKVI010000209.1:0-7750 GCA_044356935.1 Silvanigrellaceae bacterium | reverse complement strand
CGACTTCCCGCACGCACCCGCGTGGCACCCCGTCCGATCCCCGCGGACCCATGGGGTGAGAACTCCGCGCGCCGCAAATGACCTTCGCGGGCCTCCCGTGTGGTTGGCTGCGCCTCCCGAGGCCTCGTTGTGCGTCGAAGTTGCACGGCGCACAAACCTTAGACAGCCACGAAGGAGGGAAATCGAGTCCCGCATCTAAAGAAACACGAGTGATTCCGAGAGCGGACCACGCTCCTTTCCTGGGGAACGGACCTTGCTGCGAGGCTTCCGGACCCGAAGTGGTCCAAAGCAGGACGATCGTCTTCGACGACGTCCTCCACGCTTGGAGGAACAGACGTGAAATCTCCCCATTCCTGGCTCACGGCATTGGCGTCGGGCACTGCCCTCGTGGCATTCGCTGGCCTCTCGGGCTGCAGCTCGAAGGATGAATCGGACGGAGCCGAAACCTCGGCTGTCGCTGTCAGCGGTCCACCCGCACCGCCCCCACCCCCGCGCGTTTGGAAGCGCGTGTGCAAAGGGCAAACAGCGGTAACGCGTTACACTGCCGAACCCTCCGGACAATCGGCGGGAATATGGCAGTCTGAGACTCCCTTCCTGGTCGACAAGTTCTCGGCCGACGTCGAATTCGTGCTGGGCACCCGCGGTCATGACGGGAAAAAGGCCTGGGTTCCCATCGACAAGACCTGCGATCTCGACGAGCGCCGTCGCATGTGCGGAGCCCGAAAGACGGATCTGTTCTGGGCCGACGACGATGATCAGAAGAGCGGACGAAGCCTGCATGAGAACGAAGTCGTGACCCTCGACGGCGCGGAATCCAGGGGGATGACGCGTGTGGCGTTCAAGAACGCCAAGTACTGGATGTGGAGTGACTACCTTTGTCCCATCGACCCGAACATCGCGGTGAGCGCGGTGAGCTCGAGTCCCGGGGGCGCCGAAGGAGCATTCTTCGCAACCATCGGGTTCGCCGAAGGGACCGGCGACAGGTACAACCTCATCTACACGTTCCGCACCTTCTCGAGCTATGCCGATCACCCACGCCTGGTTATTTGCAGCCGTGGTCTTTGTTCGAGCGCCGCCGGTCGCTTCCAGATTCTAGATGTCACCTGGGACGGCATTCGACGCGGCCTTCCGGACTTCTCGCCACGCAGCCAAGACGAAGCCGCGCGGCGACTCATCCGCAATCGCGGGGTGCACGGCATCACGACGCGCATGGACTACGGCAGGTTCTCGGCGAGCATCTACAAGCTCGCCAACGAGTGGGCTTCGCTTCCAGGCAGCCCTTACGGCCAGCCGCGCAAATCCATGAACGAACTGTGGAGGGTGTACTCGTCGCGCTGAGGTGGGTTGAAGCCTCGAGGGCTGCGCTAGGCTAGGCTGCGCAAAGCCCGTTCCTGATTTCGCTTGGAGGGCAGGACTATGACGATAAATCTGCGCAACACTCTTGCGGCCGCCGACTCACTGTCGGCAATCGCAAGCCTCATGGTCGGGGCGTACCTGTCGTCAGGCGACGCCACGCCTTCGACCATGGTTGAGCAGGCGCCTGAGTCCGCCCTCTCTGCGCAAAGGTCTCCGACGCGCGCATCCACATCCACAGCCACATCCGAGAGCCCCGGGATATCAGACTTGGGCGCACCGGAAGTCAACGACACAAGGGAACCACACACCCCTGGAGGAACGCCCGAAGCCATGGACTCGGCCCTCGAGGAAGCGCAAGCGCAGGCGCAAGCGTGGCAGGAACTCAATCGCCTCGAGGCGGCCGAGGCCATCCGATCGTTCGCCGATTCACCTGGCTCTTCTCGTGAGGCCCGTATCGAGGCGCTGCTGGCCGTCGACATCCCCTCGTCTCCCAACCTCGTCGCGCCAGTCCTCGAATCACTGGCGCCTCTCGCACGCAACTCGCCCAAGCGCGACGACGTCGCGAGGCAGCTCGCGCGGCGTGTCGAAAGCGAAGCGGTGCGCGTGGGCGCGCGCGAGAGCCTCGGGAACGTCATCTTGTTGCTCGAGGCCCTCGAGGAAATAGGCAGCCCTGCGGTGACGCGAGCCTTGTGCGACAATCTCAAGTCACTCGACGACGCCGTCCTGCAAGACGCCGTCGTCCGGGCTCTCGCGCGCACGGGCGATGCTTCTGCCAAAAGTTGCCTGTCGCGCTTCCTCGCGGACCTCGAAGCGGGCCACACTCCGGCGCGCGAGCCCGAGGCTCTCGCCTATGCCCTTGAGAACACCCGCTCGGCGTTGGTGGCTGTTTCGCGGTGAGCTGAACAACCCCGGTTAGCCAGCGTGGCACTAGCCGCAACGCCGTAACACCGGATCGCCTCAAGTTCCTGGGCACCACTTTCCGCGGGCGACCCCTTCCTCGTAGGAATCGTTTGGGGTGGCTTATGGAAGCCTTCCCGAAGCAAAGCTCAGGCCTCGACCTCGGCAATTTTTAAACTGCCCCCGTGGTTATGGAAGCTCCAACGACAACCGACTACAGGATGGCTTTTCGGCCCAAGGCGATGCCCTTCACGGTGAGGTCCTCATCGAGGTCTGGCCAATGCAGCCCGAACCCTCGGCCGGTCATTTGGACATTCTCGCGCTGGGCTGGGGTCGCGTTGGCGAGGCGCGGATAGAATGCCAATGGCGTTTTCACCTGCCTGCCATCGGTGAGCTCTACACAGATAAAGTCTTCTTCGAACCAGACCTTCGTCGCTCGGATATCCGGTTCAAGATTTTCGGCTGCGGAACTCATTCCATTTCTCCTCGATCAGGGCTTCATTGAGTTCGACGACCTTGCGGGCTCGGTTGAGGTCTCTCGCGGAGAGGCCCTCGTTCCTTGCCATCCGGACCGGGCGAATCCAGAACTTCGCCTCGTCTCCCTGCTGCATCACGTGGACGTGGGGCGGCTCGTCGCCTTCGTCTGCATAGAAAAAGAGCCTAAACCCGCCTTCGTCAAGGACTTTCGGCATTCACGCCTCCTCTTGTGACACATTGGCAGCTTGACCTCCGGAACGCGAGCTGAACGAGAGGACCTTAGCGCCCTTGCGCCAAGCAACCGCCATCAGGCGATGGCGGAGTCCTACCCCTCGATGGACTCGTAAATGGTCTGCCCGGGCCGCAGCATCGTCCTCGAACGCCAAGCGAGCCCGGCTGCGGCCTGCACGGGTGAGGATGCGGTGTGGATGAGCGGCAACGCGACCATTCGTTACAAGCGCAGGGCGACGAAGCCGCAGGGCTGTTCCGGTGAGGAATGCCTCGGGCAGGGGCCGTCCGGGATGGTCGAGATGCGTCAAGGAGTGCGGGTTGTGCTCAGGGGCGGGACCATGCCGTCGGATTTAGACTTAACGCCAAACAGATAACAAACGGGCCGTAACACCGGATCGCCTCAAGTTCCTGGGCCCCGGGCCGACAGAAGTTCCGACAAGGGAACAGGGGGGCCGAGGCTGAGATCCCGGGGTTCTCTGGAAAGCAGAGAGGACGAGTGAACAAACGCCTGCTCGGTGCGAAAAAACTCACGGAATTTGCTCTGGGCGTGGCCATGGCGCTGGCCGTTGTGGGTTGCGAGCGCGCGAAGCCGCGCTCCCACGCAGATGGGGCGAGGTTGCAGTTGGCCATTACGCTGCCGACTTGGGAGCCGGCGAAGGGCGAAGGACCTCTCTCGCTTCTGAATGCAGGCCCAGGATATGCTCCCGTGCACCTCTCCTTGAGTGTGGAAAGCGCAAAAGGTGTCCACTTCAAGGGCGTCCTCGACTTGAAGAATCCGGTGGTGAGTTTGGACGTTCCCTTTGGCGCCGTGGACGTGTCGGCAGCCTTCCTGGCGGTCCCTCTCCAACCGGGCCAAACCCTCGAGCAGTTCTGCGAGCTCCGACGCACGCAGGAGCCTGGTGCTCGCGGAACGGATCCCTATCTCACGAGCGTCGCGGGTGGGAAGTTTGAGATTACCCCCACCACGGAGGAGTTGCCGCTTCGCTTCGAGGCCCTCAAGAAATCCGCCTGGAAGCCCCTTCCCCTCGTCGTGCAGCGGCCCGGCGGCCGGCCGGAAGGGGAAGCGGAGGCACTTGTTTTTCGCGATGGCATCACGGGGCAAGCGCTTATCCCAGCATGCGAAACTCAACCGACAGCAGTGCGGCCGGACGAACAGGGTCGCGTGGTGTTGAACGTTCCACTTGTCGAGCCCGCCTCACTCTTGCGCCTCTCCCTGAAAGAGAACGACTTCGACTTCTTGCCGGCGCTGGTGAGAGCCGCGAGCGGCACCCCGCCCTTGCCGCATCGTGTCGACCTCGCCCTCCAGACGGTGGTCCCTGTGGCGGACACCTTCGACTTCTTCAACGAAAATTTGAGCGTTCGACGGAAGCTGGAACAGGGGTTTTCGTTGCTGCGGCCCGTTCCGAACCTGTCCTTCACGCCCGAGGTGCGACCCGTCGGCAACGTGCGCTTGAAGCTCGCCAATCGCGACCCCCTCGTGCGTTACCTTTGCAGCTCCGGGGCCTCGATGCCCGACCCCGTCGATTGCCTGGAGCGTTTTGAAGTCCTAGTGTCGCAGACCCAGGCCGCCCCGCAGCAGCTCCCGGTTTTCGTGCGGGTCGAAGACGCACAGGGCGGCGTCAGCAAGCCGCAGGCTCTCGTGGTGCCCCTGCCCGCGCTGCCCGGAAAGCCTCGAACCTTGAGACGCATCGGATCGGCACTCGAGGCGAGCCTGACCTGGGAACCCGTGGAGGGCGCGCTGTTCTGCGAGATTTTCGTCAACGAGGAATCGAAACCACTCACATCCGAAGTGGCCAACATCAAGTTTGGCGGCACGGGCTTGCCCATAGCCACCGCCAGCGCCCTCGAGGTGAGGGTGCGCGCGGTCAGCGCGTTGGGGCGTGGAGATTTCGAGATCTTTCGCAATGCCCCACCTCCCGCGCCCGTTGTGAGCGTCAGCCCCTCGATCGCGGGCAAATTCTCGACGCTCACCTGCACGGCCTCGGGCTCCACCGACGCCGATGGCGATGCCGTCACCTACAGCTACAGCTGGTTCAAGAAGGGAACGGTGATTGCCGGGCAGACCTCGTCCACTCTCGCCGGCCAATTCGTCGCCAACGACGACATCGTTTGCAAGGCCTCAGCAGGCGACGGAATCGCGTCGTCTGAAGCGGTGGCCAGCGGCACAGTGAACATCCAAAACACAGCGCCAACCGCGCCCTCTAGCGTGATCCTCGCTCCCACGACCGCAGGCAAATTCTCCACGCTCACCTGCTCGGCCGCGGGCTCCCTCGATGTCGACGGCGACACGGTGACCTCGCTGACTTACTGGTTCAAGGGCATCACGCTCATGAACGGGCAAACAGGCTCGACGCTCTCCGGTCAGTTCGTGAAGGGCGACAGCATCACGTGCAAGGTTCAGGCGAGCGACGGCGCCCTTTCCTCGAGCCTGGCGGAGAGCAACACCGTTACGATTCAAAACACCGCACCGTCGGCTCCTAGCGCGGTGACGGTGACGTCTACCGTACCCACGCGCGCGGGCACGTTCATGTGCGGCTATGCCGGCGGTTCCGACGCCGACGGCGATACGCTCGTGCCCGTTTACGCCTGGCAAGTGAACGGAACGGCAGTGAGCGGACAAACCTCTTCCATGCTGTCAGGCTCCCACCCAGACGTGGTGGTCGGCGGAAATGTGACCTGCGCGGTGGCCCTCAACGACACGGTAGCCACCGGCTCTGCCATGGAGAGCGCGGGCGTGACGGTGCAAAACACGGCGCCCACGATTTCGGCCATTGAGAACGTCTTGTCGCACAGGGGCGAAACGAGCCCCGCCGTGGCCTTCACCATCGAAGACCTCGAATCCACCTTGTCGTGTTCTGCCTCTTCGCTCACCGTGACGTCGAACTCCAATGACGCGCTCATTCCCTCGTCCAACATCACCTTCGAGGGCACAGCGCCCAACTGCACCATGGTGCTGATGCCCGATCCAAACCTAACGGGATCGAGTTCTCTCGTCCTGAGCGTGAGCGACGGCAGCCTCTCGGCTCAAAGCGCATTCACGTTCACGGTGGACGGCTCGACACTAACCGATGCCACCTTCGGCACGAGCGGCACGCGGCGTGCGTTTTTCGACGCGACCACCGGCCGGCACTGGGGCTTCGTGGCGCGAGAAGCCGGCACGTCTCACACCATTTACATTGAGAACTCGTCCGATGGGGCCACGTGGACGTCGGTAACGGCGCTCACAAACCAAAGCGCCGACTTCGCGGTAACAGCGCGCGACGGAAGCGTGTACCTTGCAAGCAGCACGGGCAGCGCCGTCACCGTGCGCGCGGGCACGCTGAGTGCGAATGCCGTGAGCTTCGCAGCGCCTGTGACGGTGTTTACGGCCACTGGCGGTGACCGCGTCACAAACCCTGTGACGGTGTTGAACGGCACAGGACAGCTGTGGGTGGGAGCCCTCCACCGGAATGCGCTTGGCGCGCAGCCGCAAGTGCGGCGCAGCACGAACGCGGCCATAGTGAGTTTGGCAAGCTGGCAGGCGCCCACAAGCCTCGGCGGGCGAGGCCAAGCGCCGTCCATGAGCCTCGTGCCACGGACCGGCGACGACCTCTACCTCATCGTGCAGCGAGAGGCTGTGGAAGGGTTCGCGTTCTCGGGCGGGGCCTGGAGCGCTCAAATGACCGGTGGAGTGCAAAGCTGGCTGGAACGGGTCAGTCTGGCAGACCATGGGTTCGGGGATGAATTTCCCTGTGGTTGCCCTGGCCACCGATTCGATTGGGAACCTCTTCGCAGGAGGCGACTTCACCAACGCTGGGGGCATGAGTGCAAGCCGCACGGCCCGCTGGGACGGGGCGGCCTGGCAGGCCCTGGGTTCGGGGATGATTGATGCCGGTGTGAATGCCCTGGCCACAGATTCCGCTGGGAACCTCTACGCAGGAGGCAGCTTCACCACCGCTGGGGGCGTGAGTGCAAGCCGCGTTGCCCGCTGGAACGGGTCAGCCTGGCAGGCCCTGGGTACGGGAATAAACAACACTGTGAATGCCCTGGCCACAGACTCGGCTGGGAACCTTTACGCAGGTGGGTTCTTCACCAACGCAGGGGGGGTGAGTGCAAGCCGCATTGCGCGCTGGAACGGTTCAGCCTGGCAGGCCTTGGGTGTGGGAATGAATAACACTGTAAATGCCCTGGCCACAGACTCGGCTGGGAACCTTTTCGCAGGTGGAATGTTCACCATCGCTGGGGGGATAAGTGCAAATAACATTGCCCGCTGGAACGGGTCAGCCTGGCAGGCCTTGGGTACGGGGGTGAGTAACACTGTGAATGCCCTGGCCGTAGCCACGTCTGGGAACCTCTACGCAGGGGGCGGCTTCACCACCGCTGGGGGCGTGAGTGCAAGCCGCATTGCCCTCTGGAACGGGACGGCCTGGCAGGCCCTGGGATCGGGGATGAATGGCGCTGTGCATGCTCTGGCCACAGACTCGTCTGGGAACCTCTACGCAGGTGGGTTATTCACAACCGCTGGGGGAGTGAATGCATTGAACATCGCCCACTGGAACGGAACAGCCTGGCAGGCCCTAGATTCGGGGATGGATGGCCCTGTGTGTGCCCTGGCGATCAACACCAGTGGCCAGCTGCTTGCCGTGGGGGATTTTGCCACCCTGGGAGGTGGTGTCTTGATTTGGGATGGGTCGAGTTGGGCCAACGAGGGAGAGGGTCCCAAGAGCGGCCTATGTCTTGAGGCCGCCCGCCTCCCCGTTACGCAGCTTGGCGTGAGTGCCGTGGTCGCTTGAGGTCTCCCATTCCATCG
>JBIKVI010000208.1:0-7754 GCA_044356935.1 Silvanigrellaceae bacterium | reverse complement strand
GAGTCTGGAAACACCTTCTTCTTGTCCTTGAACTTCCAAACGAGTTGCTCAAGGGTGGTTCCGGGTGGGCAGTAAGTCGACCCGAAAGCGCCATGTTTCGACCAAAGTCTCGCCTTCTGGATGAAGTTTAAATCCGACGATTGAAATTGATCGGGCTCAATGGTGTTCATCACGATCTTGAATTCTTTGAGGGGCATTTCTTTAGCATTTACGCATTTGAAGCCCTCGCTTCTCGGATACTTCTTTTGGCACGCGTTCTCGAACCCACTGGGAAACGGCCCCTTGACATGCGTTTTGCTCACGCACGCGTATATGGCCCGGCCCTTCGAGCCCTTCACGACCTGAGGTTTGAACCCTTCCGTGGGACAGTGCCCTACGAGTTGGGCTTTGAAACCGCCCTTGATTTCCATCGCCTCAGTTTCCGCGCCACCCTCAGGCTGGTTGTATTGGCGTGTGGCGCAACCAAGAAGACTTCCCAAGGCAAGGGTGGCCGTAACGGGAATGGACCAATGGGTAAGGCGAAGTCCCATAAAGGCTCCTTTGAAAGGGCTCTAGAATTGCGACAAAAATATGCTCCAGTATACCCGTCAATGTGATTACGGGGCGTGGGAGAATGCCAGAAACGTGACTCGGGCCTGCAAGAGCAACCAGGCTCCGGACCAAAAAAAAGTCCCCTGAGATTTCTCTCAAGGGACTTCAATTTCTGAACGAATTCAGTGGTGCGCAGGAGGAGACTCGAACTCCTATGGGGGTGAACCCGCTCGCACCTGAACGCAGGTGGCTCGACCAGCGACTTGCTGAAGGGCCGGCACGCGTGGAAGTTCGGGCGGGGTGACCCGCGATGGCGGCCGTCGGTAAAGTTCGCAGGCGTGTTTCTGTTGCCAACTGCGCTGCTACGGCGGAGACTTTTTCCTTGGGAATTTAAGGCGAGCTGGTCGGCGGAGGGCATATTTCAGCGAACAGTTCTACGAGCGCGTCGTGCTGCTCTGCGTCGGCTTGTGGAAGGGCCTCCACATATCGACGCTTCCCCTCCGGATGCGAAAGGAGCTCCCAGTCGATGCTCAGCCCAAACGTCTCTGCAAGGAGTGTTGTAGCAACCCGCGCCCAACGGCCATTTCCATCGCGGAAAGGATGAACTTTCAGCAAGCGTTGGTGGAATCGCGCGCAAATCTCGCGGGCACCAAACGTACCGTGCTGCACCCACACCTTCGCATCCTCACAAACGTTGCGTAACTCGGTGCTGATATTCTCCGGAGGAACGCCAATGTTGGTGAGCCGCGGGCGGTTGTGCCCAGCCCAAACCCAAACGTTCCCGAGCATGCGCCGGTGAAGGTCGCGCAACCAGACGTCGTCAAACACGTTGTTCTGCGTGAACCCTAGTTGGCAAATATCCCGGTACGCTTGGAAAATTTCATCTCTCTCAGCGAGGTCCAGCTCAAGCTTTGTCCTCAGGTCTGGCTGTTTGAGACCGTCTCGGTCATCAGCCGTGAGCTCAGTTTCTCCGTAAGTTGTCGAAGTCTCCCAGGGGCTTTTCACGGCTCGCCGTTACTTGCGTTTCTTGGTTTCCGCAACGCGCGGTGGCACTGCGAGCACATTGTCTGTCAGCGCTGGGTTCTCAATCTTCATCATGATGTTCGCAAAACGCAAGGCCTCAGCGGTGGGCACCACTCGCGGAAGGACGTTACGAACCAGCTGCAGCGGAGGGAGGTCAGCTGGGGTGCCTATGTTCGAGCTTGGTTTGTTGGTCATGGGACACCTCCGGCGCCAGGGGAGAACGTGAAGAAATGCCTGCAACGCTCTAAAGCTCTTCGTCAGAATGCCCCCGTGGCTGAAGCGGCGCAAGCACACAGTGCCAGAGCGGCCTCGATTTCTCCTGTCTACAGCCCCTCCTCCACGGCATTCAGAAGGGCATCGACCTGCGCCTGGGTGAGGGGGCCTGCAACCTCGCCATCCTCGGCCAGGACGACCCCCTCATGGCGACCCGCCGCACGAAGAGCCCTTGCGGAGTTCTCAATGAGGTTGAGGTCGACCGTGACCCCTGGGGGAAAGCGAAGGACGTGGACGGGCCCCCGTCGACGCGGTCGCTCCCGCCCCTCCGGGAAGAGGAGCGGAAGCGGAAATGTCAGTGTGCGAACCTTCTTGGGCAGCTCCTCCTTGGCACCCCTGTCGGAGGCGCGGGGCGGATGTGCTTAGAAGAGGGTAGACGGCTTGGCAGCGCTTGGTAGACGGACCACGAAAAAAGCTCCCTGGAATTTCTCCCAGAGAGCTTCAATTTCTGAACGAATTCAGTGGTGCGCAGGAGGAGACTCGAACTCCTATGGGGGTGAACCCGCTCGCACCTGAAACGAGTGCGTCTACCAATTCCGCCACCTGCGCGTGAGGACGGGAATTAGGTCACGGGTGGGAGGAAGTCAAGTTTTTGCGCCGGTGCGCTAACGCGATGGCCTTTGGCAGGGGCGTCAGAGATTTCGCACGTTCCAGCGGACCGTTTTGGCGGCTCCCAAAACCTCGATGCGCAGCGCGTCGAGAGCCCGCTCCACCACAAAGTCGATGAGGTCCTGCATCGACGAGGGTTTCATGTAAAACGCAGGCATGGCCGGCACCACATGCGCGCCCGCTTCGGCGAGGCTCGTGAGGTTGCGCAGGTGGATGAGCGAAAAAGGCGTCTCCCGGGGAACCACTACCAGCGGGCGCCGCTCCTTGAGCATAACGTCGGCGGCGCGCTCAACTAAACAACTACTCACCCCTTGGGCGATGCGCGCCACCGTCCCCATGCTCGACGGGCACACCACCATGTGGGTGGCTCCCTCCGAGCCGCTCGCGATGGGCGCGTAGAGGTCGGCGTTATCGAAGATCCTCAGGTGCGCAAGGGCCTCGGGTGCAACATTGACTCCACTTGCGGCCGCACACAGGTCTTCACGTTCGTTGAGACGCGCATGAACCTTTGACCGTGCGAGCGCTGGCAAGAGCCCTTTGGGCATTTCCGTGGCCACAACCTTGGTGGCCGTTTCCGTGAAGATGAGGTAGGTGCGCACGCCCGCTTCCAGGAGGTGGCGCAAAAGGGTCTCTGCGTAAGGAGCGCCAGAAGCGCCTGTGACCGCGAGGACGACGCGCTCGCGCGGAAGGACCTTTGGGGGGGAGGCAGTGTCACCATTCATGCTGGACGACCGCTTTCAAGTCGAGGAAGGGAGTGGGTGTTTCGTTGGCCACTATTCCAGGGATGGCGGAAATTTCAACGTTGATTCCGGAATCCACTGGCGTTAGCGCCAACCCTACCCCCAAGGTGATTCCAGGTTCACGTGCGCCCGGTCCGCAGGGGCGCGTGGGGCAGTGCCAATGCCAGAGTCCCACTTCCACGGGTGTGCGGACGCGCGGATGCAGGCTTGGTCTCCACGAGAGTTCGAGGTTCCAAGCATCGGAGTGCGTCAGAGCTTGTTTTCGCGTCAAGGCGCTCGATTCTCCTCGTCCCGCAGTTGCCGGACGGGATGTGCGCGCGAAGTAAAGCGCCACGCCTAGCGGCACGGCCGAGGCCGGCGTGGTCCAACGGAGTCCTCCTCGCGCGAAAAGTCCATCCACCAGGCCGAGGTTGTGCGGTCGTCCGGAGCGCCCCTGCGAGGGTCGACCCAGGGCGAACAGACTTCCGGTGATGCCGAGACTCCCCCGCGGGTTGCCTTCGTCGCGCAGTGCGGACGGCGCTTTGGGCGCTTCAAGGTGTGATCCCTTCCTCATGCTGGACGAAGATCGGCCCACCGATACGACGTGTCCCGAATGGGGGCCGAGGGCCACCTCGACGGGAGCGCTTGCCGCCACAGGGACGATGCGAGCGACGGCGGCGAAGCCGTCATCGCACACCACGTGAAAACGTTGTGGGGCTTCGGAAACCACGCGAAGCTGCACCGTGGGGAGGGGGCCAACGGAAAAGCCGTTTGCGTGCAGAGTGCAGTTCACCCCGGCAGGCCGAAGCCAAGCGGTGTCGAGGCGCGGCAAGAGGATCGTCCAAGCGGCCTCACGGCGATTGCTTTCGGAGGCCGTTGCCAGCAGCCGCGCAAGTTCGAGGGTCATTCGCGCGCGCACCGGGCGTGGCACGACCTCGCCGTGGAGGCGCAGGTACTCGCGCAGCGCCCTGACGTCGCCCGCCAGAAAACCTCCGGCGAGGAGAAGCAGGTCGGCGCCACTGGCGGCCTCTCCCGTTTTTTCCTTCGCCGCGACCCGTGCCTCGATCTCGGCAAGCGCAACATAAGACGTGTGGTCGCGCCGCAGCACGGACGTCAGAAAATCCTCGAGCGAGGTGTGAGGTGCGGCCGTCGTTCCAAGGGTGCTGAGCGAGGTCTTCGCCAATAAAATCATTGGTGTCATCGTGTTAGGCCAATTCTCCGCATTGCCCACGTGCTCGACATTCGGCCGGGGCTTTGACGATGAAATGGTCGATCCGGGGCCGACTTGCCTGGGACTTTTCCCTAACTCTCCGGAACAACTTGCCTGAGGGCGAATCCTTGAGTGGCACGTTTCTTTCAAGGCGAGGGAGCGCGGGGCTCTTCGGCCTGTGCCAGGTCCAGCCCCTACTTCCGGCGTCCGGTAGGAGACTCCCCGTCATGGTCCTCCGTCGGTTTTTCCAACACGTGCCCCTGCTGGCCAGCGCGACGTTCATCGCGCTCATGGCTGGAGGTGTCACGTCTGCTCATTTCGAACGGTTGGCCTACGAGGACTTTCGCGCCGCTCAAACGTCCGTGAAGGTTCGCGCGCCGGCAGGGCTGCCGCCTGTCCGGCAGGAGAGCATCGATCTTGCTGTGGAGCTCTACGGAATCGATGTTCCAGCATCGGTGATTGGGCCCCACTTCGATGGTGCTCTCGAAGATAGAGGACTCACGTCCGGCGGAACCGTCTCGGCGCGCAAAACCGTTACAATCGGCCCCTCGGCATTCTCGAGCTGGGGCGTCCTGGGCTCGACGCTCGGCCATGAAGTCGAAGTCCATGCGCGCCAATCTTTCCTGGCGGTGGTCGTGCGTGATCGTCTGGCCGAGGTGCAACTCTCGGCCAGACGGCGCTTGGGCGACTACCTCCCCGCGCTTGCTCCTTCGGCGCGTGAGGCCTTCGACAACGACGGGACGTGGCGCGCGGAGCGGGAAGCCTACCTCTACGAACTCAAGAACGCAGGGCGTTTTGGCCTCTCGCCAGCGGAAACGCGAAGCATCCGGTACGTGATGAACTACTACTACCCGGAAACCCGGCGAAAAGAAGTGTGGCAAGCGCCGCACGACAACGGCGGCACTTTTGAGGACAGCCGCTCGTTATCGAATTCGAACGAAGGTGGAGCTGGAGAATTCAGCCGCGGGGCACGGTGACCAACAACTTGCGGCCCTCACGGAAGAGGACTTCGATTTTGTTGAGTCCATTTTCGGCCACCACGAAGCCCGTGCCGAACACCTTGTGACTGATGATTTCGCCTGCGTTGAAGCGGAGCGAGGCCTTGTACTCCTTGGCCTGGCCGATGGCGTTTTTGTGTTGCAGGAGCTTCGTTTCGAACGACGCGATGTCTTCGGCGGAGCCCTTCTGCATGGAGAGCGGCAAACCCGCGGCGGCTTTGGCAGTGGTTCGCGACTCGGTGTCCGATTTCTCCTTTTTGACCTTCGCCTTGGCCTTCGCCTTGGGTTTCTTCTTCCCGTCGGCGCCCAAAAGCACCTTCGAGACATCCATTTGGTCGAGGTCGAATTCTTCGTCGCGGTCGCTCATGCCTTGGCCTCCGTTCGCTTTTGCAGCGGCTTCATTCTTCGGCGGGCGGTACGACCTCGGGGTCTTGCAGGTGTTGCACTGCACCCTCTCAGGACGGTTCTCCGCGCTCGCCGTGATGATAGTGTGAGAAAGATTCAGCTTGCAACGGCTGCAGTACGCCACCACGTCCTTTCCCACGCGCGAGGTGCTCTTTTTTTCGCCAACGTTGAGGAACGTGTTCTGGGAGCCGAAAATCGACATTCTGACGCCTTCAAAAGCGGGGTGACGTTACATCGCGACGACGAGACCTGCGCCGACGTGATGGTCAAGCGCTTTCTCGGTGAAAATGGGTTTCTGGATAGTGTAGAAGAGGCGGAACTGTTGCGACTTAAGTGTGATACCGGCCGCGCCGCCGTTGTGCTTGGATTCGATTCCGTATCCATAACTCACCCTGAGGTCAAGGTAGTCCTTGGCCATCACGGTCAGGCCGAAAAGCGCTCGGTCGGGTTTCGTATCCTCGAAGGTCACGTCGAAGTTCGCCACGTAGTAGCCCGCGAAACCCAATGCGACGCCCACCGCGTGGCGCTTGGTGTCGTCAAACTCGTCGAGCCATCCGTCGGTCCGAGCCCCAACCACGGCCGTATCGCCCAGGTTATAGACGACACCACCGCGCAGCCGAGGTGTTTCGCGAAAGCGTTTCTGGCCCGAAGCCCTCTCGGCGTCGCTGCGCTCCACTTGCACCCAATCGCCACCCAAGCCGATGACGAGGGGCCCTTCCGAAATGCGTTCCGCCAAACCCAACGAGAAGCGCCGATCCTTGGCGCCCGAAGCCTCGGTGGACATACGAGCCTTGAGGCCCGCTGAGATTTCGGACATGAGCGAGTCGACGACTCCGGCTTCGACCGCGTTGGTGTTCTGTTCGCGCCACTTCACTTCGCCGGTGATCGCGACCTCCTTGGAGAGCGCGAGGCCAGCGGGGTTTCCGTCGGTGGCTGAAACGTCGCCCACCATGGCCGTGCCGCCACCGGAGAGCTGGGCGGAGACTCCGAACGGCTCCATGAGGGCGGACACAGGGACTCGCTCGGCGTAAGCCGAAGGCGAGGTGAGCGCCAAGCCGAGGCCGAGGGCCGCCGGGGGAAAGAAGCGCAGGGCGGAGGAAGAAAAAGTGCGGACTTGGATGCGCGGCCGGGAAGGGAGCATCGTGTGAGCCTCCAAGCTCTTCGCGGTCGGGAGCGTCGGGGAAAGGTCGGCCCCGCAAGGAACGACGCCCATCATGCCTGACGTTGAAGGTTGTTGGTAGCCTCTGTTAACGTCACGTTTCGCACACCGCGAAGCAGTCACGGGGAGAATCCATGGGATCCAACGGTACGATGGGCGCCACGCCGCATTTCCTCTCGCTCATCAAGGAGCGCGGTTTGCTCGCGCAATCGAGCCACGAGGACGAGCTCGCCGAGATGCTCTCGCGCGGCCCCATCGACGCGCAAGGGCGCCGCTACGGCGTTTACGCGGGATTCGATCCTACCGCCAAGAGCCTGCACGTGGGCCACCTGCTTGTGATCCTCGGCCTGCGCCGCGCCCAAGACATGGGCCTCACGCCCATCATCGTGTTTGGCGGCGCCACCGGCATGATCGGCGACCCCACCGGGCGCACGGAGCTCCGGCAGATGAACTCCCGGGAGACCGTGGAAGGCTACATCGAGAATTTCAAGATGCTCATCGGGCGCTATTTTCGCACCGACGTTCCCAATCCACCGGTTTACGTGAACAACGACGACTGGATGCGCGGCATGGACTGGCTCTCGTTCCTGCGCGACGTTGGCTCGCATTTCACCATCGCGCGCTTGCTCGCGGCCGAGGTGAACCGATCCCGCTTCGAGGCGGGAGGACTCACGTTCATGGAGCTCGGCTACCAGCTCCTTCAAAGCTACGATTTCCTCGTGCTCTCGCGCGAGCATAATTGCGTGCTGCAGGTGGGCGGCAACGATCAGTGGAGCAACATCCTCAGCGGCGCCGATCTCATCCGCCGCGTCGATGGTCGGAAGGCC
>JBIKVI010000148.1:0-10629 GCA_044356935.1 Silvanigrellaceae bacterium | reverse complement strand
CAGCGTCTCTTCGCCCATGTCCGTGGCGCACTTTGCGCACTCCTGTCCGGCCCGGCTTGAGCGTTCCGATGCTTCGGGTCACGTTGGGAACGTTCCAAAACCAAAAGAATTGGGGACCGAGAGCACCAGGGCTCAAGCCAAGGTGGCCAGTTGCCGACCCGATCCCGAAACGGGGAGGATGGGCATGTCTCGCCAGCGCGTTTTGGCAAATTGGAAGCGAATCGACGAAAGCACGCGCGCGAGGGAGAGGTTCGACTTCATCCTCGAGGGCGCGGGACTCGGCGCGTGGGACTGGGATCTGACCACCGACCAGGTGAACTTCGATCGCCGTTGGTGCGAAATGCTGGGCCTCGATTTTCAAACGACGCCACAATGCTTTTCCACGTGGTCGGAACGGGTACATCGGGATGATCTCGCGGGTGCTCTCGAGGATGTGAGTCGTCATCTCGCGGGCGAGACGAGTCGCTACGAAAACGTCCATCGGATGCGGCATGCGGACGGACACTGGATACACATTCTCGACACTGGGCGCGTATCGGGCCGCGATGCGAGCGGCCGCCCTGTGCGATTCACAGGAACCCATTTCGACATTTCAAGGCAAAAACAAATTGAGCTGGAACTGCGTCGCACCACACTGCAGCTCGAGGACGCCCAGAGCGTGGCGAGCATTGGAAGCTGGGAATTCGACGTGGAGTCGGGGGCCATCACTTGGTCGCGCCAGATGTTCGAGTTCTTCCCCGAACGTTGGGAAGACGGACCGCCCACCTACGAACGGCACGCCTCCACCATCCATCCCGACGACCGCCCCCTGTTCCTCTCCACCATTGCAGCGGCGCTTGGCGATGGCAAGCCTTACGACTTCCGGTATCGGTGCGAAAAGGAGGGGAGAACCCGGTGGCTCGAGGGGAGGGGACGCGCTGTTCTCGACGACTCTCAACGTGTGATCGGACTCCGTGGAACCTGCCGCGACATCACAGATCAAGTAGAACTCGAAAGGTCGCTGGAGCTGGCACGTCAGAAGTCGATGCAATCATCCAAGTTCGTTTCCCTCGGCGAAATGGCCGCGGGTGTGGCGCACGAAATCAACAATCCACTGGCCATCATCGGCGGGAGAGCCGATCAATTGACGGAAATGATCTTGTCCGGGTCGGCAACTCCCGAATCGTCCTTGGCCGCCCTCGAATCCATCCGCCGCACCACCGATCGCATCGGGAAAATAGTGCGCGGCCTGCGCGCTTTCTCCCGCAACGCGGAGGGGGACCCCATGACGGAGAACCCCCTACGGACGCTCATCGAGGAGAGTCTCGAGCTCTGTCGAGAGCGCTTTAAGCATCACGAAATCACGTTGCGAGTGGAGGGCAATGCCGACGCGGTGGTGTCCTGCCGCCCAGCGCAGATAGCCCAAATCGTCATGAACCTCCTCTCAAACTCCTTCGACGCCGTCGTTGGGCAAAACGAGCGCTGGGTGCTGCTCGAAAGCGGTGAGACTCCAGAAGGAGCAGTCTTCCTGAGCGTCACCGACAGCGGCCCCGGAATCCCCAGTCATCTGGCCGAAAAGATCATGCTCCCTTTCTTCACGACGAAGGATGTCGGCAAGGGAACAGGCCTGGGACTGTCGGTGTCGAAGGGAATCGCCGAAGACCACGGGGGACGACTCTGGTTCGATGCGTCGTCGGCGCACACGAGGCTCGTGCTGGAGCTGCCCTTGGTGAGGAGAGGCTCCCTTTCCGCGGCGTGATGGCCCGGGGCCGCTCGCGCGATCAAGTCACCAGTTTGCGCCGCACGAGCCGAAGCGCCACGAAACACAGGATGACGCATTGGAGCACGAGCACGCCTCCGTGCACGAGGAAGGTGGGGCCGACGTCCTTGGCCCAGAACACCGCCTGAGCCATGCGCACCCCATGGATGAGCGGGAAGATTTCGGCGAGCCAACGGATGACGGGATTCATCTCCTTGAGAGGAAAGAAGATGCCCGAGAGGAAATAGAGGGGGGCGATGATGAACGAGTAGACCGTTTGGAACTGGTTGATGTTACGCACGAGCGCAGAGGCGATGAGTCCTATAGCGCCGCACGCCACGCCCACGAGGAAACCCATGACCCCGATGAGCGGGATGAGCATGGGATGCGCCATGAAACCCAAAAAGGCCAAAACGATGGCCACGCCCACGGCCATGACGAAGCCCTTGATTCCGACCCACAGAAACTCCCCGAATACAACGTCCTCGGGGCCCATGGGCGTGGTGAGCATGGCCTTGAAAACGTTCTCAAAGGTGAGGCGGACGTAGAACCCGTAGCTCGTTTCGAAAAACGAGGTGAAGAGCGTGGTGGCCACGGTCAGGCCGGGCGCGAGGAACTGCATGTAGGACATGCCCTGGACGTTGGAAAGGTAACTTCCCAAGCCCAGACCGAGCGACACCATGATGAGCGCCGGGTCGGCGAGCGTTGGTGAGATGTTGGCAACGAAGTCCTTCCGGTAGACGGTCCAGTTGCGTCGGGTGATATGCAGGCAGAGCGCGAATGCGGAGGGGGCCGATCTATGCGTCATCGGAGAGGCCCTTTCCCGTCAGGCGGAGGAACACGTCCTCGAGGTTGGAGGGACGCATCTGCGAGGGCGGCAGGCCGTGCTTCACGCCGAAAGCCGTGAGCGCCTCGAAACTTGGAGCGCGCAACGAGACCCGCGAAGGATCCTCGTCGAAAAGGAAGCCAGAAGATTCCGGACCCGCGGCCAGGGCAGCCCGCACGTCAGGGCCCGCGGAGGGGTCATAAATGGCCACGGCACCGGGCGAATGGGCATCGATAAGCTCGCGCGGCGACCCTTCTCCCACCACGGCCCCTTGGTCCATGATGACGAGGCGATCGCACAGGACCTCCGCCTCGTGCATGTAGTGGGTGGTGATGAGAATGGTGGTGCCGCGCGCATGGAGCTCGCGGACCTTGCCCCAAAGCAGGTGGCGTACGGCTGGGTCGAGTCCCGTGGTGGGTTCGTCGAGGATGAGGAGTTCCGGCTCCCCCAGCAAGGCGCGCACGAAAACCAAGCGGCGCTTCATTCCGCCCGACAGCTCACCGATGCGCGCGTCGCGCTTGTGCGCCAGGTTCATGTACTCGAGCAATTCATCGGTTCGCTTGCGCGCGTCGGCCGCGCGCAGGCCAACAAAGGCCCCATAGAGCCGCATATTCTCGACCACAGTGAGCGACTCGTCGAGGGCGTTCTCTTGGGTCACGACGCCGAGCCGCACCTTGATGTCGCGCGCGCGCGTGGCGGGGTCGAGGCCAAACACCGAGAGCTCGCCCGAAGTGCGCATGACGGTTCCGTAGGTCATGCCGATGAACGTTGACTTGCCCGCGCCGTTGGGGCCGAGCAGGCCAAAGCACTCGCCAGCCCGCACGTCGAGGTCGAGGGTCTTGACGGCCTCGAAGGTGCCGAAGCGTTTTCCGAGAGCGCGGGCTCTCAGCAGGGGTTCGGAAGGCGTTTGGGACACAGTCATCTCCTAACTCGCGGAGGCGGGAACCGGACATGTCATCCGTTCCTTGGATTGACTGGGGACACTAACATGCCTCCGGCACCCGATGAACCCGCGCGGCGCGCATTATCCCAGCAGCGCCTTCAGCTCACGCGCGCCGGCCTGCACCATCTTCGTGTCGCAGCTGAAGGCGAAACGGATGGCGTCGCGGCAGCTCTCGCCGAACGCGTCGCCGGGCGCGCTCCCCACGCCGCGCTCAGCCAGGAAAGCCGAGAGCTGGTCGGCATCGCGCACACCCAACCGCGCGTAGAGCGAAGGGTCGATTTCCGCCCACACGAAGAACGCCCCCCGCGGAGTGAATGGGCGGAGCCCCGGGATACCCGCTAGGGCCGACAACAGGATCTCTCGCCGTTCGAGGTATTCGGCGTTCATGGCGGCGAGCTGGTCCTGGGGCCCCTGCACAGCCGCCAGGGCGGTCCACTGGGATACGCTGTTGACTCCGTTGATGCTGCACCGGAGCGTCTTCTGGAGACGTTCCATGAAGACCGGATGGGTCGTAACAAGATAACCCGTGCGAAGCCCGCTCATGGCATAGCTCTTCGAGAACGAAAAGATGCTCACGATGCGCTCGGCATATTCGGGAAAGAGCGAGGCGATGGAGACATGTTCTGCGGGGGCGTAAACAACGTCTTCGTAGGCTTCATCGGAGATGATGAAAAGTCCCCGTTCCTTGGCGATGCGCCCTATCTCGCTCAGAGTGTCGCGCGAGAGCACCGCGCCTGTTGGGTTATGGGGTGTGTTAAGGAAGATGGCCTTGGTGCGCGGTCCGATGCGCGCGACGATGTCGCGGGGGAGATACTCGAAGTCGTTCTCGGGTCGAAGGGCCACGCCGACAGGCACACCGCGGGCGAGCTTGATGTTTTCCACCACCTCCGTCCACATGGGATCGGGCACGATGACCTCGTCACCCTCTTCGAGCAACCCTTGGAACGTGCAAAAGAGGGCATGCATGGCGCCATTGGTGACGAACACGTTCTCGCTCGAAGGAAGGGCGATACCATTCTTGGCGGCGAGTTTTGCGCGCAGGGCCTTGCGCAGCTCGGGAATGCCGGCGTTTGGCACGTAGTGGGTTTTGCCCTCGGCCGCGGCTTTCTGGAGAGCCCCCAAAACGTGGGGAGCGATGGAGAAGTTGGGATCGCCCGACTCGAGGCGGAAAACCGGCCGGCCCGTGGCCTGCGCCTTGAGGAGCTGCTCGCGGATCTGCACGATCTTGCCAAGCGACAGGCTGTCGAGGATATTCGCCCTGGGGTGCGCGCTCATGGGAGTCTCCTTGTGAATTTGCCATTCCACTAAATGGGGCGTCCGGCCCGTCGACGCCTTTGTTTCTTTAAAGTTGCCCTCGGCAAGCCGATACGCACAGGCAGCACCCGGGGCGCGGGAGAGGCGCCAAAGCCCTCCCCCGACAGTCCTCGAAGCGCGTAGCGGAGTGTGTCCCGATGGCCGTCGAGTTGAAGCAGAACCTGAAACTCTCCCAGCAGCTCCTGATGAGTCCCCAGATCCAGCAGGCCATCAAGATCCTCACGCTCGGCCGGCAGGAACTCCAGGAGTTCATCGACGAGGAGCTGAGGGACAACCCTTGCCTAGAGCAGATGGACCCGGGGTCGGAGGGCGAGGAACCCTACGACCCACAACAGTCGGCAGTGGAATTGGATACTTCGGGTGCCGACGCTGCGTTACGTCAAATGGAAAGTCAACTGACAGGTGAATCGGGAACGCCCGACGAACGCGGAATCGACGAACTTCTCGCGCGCTTCGAGGACATCACGAACGAAAAGGTCGAGCGTGCGAGCTCCGAGTCAGATGAAATCGAGACACCTATTTACGACCGAATCCGCACCGAAAGCTCGGACCTCCACGCCGAGCTAGAGGAACAGCTTCGGCTCATGCACATCACGGGATACGAACTCGATTGCGCCGTGCTCCTGCTGCAATATCTGAGTGACAGTGGATTCCTCGAGACGAGCCTCGAGGACATTGCCGCCGAGAACAGTGCGGTCATCGACGACCTCGCCTACGCGCTCGAACTCATCCAGCGTTGCGAGCCCGTGGGCGTCGGGGCGCGCAGCCTCAAGGAGTGCCTCCTCCTCCAACTTGCCGCGCAAGAACATCCCGATCCCTTGGCCCGTCGACTCCTTGAGGAGTGCTGGCCCGAGTTCGAGAAGCAGGACGTCACCAAAATAGCGAGGCACTTCAAGGCTAAGCCTGAAGACGTGAAGCGCGCTATCGTGTGGATCCGCGAACACCTCGACCCGAGGCCTGCCCGGCAGTTCGGCACTGAACCCAACCAGGTGGCCACGCCCGACGTCTATATCTTCAAGCGCGGAGAGGAGTGGATGGTGAGCCTCAATGAAGATGGCCTGCCTCGCCTTCGCATCTCCAACAGGTACGCCGACCTGCTCGCCGCGGTGGCTGGGAACCGGACCAAAGACCAGGACGCCACCAAGGAAAAGGAGAAGGGAAAGGAGGAGAAGGCCTCGCGCGAATTCGTCAACGAAAGGGTCCGCAGCGCCAAATGGATCCTCCAGGCCATCGGTCAGCGCAACAAGACCATCCTGAGGGTGGCTGAGGTCATTTTGACGCGCCAGAAGGATTACTTCGAGCACGGGGTCGAGAGCTTGCGCCCGCTCACCTTGCGCGCCGTGGCCGACGAGCTCGGTCTCCACGAGAGCACAGTATCCCGAACCACAACGAGCAAATACGTGCACACCCCGCGCGGCTTGTTCGAACTCAAGTATTTCTTCAACACGGGACTGACCGGAGGAGACGGCCAGGAACTCGCCAACGAGGCCATCAAGACCTGGGTGGCGGAATACATAAAGAACGAAAAGCCTGGACACGCTCTCTCCGACCAGGAGATTGCCGATATCATTGAAAAGGAGAAGAACATGAAGGTCGCGAGGCGAACGGTCGCCAAGTACCGCGAGGCCCTGGGAATCCTCTCATCGGCCAAACGGAAGAAAGTTTTTTGAAGGGTCGAGGCTACTTGAGAACCGATTGACAGCATGGGATTGTTTGCTTATCCCACAATTTGTTTTTCGGGGTGCGCACCACTACGGCGGGACCTGCCATGGCATGCAGAATTTCTGAGTACACGCGTCCGGACTGGATACTGCCGCAGCTCGTCGCTCGAACCAAAGACGAGGTCCTCCGCGAAATCTCCCGCCACCTCGCCGTCCAAGTCTCGCAACTCAGCGAAACAGAACTCTATCAGAAGCTGCTCGAGCGCGAACAAAAGGCGAGCACCGGCGCCGACCACGGCTTGGCCATCCCTCATGCCACCATCGAAGGCATCGACACTTTGGTGGTCGCCGTCGCCCGCGCCCCCAAAGGAGTCGACTTCGGCGCCTTGGACAACCAGCAGTCCTTCGTGTTCTTCACGGTCATCAACCCGTCCAAGGCCAAGCCAGGAGAAACCACCTACCTCCAGGCGATTTCCTCCATTTGCCGGTTCATGCGCCAACCCCAAATGCGCCAACGCATCCTCGACGCCAAGTCGGCCGAAGACATTTTCAAGGTCATCGCGAGCGAAGAAACCACCCGATTGGGAGTCTGAACCGTGACGACGCCTCCGCCGCCGTCGCCTTCCCGCGGGCGCCCCCCCCACGCGAAGAGGCTCGTCGTTGTCACCGGTTTAGCCGGCTCAGGCAAGACGGTCGCTATCCGTGCACTTGAAGACCTCGGGTACTACACGGTCGATAATCTCCCCTCCACCCTCATTGCCCCCTTCGTGGAAGCATTGCGCACTGGAGCCCTCGCCTCCCCCGAAGTCGCACTGGCTCTGGATTCGCGCGACTCGGAAAGCCCACGTGAACTCATTCGACTCCTCCCGGATCTTCAAACGGTGCGTGATGTTGAGATCCTGTTTGTCGAAGCCCAGGAGAGCGTCGTCCTGCGCCGCTTTCGCGAAACGCGGAGGACCCACCCCCTTACGCGCTCGCCGGGCTCCGAGGGCCTTCTCCTGCCCCTAGGCGACGCTATTCGGCTCGATACGGCCCTCCTAGCGAGTCTGCGCCCCTTAGCGACCCGCATTATCGACACCACTCAAATGAGCGCCGAGTACCTCCGAAAACTCATTCGTCACGATTATGCTCCAACGGCTGCCGACTCCGAGGTGTTATTCAACGTCATCTCATTTGGGTTCAAGTACGGGGTACCTGGCGACGTCGACACAGTCTTCGACGTCCGGTGCTTCTCCAATCCCCACTATATTGAGAATTTGCGACCACTTACAGGGCTATCACCGCAGGTTTACGATTTCGTGTTTGCCGACCCCAATGTCACAATGTTCGTGGAGAAGGTGACCGACCTCCTCGTACAGCTCCATCCCCTTTACCGAGCGGAGGGCAAACGATACTTCGGCATCGGCATTGGCTGCACGGGAGGAAAACACCGCAGTGTGGCCATCGCGGAGGAGCTCTCCGCGCGACTTCGACCTCATGTCCCCCTTGTTTCCGTGGAGCATCGGCACTTTGACAAGGAATGAAGCCCCCCCTCCAGCAGTCCTTCCCGCCGACCATGCCTGCGCTGAGGTGGTCGTCACGAGCGCTCTTGGACTCCACACACGCCCTTCTACGACCATTGCGAAGATGACGCTGGCCTCGGAGTGCGCTCTCACCGTGCGGTGCTCGAGTTCTGGAGAGGTTGCCCAAGGCGACTCCATCCTCTCCCTTCTGTCCCTTGGAGCGCCTCAACATACCCTGCTCCTGCTCGAGGCCCGAGGAAAAGGCGCCACCGAGCTCATCAATGAACTGGTCAGTTTCTTTGGTCGCGGGTTCGACGAACTCAACCCGTAACGAACCCTCATCCTTAAAACATTGCTTGTTTTTTGTGACTTTCTCTCAAGCCCACTGAAGTCGCCGCGACGTCTGCCGATAACGGGAGATGGAACTTGTGAGGGGAGCCCACCGGCTCTCCTCCTTGCGCGGGGGTGAACTGAAAAGTGCAGGAACGAATATTCAAGGGGACCGGCGGATCCAACGGTATCGCGCAAGGTGCAGCCCACGTTCTTCAGAGGTCGCACGCTTGCCCGGACAGGGCACCCCGGGGTCGTCCCGCGGAAGAGTGGGCCGCATTTGAATCAGCACGGGCTGAGGCACTCGAGAAGGTAGACCTCTTGCTCGAGGAAGCCCACGTCCTCGCTGAGGCAGGGGCCGGCCACGACGACGCGCTTTTCTCCAGCTACAAAGCTTTTATCAACGACCCCGTCCTCATTAATCTCGTACGGACCGACGTTTTCGGTGCGCGTGTTTCCGCTGGATTTGCGGTGTGGCACGCCTTCTCGCGCATCCTCGCCATCCTTGAACGCGTCCAAGAATCCCATATCAGAGAAAAAGTCGTCGACGTGGATATGGTGCGCGGCCTTTTGCTCGAAGCCCTCGGCGCCAACGAGGCTCCCCTCTCGGAGCCGGACCTCGCAGGGGCCGTGGTCGTCGCCAACCTCTTTTCGCCCAGCGAGATGCTTTCACTCGTGCGCGCCGGCGTCGCCGCAATCGTGTGCGAGCAGGGGAGTCGCAACAGTCACGTTGCCATCCTTGCAAGGAACTTCAACGTGCCCGCCGTTCTTGGCGCGCGCGGAGCTCTGGCGGCGGCTTCGAGGTTGGATTCCACGGGGGCTCCTACCGTGTTTCTGGTGGACGGGGCGTCGGGAGTCGTCGTCGCCTCGCCGGAACCCGAGACGCAACGCAAGTTCGAAGCGAGGCGCGCATATTGGAAGCTTCTCGGCAAACAACTCCACGAACGATCTCGCCTGCCCGTTTGCAGCCTCGATGGTGTGCGCATGGAAGTCCATGCCAACGCGGATTCGAGTTACGAAGCCAGCGCGGTTGTGGGTGCCAATGCCGACGGCGTCGGGCTGTTCCGTCTCGAAAGCTTCTACATGTCGCGAGGCGAGCTCCCTGGGGAAGACGAAATCCTAGCCGAGATCCTCGCGCTCGCAAAAGCGATGCCTGAAAAATCAGTGACTGTTCGCCTCCTCGACGCTGGCGCGGACAAGCAGGTGCCCGCGCTCGAGCGTCACCTCTCCGGTCTCGGGCTCCTGTCCGAGGCCGAGGCGCTCTCGAATCCCATGGGTTTGCGTGGAGCGCGCATCTTGCTTCGCGACGAGGCTCTCTTGCGGACGCAATGCAGGGCGTTGGTGCGAGCCAACGTGCACGGGAACGTGCGCGTTCTTGTTCCTTTCGTTGTCGGCGTCGAGGAGGTCGCGCGGGTGCGGCAGGTGCTTGGGGAGGCTTGGAGCTCCCTGGCCACCGAGGGTGATGGCACCGGTGCTTCGGGGCTCGGCCCGAGGGGCGTCCCTGCGCTTCCCGCATTCGGGGTGATGATCGAGACGCCCGCTGCCGTAGCTCTTGCGGACTTGCTCGCAAGCGAGGTGGACTTCTTTTCCATAGGAACCAACGACCTCACGCAGCACGCGCTCGTGGTCGACCGCGCAAGCGCGGAAGTCGCTGCTCTCTACGAAACCGCGCATCCGGCAATCGTGCGCATGCTCTCACAGGTGGTGCGTGTCGCGCGCCAAAGGGATATCCCCGTGAGCTTGTGCGGCGAGGTGGCTTCTGACGCCCTGTGTGCGGAGCTCCTTGTAGGACTTGGACTGCGGCATTTTTCCTGCAGCCCCCATGCAATTCCCCTTGTTAAGGAGACCCTGCGGGGGCTCGACGTGGGGGAGGCTGAAAGCTTCGTTGCGCAAATCATGGAAGACCGCACGGCTACGGCCTTGCGGGCCCGACTTCAGGCGCGGTTCCAATTCCGGTTTGCAGGGAGCCTTGGGGGAGACGGAGTCGCTGACGCAGCGTCGCGGAATTCCAAACGCTCGGCGAGTTGAGCGGAGAAGCCTCGCTGCTCATCGGTAAAACATGCTGAAGAGTCCGGTCCCTTCCAACATGGGCTGCCAGGCAGCACCGCTTGCGTTGGCCAGTGCATGCAAAGCCACAGCCATCCAAACGGATCGGTCTCGAACAGCCACGAAAGCGCACGCGAGTCCAAGGAGGAATGGCCCGACGGCCAGCGGGAGCGTACCCTGGGCGAGGGCCGTGAACAACGCCCCCGCGTCAGGGGGCAGGTGGAAGAGCCAGAAGACGAGGGCGTTTATGTATACTGCAGAAAGCACTG
>JBIKVI010000097.1:0-14731 GCA_044356935.1 Silvanigrellaceae bacterium | reverse complement strand
GAATGACGAGTCGACAGGACAATCCTGTGACGAATGCTTTCGCATTGAAAGGAATGCCGGGAGCAGGGCCGCCCTGAAATAGAACTCTTCGTAGAGAGGTACAGCCCCGCAATAAAGCAGAATTTCCGCCCACGCATCCCATGTGTCGGGCAGTTTCACGAAAGACACCCACCATTGATTGTTGGCGTCACTCAGTGTAAACATGAGTAAAGAGGCTGCAGCATAAAGCGCTACCAGCGTGGCGCCTACCGGGGACTGTGGCTTACCCCACCAGGTGACGAAGAAGTATTTTTCATTTAACTTCACTGTGGGTCGGTCACAAAGCCCTTCGAACTGGACGCCGCCTGGCGGCTTCCGCTTTCGGACGGCTGTGGCCACGCGCTTGGTTGCGAGGGCGCAGACGACAAACCAGGCGGCGAGTGCGAGGTGCCTACCACCGATGGAATCAATGCCCGAAATGACCAAGACTCCGCTGAAGCTCACGCACATCAGTAAAGTCAGTCGAATCCACAAGGGCATCGTCCTCCTGCAGCTTAGGCAAGGCAAGGCAAGGCAAATCCCGAGAGCCGCCCCCGTCCGCCCGATCTTCTTATTGTGTCAATCTAGCGCGTTCTTGATGGAGTGCATATGAACCCCAATCTGAATTATATCGGTTCCAACGTCCGCCGCTTCCGCAAGAACAGGAAGTGGACGCAGGAAGAAATGGCTCGCCGCGCGAACATCTCACGCATCGCCCTCATCCATATTGAGAGCGGCAAGGCCGTACCCACGCTTGACACTCTTGCCTCCCTGGCGAACGTGCTTGAAATCCCCATGACCTCCTTGCTCTCGCGCCCCGTGGAGCGTACCGGCGACCTCAATGCCGCCGCGCTAACGGCCGATCCCGGCGAAGTCGATGCCATCGATTACGAGCTGCGCACCATAATGGACAAGTTGCGTAGTTGTAACCTCAACCAAGTGGTGACTCTCCGTAAGGTCATCGATACGGTTCTCTTGGGCTATCAAGACCGTCCGGTCGTCGCGGAATAACGGCACCGTAATGCCGGCGCCCACGGGCGCGTGGGCGAACACGGTGGGAACTGGCTCCGTTGGCGTCACCTGGAGCCGGCACGTGGGCATGACACAGACCAAGATTCCTATCGCAAGTCCAGGCGGGGCTGGGAGCATGGCTGGTATGACCACGATTCCGGAGGGATATGGTGAATCAGGTGAAGGGAGCGAGACCAGTTCTTACCAAGACTGCTGGCCGATTGACGGCACGCCAGGGCCGTCACATAGTCTCTCCAACGCACCGCCCCCGCGCGGAGCCCCCTTTCCGTGCACCGCGAAGGAGTTTCCACATGTCGGACCTAGTCCTCAACGTCACCGAGAAGAATTTCAAGACCGAGGTCCTCGAGAGCGAAATCCCCGTCATCGTCGACTTCTGGGCGGAATGGTGCGGCCCCTGCCTGGCTCTTGGACCGACGCTTGAGGAAGTCGCCAAAGAGAGAGGCGGTAAAGTCCGCATCTGCAAAGTGAACGTCGAGGAGGAGCCCAACCTCGCGGCTCAGTTCAATATCCGCAACATTCCGTTCCTCGCCTTCATCAAGAACGGCCAAAAGGTCGGTGAGCTCGTGGGCAACCAGGCGAAGGCCACTATCCTGAAGGCTGTAGACGCCGTCGCAACGAACGGGTGACACCCGAGGAAAGCATGGATCCGCGAATCCTCTTCCAAGCCGAGGGCGACGTTGTGGCGGCGCTTGGCCATGACAACGTGCTCCTCGCAGCTTTCGACGAAGTGGGGCGAGGCTGCCTCGCTGGCCCCGTTGTGGCAGGATGCACGCTTTGGCGCGCAACATCGGCTTCCCAAGCCTCTTCCCAGGCAAACAGCAGCGAGACTCGAAACGCACTCCTCGCGCGTGTCGACGATTCCAAGGCGCTTTCCGAGCGCGTTCGCCTCGAGGTCGCCCGCCAAGCCCTCACCCTGTTTCCTTTCGAAGCTCCGGCGCCCCTGCGCTGGGCGCTCGAGGATGTTGGCATACACAGCACCTCTCCTTCCTCGCTTTTCGTTCCCGAAGTCCCTCATCTTGAAGCAAACGGACTCGTCGCTTCGAGGGCGCGGCCACTCGATTACGATGACCTCGCCTCTGCTCGCACTCGCACGACTTTGGCGCGGAGCGTCAAGCGGCCTCGCACCTCGAAGCGGACCTTTCACTGCGTAGGCATGGGTCTTGGGCAAGCGTGCAACCTCGAAATCGACACCCACAACATTTGGCGCTGCGTGCAGGTGGCTATGGCGCGCGCGCTGAACGCTGCTCTCACAGCGAGGTTCAGCGATTCTCGTGGGCTCGAAGGAATCGACAGAGCCTACAGAGGCGACAAGGAGGGAGCGGAAACCGAGACACTCGTGTTGGTCGTCGATGGGAACAGGGCGATTGCGGTGGCCGAGGAGCATGCCGATGCCACTCAGGTGACCTGCGTGAGGGGAGACTCTCGTTTCGTGAGCCTAGGTTTGGCCAGCGTCGTCGCCAAAGTCGCCCGCGATGCAGACATGGTCCGGGCCGGGAGGCTCCACCCTGGCTACGGCTTCGAACGACACAAGGGATATGGCACGGCTGAACATCTCGTGGCGTTGCGCGAGCGGGCCCCGATGTCGCTACACAGACGAACTTTTCTCAAGTCGTTTGTTTAACAACCAACCCTCCGAAACCAAGAGCTTCACGCATCTCCCCTCAACATTTCCGTTTTTCACCCGATGCCGCTCTTAGTCCCGCCAAATGCCGGGTGCACCGGAGGAGTGAGCGATGTCGGCACGGAATTTCCATGAAAATGAGATGTCCTACGAGCTCTACCGAGAGATCGCGGACGAGCTCTGCGTGCCCGTCGACGACAGGCTCGGGCCTGAAGTGCGCTTCGAACTCTACTCGAGCAAGCTTGTTTACTTGCGCCACCTGCGCGAGCATTGCTTTCGCGCGGTGAATCATGGGCGCGGAGAAACCGCATTCTCTCCCAGCGATCTCGAACTCATTGGCCGCGCCTTTGAACTCACCAATCGCTTTCTTGCAGACGCGGTTCGACAGGCGTTGCGCGAGTCGTTCGCTCGGGTCGGCCGGGGCGCCGCCTAAAATGTCGCCGACCATCGACGAACTGCTCGTGGAATTCGAGACTCTCTCGCTCGACGAGCGAGTCTATCTCGTGATGCGCAGCGACGAGGATCTCGAGGTCTGCATCCACTTCCAGCGCAAGGACGCACCCAAGTGCTGGAGCGTTTGGTACAAACTCTCCGAAGAAGCTTCACGCCAGCAATGCTCACGCCAGTCGTTCCCACTTGTGCTGCGGGCCTTTCAAGTGGCCGATGGCACCTTCATTACGGAGTTGTCAAATCGGCTCCTGACGCAAGCGGCGTTCGCCGACGAGTTCGTCCGGAGCGTCAGCGCGCTTTTGGGAGCCGAAGCCGTGCGCGAAAGCATTCGGGCTACGCAAGCGTTCATGGAGAATCTCCGCGCCCTCGTGCAAAGGACTCTTGGGCCGGGCCCGGGCACAGAGGGCGCGGAGTCGAAAATCACCCCTCCGCGTCTCACCACTTTGAAGTCACTCGACGGTGGAACGGAAGCGCGCCCCGCGAAAGGGCACTTGCGCGTCATTCGACCCAAGCGGGACGACGAATAGCCCCGATGTCTGAGTTGGACACGGAGTCCTGGGCCGCAGGCCCAGCCAGGGTTGTCGCGGATTGCCTAGGCGGCCCCCTCGATTCCGCGTCCCAGCCCGCTCCTCGTCGGTTTGACCCTCCGCGGAGCAGCCACTATATGTACGGTCTTCGTATGCAAGGGGACCCACGCCATGTTCGATATCCTCACCCAAGGCTTTAAAGACGCAACCCTCAAGTTGAAGGGCCAAGCCCGCCTCACCGAGGAGAACATCGCTCCCGCCTTGGAGGCGGTCCGCCGCTCGCTCCTCGACGCCGACGTCGACCTCGGTGTCGTCAAGCAATTCCTCGGCAAGGTCCGCGAAGAAGCCTTGGGCGAAGTGGTCAAGGTGAAGACGAAAGCAGGCATGCAGGTTTCCGCTGGCGATCACTTCATCCAGCTCTGCCATGACAACCTGCTCGAACTCCTCGGCGGTGAGCAGGCCGAAATCGTCAAGAACACGAAAGGTCCCACGGTCGTGCTTCTCGTGGGCCTGCAGGGCGCGGGCAAAACGACCCACGCGGCCAAACTCGCCAAGCATCTCAAGGAACGCCGCGGGATGCGGCCTCTGCTTGTGGCGGCCGACGTCTATCGTCCCGCCGCGCGCGATCAGCTCAAGACCCTCGCCCAGCGCATCGATGTTCCGTTCTTCACGCTGGATGCCAACGACGCCGTGGACATCGCGCGCAAGGGCGTCGAGCACGCGCGCGCCGAGTGGTACGACCTGGTTATCATCGACACCGCGGGTCGCCTGGCCATCGACCTCGAGCTGATGAACGAGCTCGAGAGCATCAAGTCGGCCGTGTCCCCTCAGAACATCATCCTCACTATCGACGCCATGATAGGCCAAGACGCCGTGCGCACGGCGAGCGCCTTCGATGCCCGCCTCGGCCTCACGGGCGTGGTCCTCACGAAACTCGACGGCGATACCCGTGGCGGCGCCGCCCTCTCGGTGAAGAAGGTAACGGGCAAGCCGGTGCTCTTTGTGGGCACGGGCGAGGCGCTCGACAAACTCGAGGACTTCCGTCCCGACGGCATGGCCACCCGCATCCTCGGCATGGGCGACATCGTGGGCCTCATGGACGACTTCACGCGCGTGGTCGATGAAGAAGACGCCATGCGCAAGGCCGGGAAGATGTTCGAGGGCAACTTCGACTTCGACGACTTCCTGGAGATGACGGCGTCCATCCGCAAGATGGGTTCCATGAAGGACATCATCGCCAAGACTCCGCTCATGGGGCAAATTTCCAGCGCAGATCTCGACAAGGTCGACGACAGGGAAATCGACCGCACGGCGGCCATCATCCAGTCCATGACCAAACAGGAACGCGGGCAGCCCGACCTCCTTCTTCCCAAGACTCCCGCAGCGAGATCGCGCGTGGCGCGCATCGCGCGCGGCTCTGGCCGCCAGGAAAAAGACGTCAAAGAGCTCGTGGAGCGCTTCATGCAGATGCGCAACATGATGGACATGATGATGGGCGGCGGCATGGGAGGACTCGGCGGCCTCCTGGGCAAGATCCCGGGCATGGGCGGCATCAACCAACTCGCCAACATGGCCAAGATGATGAAGCAAGCCGGCGGCATGGGTGGACTCGGCGGGATGATGGGCGGCATGCCCGGAATGGCCGATCTCATGGGCGGAGGCGGCATGCCTGGCATGGGTGGCATGGGTGGCATGCCTGGCATGCCTGGCATGCCAGGGGCCGGACGCATGGGTCTGAGCAGCGCGGATCTCGCCGAAATCAATCGCATGAAAAAGCGCAAGAAAGAGGAGAAGGCGCGCAAGCAGAAGAAGCGATGATTCAGTCGCCGATGCGCGCTTTGAGGACCTTGTAGAAACCATCCACGTGTTTGCGGGCCAGCGAGCGCCCCTCGCCGTCGTGCTCCGAGAACGCCGCGGCGTCCAATGCCGAACGGACAGAGTCCTCTTTTTCGAGAAAACGCTTTGCGGACGCGGCGAAATGTTTCTCAAATAGGGCCGCCCCGAGGATGGAATCTCGCGCAGCGACCAGCATCGTATTCGTCTGGAGCGCCATGATGTCGGACTCGCCCTTCATCCCCTCGTCGGTGGTCCGCGCCTTCTCGAGCGTACGACCCGTGACCCAGGAGGAGAGCTCGAAGCGCCGGGCATAGGGAACGTAACGAGGCGCGGCCCCGCTGCCGCGATCGACGACCCATAGATTCCGCGCGCCTCTTTGGCCTTCGGCATCGCTGGCCATGGCGGGGAAGCTCCAGTCCGCGTTCCCCACGAGCGCCTGCGCAAAGACGTGCTCGAGGACACCCTGGGGAGAGAATCCATCGACGTCACCACCGAGCGCCGCTATGTCGGAAGTCGAGAGAGCCGCCCCGCCCATGCGTACCGCCACGGCGTCGTCGCCCTCGAGGAGCAGGGCGAGCCGGACGAAAGGTGTTTCTTTGGGAAGATCGAAGGTAACTAAGGCCCGTCGCGCGCGCGCGCCCGCGACGCCGGCCGCGTCGAGGACGTCATGAATGGCGGCCTGCCGCCACGCTCCCACAGGGTCGGCCTCGGGTGGCGCGGTGGCGCTGCCGCCGAAGCAGTGCGTGCGCATCTCCACCTCGCGAGCGACGGAAAACGGCGTGGCCGTTTCCTTCGCCTCCTTGGGCAGGCGCAGAGCGAGAGCGAGCGGAGCGCAGTCCTTCGGCCCCGTTTCGCTGCCGACCTTCGCTTCAATCTCCAAGACGGGTTCCTCGCCAAAAGCCATCCTGGCTCTCTCGTAGGCTTTCGACCGCGCAAGAAGGACGAAATCGAGCGCCAAGGTGAACGCCAGCGGACGCGACGATTCGAAGAAGTCGGCGGGCGATGTGGTCTGTGGAGTTACGGTGTCGGACGCTCCCGCCTGTCTTACGCCCGTGACGCGCTGGTTGGGACCGCACGCCCCGAGAAGTGCTCCCAAACAAACAACGCCTGCGAGCAGGAGGATGCGCGGAGCGTCGAGGTCGTGAGAACGACGATTGTTCTTCATACTCTGGACGCCTCCTTCCAATGTCGGGTGTGCTCATGGAGAGCAGCGAAATCCGTGCCAGGGGAATAGCGTGGCCAGGCTGATTCGTTTCACAAGGGTCACGGACAGTTGGCTCTATGCTGAGCTGTGCAAGGAGAGGCGAAGTCGTGTCGAAGGATTCGACAGTGTCCAACGGATTGACGAACTCCTCCTTCCGTTTCAAGCCCTGCCTACGGGCGTCGTTCGTCGAGCCGCCAGGTCGAGGCGGTCGAGGGGGCGACCCGACGCAGCATACGCAAGGGTATGTGAGGAGGGCGCCCTCGAAGATCAACGAAGAGATGGCGGCTCGACGAACGACGCCTGCGTGTGAAAGGAGTTCCCCATGAATGCAAAGCCCCTCCTCGCCGGACTTCTCGCCCTCGCTCCCCTCACCTGCCCCAGCGGAGCCCATGGCCAGGGTGCGCCCCCCCGGCCCTCTGCTCCCTCTCCTTCTGCAGGGGGGGCTCGGTCCTTCACCCCGAAGGTGGAAACGCTCCTCACCGGCCGCGACGTGGTTTGGAGCCTCGATTTCTTGCCCGACGGGCGGCTCCTCTTCACGGAAAAAAAGGGCGCGCTTTCGGTGTTCGACCCCGTCACGCGGAAAGTAACGCCCCTGACGGGGATGCCCACCGTGGAGTCCCATGGCCAAGGAGGCCTCCTCGATGTGCGCGTCCATCCGGATTCGGGCTCGGGAACCACTTTGTTCATATCGCATGCCCGCAAGGCCCCCGGCGGTTACACGACGGCTCTGGTACGCGCGCGGCTCCGGGGCAACGCGCTCGTTGAGGCGCGCGAGATCTTCGCGGCCGTGCCGGCCACCGGGGCGGGCCAACACTTCGGCTCGCGCATCGCCTTCGCCCCCGACGGCAAAAGCCTGTTCCTTTCGGTGGGCGACCGAGGCGAACGCAAGTACGCGCAGGATCTCTCCGTGCACCCTGGAAAGGTCCTCCGCCTGGATCTCGACGGCAAAGCGCCAGCCGACAATCCTTTCGTGGGGCGCGCGGGCGCGCGCCCGGAGATATGGAGCTACGGCAACCGCAATATCCAGGGTATGCAGGTGCATCCTGCAACCGGAGCGCTGTGGGCGCACGAGCACGGTCCCCGGGGTGGCGATGAAATCAACCGCATCGAGAAGGGCGCGAACTACGGTTGGCCCACGGTGACGTTCGGGCGTGAGTATTGGGGACCACGCGTGAGCGACACTACGGCGCGCCAGGGCATCGAGCCTCCCCAGCATCAGTACACGCCTTCCATCGCTCCGAGCGGTCTCGCGATTTACACGGGAGACGCCATTCCCGAGTGGAAAGGATCGTTTCTCGTGGGATCGCTCGTCCTGCAGCACCTGAATGTGTGGACGCCAGGAAACCGCGCCGTCGGGGCTGACGGCAAGCCTACCGGCAGCGAGCGCAGATACCTCGAGGACGCCGACGAGCGCGTGCGCGAGGTGCGACAGGGCCCCGATGGACGCGTGTGGCTCTCGACGGACTCGGGCAAAATCCTAAGGCTCTCACGCTGAGAGAAGCCGTGAGTCGCGTCGCCTCGTCACGGAGCCGCGACGCAGCTCACGTCTTGCCCATCTTCGGTGATGGCCGGTATCTCGCCTGCGTTGCAGCGGAAGGTTCCGTCGGGCGAGGAAAGGTTGAGGAACAGGCCCGGCGCGGGCAGCTCTTGGGCCTCGCACTTCGCAGCTTCGAGGCGACCCGTGCGCGCCTTGTAGAGGACCCACTTGCCTTCGTCCACGCAATTGGAGTTGGTGAGGGTGTTGGCTCCCTCATAGGTCAGCAAGGAGGTGATCCCTTGGTCGTTGAGGCACGCCACGCCAGCGCCAGCCTGGACGCGCGTGGTTTTGTAGGCGCGATCGGGATCGTTACAGGCGAACTTCGTGCGCTCGGTGCGTCCATCGAAGCGCCCCGTCTCGTCGCAGCGCAGCGCGATGTGGCGCCCTTCGCGGTCGCGCGCGTCGAACCAAAGATTGTATTCGGCGGGGTTGCACAGTTCGAGACCCTCGCCAGCCGGGTACCAACGCGTCTCCAAAGAAACGACTTCGCCGTCGATGTTACGGCACGACACGCCGGTCTTGTCTTCGGTCAGGTAAGGGCGGAAGCCGAGGCTGCGGCACTTGAACGAGCTGGCCTCCACGTAGGGATTGCCCCATTTGCGATTCTTGCAGAACTGGGCGACCCACTCGTTGTCGACCTTGATGAGGCGCGCGGTGTTCTCCTCGTCCTCCTTGCAGGGGGCCGCGAGCGCTAGGAGGTCGGTGTTGCGTAAATCCTTCTGTTCGGCGGGTTTGGCCTTGGGCTTGGCGTCTCCCGATTTTGGCGCAGGGTTCGGGGGCTTCATTTGGTCGTCATCATTGCCACAAGCCGCAGCGACGAATGCGAGAGCGAGGGCAAGCGAGCCGCCCAGGGCTGCGGGGAAGTGTTGGGTCATGTGTGAATCTCCAGGAGTCCTTCTCTCCGGACCCAATGCCCGGACGATTTCCATTCATCGATCGTCTCGCCCGCCACGTGAGAGCGCCAAGTGACCATTGAGCCATTTGAGCAACACGTGAAACTTGATTCGCATCATTCAGGAGGGGCTTCGACGCTCGAATGACAGCGAATGCGCATCACCTCGGCGGCGTCGCTCTGGCAAGGCGGCGGGGGGCATGGCATACGGTGAGCCCGGGGCATCGCGTCGCGTTCAACGCCCCAAGGCCCTGCGCCCAACACGCAGAAGGCATCACGGAAGGAACACCATGCTCGAGAACGAACGCCAAGCGCCCCCGGCAATCTCCCCGAGTCCCCTCGCCAAGGGCATGCCCCAACCCCGCGTCGAGTACCCAAACGTACCCGAACGCGACGCGCCCTTCCTCAAGAAGGTGTTCGTCCAAACGTGGGGCTGCCAAATGAACGTGGCCGATACCGAACGCATGCTCTCGTTGCTCGGCCGCATGAACTACCGCCCGACCGAGACGGTGGAGGAGGCGGATCTCGTTCTCCTCAACACCTGCCATATTCGCGAAAAAGCGCGCCATAAAGTTGTGAGCCGACTCGGAGAGCTACGGGCGCTCAAGCGCACGCGCCCTGAAGTCGTGCTTGCCGTCTCCGGTTGCGTCGCGCAAGCGGAGGCAAAGGCGTTGGCGCTCGAGGCGCCTTTCGTCGACCTCATCTTCGGTCCCGATCAGATCGAGGAGCTCCCGGCGCTCCTGGAATCGCTCGCATTGGGTGGAGGCCAAACCGTGGCCGTGGGCGCCACTGCGAAGCGGCCGACCATAAGCGCGAAGTTCAACGACGAAGGGTACTCGATTCCCGTCGACGTCGTGCCGCCCTACTTCAATCCGGCAAAGCAGGAAGCCAGTCGATTCGTAAACATCGTCAAGGGCTGCAACAACTTTTGCACTTTCTGCGTGGTACCCTACACCCGCGGCCGGGAGAAGAGCCGTCCGGCCGAGGAGATCGTTGCCGAGGCGAGCTACTACGCTGAGCGGGGAGTGAGGGAAATCGTGCTTCTCGGACAGAACGTAAATTCTTACGGCCTCGATCTCTTCGCCGAAGGGAACAAAAAGGTCACACCCGAAGCGCTAGGCAACCTGCCGTTCGCCGAACTCCTCTATCGCGTGGCGAAGGTCGAAGGCGTCGCGCGCATACGGTTCACCTCGTCAAATCCACACGACTTCACTCCGCAGCTCGCGCGCGCCTTCGCGGAGGTGCCGGCCATCTGCGACGCGTTCCACCTCGCCGTCCAGAGTGGATCCGACCGCATCCTCGACCGCATGAACCGGCAGTACACGCGCGCCCAATACCTCGAGCGCGTCGGGTGGATCCGTTCCGTACGGCCGAGCATTTCTTTCGGTACCGACATCATTGTGGGCTTTCCCGGCGAGACCGACGACGACTTCGAGGCCACGCTCTCGCTCGTGGAGGAGATGCGATACGCATATGTTTACGCCTTCAAATACTCCCCGCGCAGGGGAACGCCCGCAACGCGCTTCAAGGAGCAGGTGCCAGAGAACATCAAGGATAGCCGGCTACAAAAGCTTCTGGAGATACAAAAAGCGGAAACCGAACGTCAAAACGCCGCGGAGGTTGGACACGATCGCGAGACGTTGGTGCTCTACCGAAACCAGAAGGAGGAGGGCACTTGGTACGGCCGCACGTACCAGGGCAGGCTCGTGAAGATCTTCTCACCGCGCGACATCATGGGACGCATGCTAGCGGTGCGGATCACGGGCTCCAACGTTACAGCGCTGGAAGGGTATCCGGCTTGAGCGCAGGGTCTTGCGCTTCTTCCGCTTCTCCCGCTTCTCCCGCTTCTCCCGCTTCTCCCGCTTCTCCCGCGTCGTCTGCGTCTTCGAGGTCTGGGTCGATCCCGGGGTCCGAGGTCGCACCGTCGCCCGCTGAGTCGTCGGCATCGCCCGGGGTTTCCTCGTCGTCGGTCAGGGGTGCCCCCTGTTCGATCGAGCGATTCAGATCGCCGACCGGCAGGGGACGCGGGGGACCGACGACCAACGGAGGCCCGGCCTTGGCGCGATCGATGTATGCTGTTACCTTCGCCCGCAGTCCTGGCTTCGTGGCATCGTAACGCAGCAGGAACCGCCGAACGACGCCTTCCGATGAACGCTCAAGAATCTCGTGGGCTCGCGCATGTAGGAACTCTTCCGAAAAAACCCCCGTCTCCACGGCGAATGCGAGCGCTCCCGTTGCCACCCAGGCTTTTCGGTGCTGCAGGTAACCCAAGAGTGTCGTTTCAGGGTACGAACCGTCGTTCGCCGTCCAGGTGGACATATTCGACAGCGCCGTTGCCGGGCTCTCGGAATCGATGGCGGCGGCCATAGGCAGCTCCGGCGCGCGACCGGTCGCAGGCAAATCATCGGAATTGCCCTCTCCAAGCTCCGCGTCGGCGCTCACGTCTTCGAACACCGCATCGTCGGTGGGCTCCTGCGCGGCGATCGGCGCCGCGGCCAGACCCGTAACGCCCTCTGCGGGCATGCCTTCCCCGGCGCCTTCACCGCCCACCTGTCCGGAAGAATCCAATGACGCAATAGCCTCGATGGCCCCGTCCACAAGACCGAGTTCGGCGACGCTATCGACGACAACGAGACCTACGCCCAGGGCTGTGACAACGAGCGCGGAGAGCACAACTTTGCGACGCGAGGGCGGGAGGTCCGAGAGCCAGCGCTCCAGGGGTCCCTTCGTTTTGCCCGTTCCGTTTTCCTTGGGATTGATTTGGGTCATGGAGTTGCGAAAACTCCTGGTTAAGTTCAAATGGAAGGAATTTCACGTTTGTCGGTCATCGGTCGATCGGGCCCGCGCCCCAAGGTACGCGCGCGCATCCCCCTGCCGTCGTTTTGACTGGGCTTACGAAATCGGTAATGTTCTGTTGTCGTTTTCACATCAAACGGAGGCTCCCCCGTGAAGATCCTCGTGCTCGTCAAATCCGTTCCCGACACCGAAACGAAAATCAAACTGGGCGCGGGCGGAAAAGCGCTCGATGATGCCGATTTCAAATACATGGTGAATCCCTACGACGAATTCGCCATCGAGGAAGCCGTCCGCACCCAGGAGAAGCACGGCGGCGAGAGCGTCGTGCTCTCCGTGGGCGCTGCCCGCTGCCAAGAGGCTATCCGCAAGGCACTTGCCATGGGCATCGACCGCGGAGTGTGGATAAACACCGAGGGAGCTGCGTCCGAAGTCGATTCCTTGGCGCTCGCAAAAATCATCGCCAAGGTCGCCAAGGAGGAAAGCCCCGACGTCGTCTTCGCCGGGCAAATGGCCATCGACGACTACTCGTCACACGTGGGTCCCATGGTGGCCGAACTCCTGGGCCTTCCCTGCATCCAAGTGGCCACGAAAATCCAATGGAACGGAGCCACGTCCGCCCAAGTGGAGCGCGAGGTCGAAGGCGGAATGGTGGAAGTTTACGACGTCCAGGTTCCGTTCGTCGTTGGCGCGCAGAAGAGCCTCAATGAGCCGCGCTTCCCATCGCTGCCTGGCATCATGAAGGCCAAGAAAAAGCCCCTCACGGAGAAAAAAATCGCCGACATGGGCGTCGATGCGCCCGTTGTGCAGACGCTTTCCTACGCGTTGCCTCCCGAGAAGGCGGCCGGAAAGGTCTTCAAGGGTGAGCCCGTCGAGCAGATGGTCCAAAAGGTCGTCGGCCTGCTGCGCTCGGAAGCGAAGGTTATCTAACCCGCTCCTCCAACGGAACATCTCACGAAACCAAATGCCTCCTTCCGGAAGGAACACCCCATGACACTCAAGGTCCTCGTGTACGCCGAAGTCCGCAACGGGAAGCTCAAGCCCACGGCGGGTGAAACCATCAGCGAAGCCGTGCGTCTCGCCGGCGCCGCCAACGTCCACGCCGTGCTCCTCGGGGAGGGCTCCGCGGCCCACGCCGACGCACTGGCCTCCTTCGGCGCGTCGAAGGTGTTGCACGTCGACACACCTGAAACGAACACCTACCAGAACGAACCACACGTCCAGGCCATCAGCCAAATCGTGAAGTCGGGCGGATACAACCTTGTCGTGGGCCCTGCCTCTCCTACGGGCAAGGATTTCTTCCCGCGACTCGCGGCACGCCATGGTGCCGCTCTCCTCACGGACGTCGTCAAGCTGCGCGCCGAGAGTGGCGACACCGTGGTTGCCACACGTCCCATGTACTCGGGCAAAACACTCGTCGACGTGGTGAGCAAATCTCCCGTCACGTTCGTCACGGTCCGCCCGAACGTCGTGACGGCCGAGGTGTCTGCCCCCGGCGCCAAGGCGGTCCTCGAGAAGGCCACCGTGACCATCGACGCCTCAGCCCTCAAGGCCAAGATCGTCGAGGTCCGCAAGGGCAAGAGCGAAAAACCCGACCTCACCGAAGCGAGCACCATCGTTTCGGGCGGCCGCGCCCTCGGCAACGCAGACAATTTCAAAATACTGCACGAGTTGGCAGACGTCATCGGCGCCACGGTCGGCGCGAGCCGCGCGGCGGTGGACTCCGGCTATGCTCCTCACGACATGCAGGTAGGTCAAACCGGCAAAACGGTGAACCCCAACCTTTACGTCGCCTGCGGCATCTCAGGTTCCATCCAGCACCTCGCGGGCATGCGCACCTCGAAGGTCATCGTGGCCATCAACACCGACCCGGACGCGCCCATCTTCCAGAAAGCGGACTACGGCATCGTGGCCGATCTCTTTACGGCCGTGCCTATCCTTACCGCCGAGTTCAAGAAGCTCCTCGAGCATTGAGCCGCCATGGCGATGAGGTGCGACGGCGCTGACGCTCCTGCGCACGGAACCGATTCCTGCGCATGTTAGACTTTCGTTTGCCCGACGTCTCGGGTTCGGCTCAACGGGAGTCCTCATGCGCTCTTTCATGCGCTCTTGGCATCGTAGTCATCAGGGTCGCGGCGTGGTCGGCCTCGCGAGCGGGTTTGTCATTGCGATTCTCGCCACCGCCTGCGTAAATCGGGACTTCGAGCGGACATCGAAGCCACGGGCCATAAACATCCGCACGCAAGCGGGCATCTCCCGCGTGTACATGGCTTACGACGAAGCCGCTCCGCAGAGATTGACTTGGTACCTTTGCGCGGACGAGAACGCCTCCGTGGACTTGCCCATCAAAACCGTGGAAAGGTCCTCGGACACGGCCGTACTCACCGTGAGCCGGTTCGCCCGCGGTCGTCCTCCCTTGGCCGCCACGACTCCGGCCGACGAACCAAAAGACGCCTCCCCGTCGGAAGTGGTGGGAGATGGCGGGCCGCCCGTGGTTCGTTACCTCGACGAGCGCATGACCGTCTCGGAGTTCGAGGACCCCGTGATCGGCAAGGGGTGCCGAGAGTTCCTGAGCACCGATTCCGTGAACGACGCGAAGACCATCATCCGCACGCGCCTCGCACGCGCGCGCGAAATCGACGAGCTCGGCCCGCAGGTCTTCGCGACGGTGACCGGATGCGCGGGCATCGTCAAAGAGTGGCCTGCCGAAATCGGCAGGCCTACGCGCTCATGGCCCGTTCAGGATCTGGTCCGTTCCTTTGCGCCATGTTTTCAAGAATCCTTTGTTTGACGCGCCTGTTCGTGTGAGAGAGGTGTTCCT
>JBIKVI010000207.1:0-7764 GCA_044356935.1 Silvanigrellaceae bacterium | reverse complement strand
GCGGAGTTGCTCGAGTCAGGGAAGGCGGCCTTGCAGTTGATGGAGGGCGTGCCCTTCTGGAGCTTGGTGACCACCGGCGTCTTCGCCATGGGTCTGCTCAACGCAGCACACGCCATCATGAACGTCCGGTTGGCCCAGAGCGCCATCGCATGGAGCGTGTTCCTGGTGTCCATGCCCTGGCTCGGTATTCCAGCCTACTGGGTCTTCGGTCGGCGGAAGTTCAATGGCTACAGGCGATCCCTGCGGCGGGCACGCTTGCGTTGCGAGGCCGACATCGGGCGCTTGACGAGTGGACTCATCCCCCACATTTCCACTCTGCCCCCCCCGCTTGCGGCCCTCCAGAAGTACGCGGCGCGTTTCTCCAACGTCCCTTTCACGGGCGGTAACGATGTCCGCCTACTGATCGATGGCGAGGCGACTTACAAGGCCATGCTCGAGGCCATCGACGCGGCGCGCTCTTACGTGTTCCTGCAAACCTACATCCTCAATGACGACGGCACCGGACGCGCGTTCGTCGATGCCCTGGCGCGGGCGGTTGCGCGCGGAGTGCACGCGCATCTCCTCTTTGACGACGTGGGATCGATGTCGCTGGGCCGCCGTTTCCTCCGCGACGCGCGGCGCGCGGGCGTTCAAGTGGCTCCGTTTTCAACCACCAAGGGGCCCGGGAATCGTTTCCAGTGGAACTTCCGCAACCACCGCAAAGTCCTCGTTGTCGACGGAAGCGTAGGATTCACCGGTGGCTTGAACCTTGGCGACGAACACCTCGGACGCGATACATCTGTGGGGCCATGGCGCGACACGCATTTGCGCTTGGCTGGGCCCGCGGTCAAGAGCCTGGAATACTCATTCCTGGTCGACTGGTACTGGGCCACCGACGAGATCCCCTATCCAGGCCACGACACCCCACTCGACCACGTTCCGGCGCCAGCCGGAGACGCCGCCGTCCTTACACTCTCGACAGGTCCTTCCGACGACATCGACGCGTGTTCCCTTTTTATCGGTGCGCTCATCGATATCGCCGAGGAACGCATTTGGATCGCGACGCCCTATTTCGTGCCCGATGAGCCCACGTTGGCGGCCCTCAAGACAGCGGCCCTCAGGGGCGTCGACGTGCGCATCCTCGTACCCGAGGAACCTGATCACCTCATCACGCACCTCTGCGCGCTCTCTTTTTTCGAGGAGCTCGAGGGCTTGGGCGTCAAGGTGTTCGCGTATCGCGGCGCTTTCATGCACCAGAAAGTCTTCGTGTTCGACGACGCGCTAGCGGGAGTGGGGACCGTTAACTTCGACAACCGGTCGTTCCACCTCAACTTCGAGGTGATGGCGTACGTGGCTGAACCCACTTTCGTGCGCGAGGTGGCGGCGATGCTCGAGGCCGACTTCACGCGCGGCTTGCCTGTGGATCTCGGCGTCGTGCGCACGCTCCCTTGGCCCTTGCGCGTCCTCGTGAGGCTCGCGCGATTGTTCTCGGCTATCCTCTGACTTCAGAACAAGAACTTGTAGCCCACCGTGTAAGTCAGGAGATCGCTCGCGCCGAAGTAACGCGGATTATCGTAGAGGGCCAAGAGGGCTATTTCGTGCATATTTGCTTCGAGGTATGCGGCGTGGCGATGCCCACCCCTGCGCGCCTGGTTTCCCGCTTCGGGCTGCGTTCCCCCGGCGTCGCCCCCCCTGCCACCGAACTGAATCTCGGTGCCAAGGTGGAGTTCCCAGTGGAGCGCGGTGGATGGATAGTATTTGGCCGGGTATTCTTCCGGAAGGCGCGCGAACACACGGCGCGAGAGATTGTAGATGAGTCCTCCGCCCCCGTAGGCAGGAATCCATCGCGCAGCGGGAGCGCCCCCGTGCTCGAATTCGATAACGGGCGCACGCGCATCGGTCTTCCAGGCCAAGGAGTCTTGAGCGGAACCCGCCACGGAAGCCGGGACGTGCCCGTAAAGCATCTCGTTGCGCCACACGCCATCGAAGAGTTCAACGCCTAGCCCCACGGTGGCGAGTCCTATGTAACCTCCCGTCTGGAGCTTGGCGTAGGGGTTCAGTGAAAGCGCCGTCAATGCGGCGCCAAGCGCGAGGCTCATGGCTTCCTCCTCAAAGCATGTCCGACGGTTTCCGTACGCGTGGCCCAATGCGACGTCATTCTTCCCACCGCGTGGCGACCCGGGACGGGCGCGACAATGGCACGCAGCCGCCGCTTCCGCATTGCTCAAAAGTCTGTCCCGAGGGGCTCACGGCCATCACGGTGAAGTTGACGCCGCGCACGCGTTCGGCGGTGAAGTAGTCGACTTCGCGCACGCGCTGCCACCCATGGGCGTGGCGGTGCCCGTGGAGCGCGATCCTCACGCCGTTTTCCTCCAACAAGGCGTGGAACCGATTCTTCTCCTCCACCGAATAAATTTGGGTCTCGGACTCCGTGGGAGGGATGTGGGCTAGGACCATCGTCCGCTCCCCGGGCGGGCCGCCCCCGCCATCGCGCAGCATTCCTTGCAGAGCATCGAAACGGTGAGCCGAAATCTCGTACTCGAGCTTTGAGTTGGCCCAAGCCACGAAACGCACACCCCCATAACGAAACACGAAATCGCGCACCCCGAACATGTCGTTGTAGATGTCCTTGCCGAATCCCACGGCATCATGGTTGCCTTGAAGGACGACTAGAGGAACGCGAAGGCCGCTCATGATGCGCCAAGCCTGTTCGTACTCCCAAATCATGCCGACGTTGGTGAAGTCGCCTAGCAGAAGGGCGAAATCCAAGTCGTTGCGAGCGTTCACCAGCTTCACCGTTGCGGTGAAGTCCTCATAGTCGGCATGTGTGTCGGTGAGGATTGCGACCTTAAACGGTCGCGTTCCCGCCATGGCGGCGCCGGAAGCTCGCAGGGCATCGGCTCGGACGATCCGCTCGAGGGCCTTGCGGTTGCTATGGGTCATACGGCCGGGAACTTTCGTTTCGAAGGCGGTGAATTTCGGCGTGCACGACGACACGGTCGCGAGAAGGGTTGCCGAAAGGGCGAGGAGTGCGTTGCGAACGGCGTTGGGGCCCATGGATCAACCTCGCTGAGGGAAGGAAGGTCGGAAACGACGTTTGCCTCGAAGAAATGCAAGTGCGGTGCCAGTTCCCCTGTTCACCTCGTCCTCGCGCAACCTCTCGTCTCCACGTTCATTTCCTGGCGCTGGATGGGGTAGACCTCCCTCGCGCGCCCCCCTCGCCGACAACTTGGTCGCCAAGGTGTCCAACGCCTTTACAGGCGCGACCAGGCTCCCTAATCTCTGCGCTGCAAGACTCATCGAACCCAAGACGCAAGGAATCCCCATGAGCAGGAGCAACGAAAAACGCCTCGTCCTCGACTGGACCAGGGTCCAAGACGTAACGCCCGTGGAGAAGGACCTCTCCGCAGCCCTACCGCAGCTCGTGGCCGCGAAAAAGGCGCTCGCCCGTGGGGAAGGCCGCGGCTCCGATTTCATGGGGTGGGTCCATTACCCGCAAGAGAAGGCCACTGCCGTCCTTTCGGAGATCCGCACGTGCGTGGAGGCCTTTTCGCAGCACTCCAACGCAATTGTCGTGGTGGGTATCGGCGGTTCGCTCTTGGGTACCAAGGCGGCCTACGATGCCCTCACACACTCCTTCGCAGCCCACAACCCTGGCGAGTTCCATCGCAGGCCCCAGCTCTTCTGGGCGGGACACCACCTCGCCACCGACGAACTCTCAGAATTGCTCGACGCGCTCGACCACTGCACGCCGAGCCTCGTGGTCGTGTCGAAGTCGGGCACGACCACTGAACCCGCCCTCGCTTTCCGAGTGCTCCAGCGTTACCTCGTCGACCGCTTCGGCGAGAAGGAGGCCAGGCTCCGGATCGCCGCAGTGACCGACCCCGAGAGCGGCACGCTGCTCTCGCTCGCGCGCGCCGAGGGCTATCCCACCTTCCATGTGCCCCGAGACGTGGGCGGGCGCTATTCGGTATTCACGGCCGTGGGCCTGCTGCCCCTGGCCATCGCGGGCGTCGACGTCGAACGCCTCGTTCAGGGCGCCCGCCAAGCCGCAGTCGATGCACTGAGCGACCAGAACGATTCGCTCGAAACCAACGTCGCCCTTTGCTACGCGGGCCTTCGCAACGTGCTCTACGCCAAAGGTTACAAGATCGAGGCGCTTTGCCACTGGACCCCCAAGGCCCGCGGCGTGGCGGAATGGTGGAAGCAGCTCTTCGGCGAGAGCGACGGCAAGGAGAACACGGGCCTGTTCCCCGCGAGCGCGCAGTTCACCACCGACCTCCATTCCCTGGGCCAGTGGTTCCAGGAGGGCGAGCGTAACCTCATGGCGACGCACCTCAAGGTGATCGACGAAGGATCCATGGCGCGCGGCGCCCTCAAGCGGGTCGTGACAGTGCCCGAGGCGAAGCTCGATGATGGATTTGGCTTCCTGGCGGGAGAACCCATTACACGCGTACAGGCGGAAGCCCAACACGGCACGTTCCTCGCGCACGCCGACGGCCGCGTTCCCACGCTCTGCTGGGAACTACCGGCGCTCGACGCCTATTGGCTCGGCTATTGGATGTACACAAATATGTTTGCCTGCGGCGTGGGAGGCTTGGTGCGCGGCATCAATCCCTTCGACCAACCCGGCGTCGAAGCCTACAAATCAAACATGTTCGCATTGCTTGGCAAACCCGGACACGAGGGCAAGGCCCAAGAGATCCGCTCACGCCTCGATCGCGGCGCGCGCCTGCGCTCCCTCGGTCTGTCGACCCGGAACTAACCATCCATGAGCACACCTCCCTCGCTTCCCCTTTCCGACTCCACGCACGCTCGCCAAACCGTCGTCATCGATGGTGTTGCCATTCAACTCTCTCCCGCCTACGCCACGCCGCCGAAGTGGGTAGGAGGCGAGCTCGCGCTGCGGCAACTGCGTGCCGCTTGGATGCGCCTTTCCGAGGATGACGCGCCCATGAACCCGCGCCTCATCGGCAAACCGGGAGTGGGCAAAACCACTCTCGCGCTCACGGTGGCCTTCGAGCTCGGCGCGCCCGTGTACCTCATGCAGGGAACCTCGGATACGCGACCCGAGGACCTCGTCGTTACCCCGGTCATCAACTCCGAGCGCGCTATCAGTTACGTCGCTAGCCCCCTGGCTAGCGCCATGATCCGTGGTGGCGTATGTGTCCTCGATGAAGGCAACCGCATGTCGGAGAAGAGTTGGGCGTCGCTCGCTCCGCTCCTCGATCATCGACGCTATGTCGACTCCGTGGTGGCGGGCGTGCGCATCCACGCCCATCCCGAGTTCCGCTTCGTGGCAACCATGAACGACGACTCCAGCGTCTACGACCTGCCCGAGTACATCCAAAGCCGCCTGGCTCCGCAGATCCTCCTCGACTTCCCCGATCCGGCCAGCGAGGCGTCCATCCTCCGCCAAGCGTGCCCCTACGCCGAGAGCGACGTGTTGGCGAGCCTCGTAGGATTCCTGACCATTGCCCACGCGGGCAACGAGACCTACTCCGTGCGCGACGCCATCCAAATAGCGAAATACGCGTCTCGACGCCGTTCGCAGGATGCCGACTTGGCGGTGAGCGACGCGTTGCGCGAGGCCATCCTCGCGGTGCTCGGCGACGAGGCCCTCGCTTTCGTTCCCGAGGTACCCCCGACTGGAGGGCCCGGCGGCGGACCCGGCCGGGCCAGGATCCTACGCTCCGTGGAAAGGTAACACCTCACATGGATTGGGTTTGGCGCGCGCGGGAAGGGTCGACTGGGACGCGAGGCGGGGAGCCCACCGGCGTCGAGGGTTACGTGGGCGTCGAGTACGCGGGAATGCGCTTGACGCCCCTCGCGCGGCGCTCGTTCTCCCATGTGGAATTCGTTTACCTCCCTCTGCGCGGCATGGGCGCGTCGCTGCTCGCGCACAACGTGGGCGCCTGCGTGGCCGCCCGATCTGGGCGCGGCGAGCCCCCTCCCGCGCGCGTCCTGGTCGACTGGCCTTCGGATTTCGCCCCCTACGTGGAGACGATCCTCGCGGTCCACCCCTCGGGGATGGCGCTCGCGCCCGCGAGTTACGTTGGCATGGGATCGCTCGCGGGAGTCCAAGGCGAGGAGGACCTCTCGCGGGTGTGGCTCGTGGAAGCACTCAACCCTCGCCGCGTGCTCATCACGCGCCTGCGCGCGCTCTTCCCTGGCCTCAAGGTGGAGTGCGTCGGAGGATACGATGGCAACGTGGCCGCGCTCGTGCACGAGGACCTCGACCTCGCGGAGGGCCCTCTTCCCCAAGAACATCTGCTGCCCTTTGGTCTTCTTCCCTTCCTCGCAGGGCGCGCCGAGGTCTTCCGCAAGTCCCTCTCCTTCTCGCCGGATGTCGCACGCATCGCGCGCGCCCACGCCGCCAGCATGGCCGCCAACGCACACGAGGCCGAAGACTCTGGCGTGAAGACCTTGGCCATCATCGACGAGTTGGGACTCACCTTCCTCCCCGAGTTGCTTGATGCGCTTGAAACCGAGGCCGGGCTCACCGATCCCGTCCAGGAGGCAGGCGCAAACGCCGGTGTCGTTTCCTTGGCGAGGGCTCGGGCGCGTGCAGACATCCGCACGGCGAGAGACTCCGGGGCCGCTCCCGAACCTCTCGCCGCAGCTCGTCCCGCGCCAGAGCATCACGCCCAATACGCGGGATGCAACGGTTTCCAAAGTCGACATCTGTGGACCCTCTTCGCCGAGGGGACGCCGGTATCGACATCGCCCCTGCGCGCCCAAGCCGACAGCCTCGCGGCGAGCTTCGCCGCCGCCGCGTCGCGATTCGCCGAGTGGACCCGACAGGACGTGTCCGCACACGAGCGGACGAACGTGTTCCGCTTTCTCCACCGATTGGCGCGGGCGCGAGGACGATTGTTTCCCGACCAATTCGACATGCTCCTCGCCGCTCAAAGCGTGGTGAATTCCAACCTCTCGTACGAGTGGTTGCGGGAGTGCCGCGACTTCCCCCTGCCTCCCAAAGGTGTCGAGGCCGCTCTCCCGGAACTGCATTTGCCTCTAGCGGCCTTCACGCCCCGCGTCTCGACTCTCTCCATCGAGCGTTTCGATACCATCCAACGCCACCGCCCGCGCGCGCGTCTTCGCTCCATGGCGAGCGGCCCAGGGCGCCGGGAAACCTCGCACGAACCCGTGGACGAATCCAAGCACGCCGACAACGCATGGGTGCATGGCGACCATCCTTACTCGTGTTCCTTCCCCGATGAGGACGTGTTCATGGAGGAGTTCGCGTTTGCCTTGAGGCGTCAAGCCGCCGAAAAGGTGCGCGGTCTCGAGACCCGCGTGCACGAAATGACCACGAGCCTCGAGGACGGCCTCGATTTACGCCAAACCATCCGCGGCTGGAACGCGGGAAAGATCTTCGTGCGCGAGGAGGTCAACTTGGCCAAGGCCGACATCGGCGCGATCATGTTTCGTTTCGACAGCCATGGCGCTCACGCCGGGCAAGGCGGGCTCGACTCCGAGGAAACCTACCCATGGAGGGCCTTCTGGCAGGCCGAAGCCCACGACGCATCGCACCTCCTTTTCTACGCGACGCCCTTCCAGGACAACCTCATCGGCCCGGGCATCGCCAAGTCGGAGTTCGGCGGTTTCGCCGTGCTACCCCTCACGAGCGCGGCCTTCGATCCGTGGCACGACCCGTACGTGCGCGCGCTTTGCCGCACGCCCGCTGAGGCATTGCTGCTCGCCTCGGCCCTGGGAACTCGCGAGAAGTGCGTTCTCTACGTCGCTCCCGAACCACCACCCCACGCAATCGCCACCCTCATC
>JBIKVI010000206.1:0-7779 GCA_044356935.1 Silvanigrellaceae bacterium | reverse complement strand
GGGCCCTGTTCACGTGGCCCATGGCCGGGCTCGTCCTCGCCGCGACGCCCGCCCTTGCCGTTACCGTCACGGTGGCCATCCTCTACTCGCAAGCTCATCCTCGAGTGGCCGAAGTTCTCACCCCCGAGTCCGAACCTGTTGTCATGCCCATTCTCTACGCCCTCTGCGCGGGCGGGGCAGTCGTGGGGCTCGTGGTGGGTTTGGGGGCGGGTATTGCCAAGGCGGCCCAAATGATTTTCGAGAGCGAGCGCCACGAGCTCCTCGTTCGTCAAACCTACTTCCTGGAACGACTTTGGCAGCAAGGGCGACGTCGTAAGCGCACGCATGCTGCGCGTGGTGCCGTCGCTGCAAACAATGGGGCATCGCGGGGACAGGTTCCGGTGCGCTCCGACTCCCAGGCCTATGAGCCATCGGTGCACAGGGAGCGGGAAGTGCAGACTCCCCTTCGGTAAAGCCTGTTCCGCCGTCGCTTCGGATTTTAAGGCGCAGACAGAATCCATGCCGTGTGCGCGCCAGCCGCGGATGCACACATGCCTTGGGCCACCCGCGCGTCGGGCGCCTGCGCTACGGTGTCGACGAGGGTCTCGGAGAGGGTCGTGAAGTGCCAAGCTGCCAAGGGAGTGGCACCCATGTCGAGCGCACGGGGCCGGAGCTCCACGGCCCATTCGCCTCCGAGGTCGGACGTATCGTCGCAGCCTAGCGCGTGTTCCCCGAGGCGCAGGAGCCCCGCGAGGTCGAAGCGATCGAGGGCCCACGCTAGCGAGGCGCAGGAGCCCCGCTCCCGCGTGGCGCGGTAGTCCCCCGCTTTTTGGACAGCCGAGCGGACCTGGGGCGCAAGGAGATTCAAAGCCCCACCCGCCAGGGGAATCCGCGTATGGGGAGAATGAGGCCGCGCCCCGGCCGCACGGATGTCGGCCTCGGTGACCACGCCACCGGCAATCATGGCGTTGCGCACGCCGCGAGCGAGGGCCTCGGCGTCGAAGGGGGCGTGAGATGGACTCTGTGACGACGAGGGTGTTGCACGAGCAGGAGGAAGGGCGTTGCCCCAAGCGGCTTGAAGCGCGTCCTCGAGTGATGCGACGTCGGCGGGAGTGCCGGAATGGGCCGCCAAGAAGGCCATGAAGAAAACGGCGCAAGGTTGGATCATCGCCATGGAGTGCCTCTAGAAGACGCGCGAACTGGGCTCCGCCCGGCGTATCTCCTGTGGACGCCAGATTCAATGCCTTTCCCTGCGCCGCTGTGGGCAGGGTTCGGACCGAGGCGGTTAAAGTTCCACGGTCGCTTCGCCGATAAAGGGAAGATCGTGGGTCGGGGAGGGGCGAAAGTTTCCGTCCCCACGGCGGCGCTGCGCTCACGCAGCGCTGCGCCGAAGTGCCGCGGCGCGGTCTCGCGGTCTCGAGGTCTCGCGGTCTCGCGGTCTATTTGGGAGGAAGTCGCCCGTGAAGGATGATCGGTCCATCGCTCCGTTGCCCTTGCCCTTGTCGGCCTGGGCCTTGACGTTGCTTTTCGGGCTCTTCGCGACCTCGGCGTGTTCAAAGCCTCAAGAGAGCGTGGATGGGCGACCCGTCGCCATAAGCCCCATGCGCGGCTCCGGGACCGAAGGCGACAAATCGACCCCCGTGCCCGAAACGACGCCCACCCCTACGTTGGATCTTGAAGCGGAAATGTTCGAACTCAAGGACGGGCGGACGAACCCCCTCGACGGGAACTGGGTGCAGGATCGCTGCGATGACGGAATGCGGGAAACGACCATCTTCGCCGGGCCCGAAGTCCGGCGGGTCACAGAACTGTTCGAGGCGGGCGCGTGCGCGAAGGCCCTCTCCAAAACCGTGAGCGTCTTCGAAATCAACCTCAAAACGGTCAAGGGAGTCGAGATCGATCTCAAGCACACCAAGGAACTCGTTACGTTGCTTGACGAGGGCGAGATCCGCAAGGCCAACGATGCCGATGGCAAAGGAACATTCCGCTGCCTCGCCCTCGACGATGACGCCGCCTGGACCCGCCTGGATCCGGCCTTCGCGGACGCAGAAACCCGCAAATGGATCCTCGGCGAGGAACGCGACGTGAGCGCGCTGGGGGAGTGCGCGCTCGGAGACGTGACGTTCACGCGCCTTGAAGTGGCCTTGGCCAATGCCGACGCCAAACTCGCCAAGGCGCGCTTGAGGTGGGGGGCGCCCGGTCAAGACGACGAGGGTGCGCTGCTCGACGGAACATCGGACGCCAAGCGGCTCAAAGTCCTCGATGGGTTGCCTTTCGTCCGCTCCAAATGAGGGGTTAACCTCCTCAGGAGACCCGAGCGACCTTCGCTCGCATGGCATCTTCCATCACATTCCGGATCTCCATGAGGTTTCCCACGAAGGCGGCGCCGCCCAACGCGATGGCTTCCTTTGGCATGCCGAAGACAACAGACGACGCTTCGTCTTGGCAGCAGGTGAGCATGCCTCTCTTGTGCAGGTCGGCGAGGCCTCGGGCACCATCCCGGCCCATGCCGGTCAGGAGCACACCGAGGGTGCGCGCGCGCGCGGAGAGGCAGGATTGGAACAGTGCATCCACGGAGGGGCGATGTCCCGACACGGGGGGGGCCGAGGAGGGAAGAAGGCTGAGGGATCCCCCCCGTCTCACGATGGCAAGGTGCCTCTCATCATTGGACATGTACAGATGCCTCGCTTCAAGCGGAACGCCATCGGCGAATCGGCCCAACGCGAGTCCCGCGCAGGAGGCGAGGCGCTCGGCGAACGCCTGGGAGAATGCAGGGGAGAGATGCTGGACGACGAGGACGGGTGGGAAGTCCGGTGGCAAATTCGCGAGCAAAAGCATAAGCGCTTCCGTTCCACCGGTGCTCGCGCCTATGGCGACGAGCTCAGGGCGCTCCAAAGTGACCTTCGAAAGGAACCCGCGCTTGTGCGCTCCGGCACGAGTGCGTTCGCGCGGAGCTGTGAGCGAAGCCAGGAGTTCCGCCAATTGTCTTGGATGCGTGGAAAGTGATCGCTTCTCGACGAACTCCTGAGCACCGTCTTTCATGGCGCTCAACACGGCGATGGCATCCTCCCTATTTGCATCGCTCACCACGACGACGGGCGTTTTCATGCCGGTGTGGCGTTGCTCTCGAAGCCACGTGAGTCCATCGACCCCAGGCATGTTCACGTCGAGTGTGATCGCGTCGAAGGCCTGACCGCGCAATGCGAGACTCGCCGCTTGGGCGCTTTCGACCGCGGTCACGGCGTTGCCCGCGGCCGAGAGCGTCCGCGTGATGACACCTCGGATGGTTGCCGAGTCATCGACCACGAGGATCCGTTTCTTGCCATCGTCGACGGCGGCGCGTCGGTAAACGCAGTTGGACATGCTCGCGAGGGCGAATCGACCAGGCACCACCGGCTCGCTATGACCAAGGCAAAGGTGGCCGAACTGGGCGTCCAGCGACGCGACGAGCCCGCGCACGATGCGATCGACGGAAGGTGCGTCGAAATAAATGAGGACGTTGCGGCACACGACGAGATGGAACGTCCCGTGGGCAGCGCCGAGCGGAGGGGCATTGAGGTCGCGTGTTTCGAAACGGCAGCGTTCTCGTATTTCTTTGGAGGGGACCATGAGCCCATCGGTCGGCCCGCTTCCTCTGAGGAAGTGCCGCCTCAGTGGCGCAGGAATCTGTTCGAGTGCAATGGATTGGTAAACCGCGCGCGCTCCAGTGGCCACGGACTTCGCATCGATGTCGGAGCCGAGGATCTCGTAGTCGAACTGGGGAAGGCGGAGCCGGAGGTCTTCAAAAGACGCGGCGAACGAGTAGACCTCCTCGCCGGTCGAACAGGCGGCGCACCAGACGCGCAAGGGTCCTCCCGCTCCTTTTGCCACCCACTGTTCCGCAATGCGAAGCGCGATGGCGAAATGGGGAGCCTCCCGGAACCAACTCGTGGTGTGTATCGTCAGGGCGGAAACGAGCTCCTGAAACTCGTTCTCATCGGCCTCCACTTTTTCGAGGTAGGCGCCTAGGTGATCTGCGCCGCTGATCACCATGCGGCGATGAACGTTGGCTACAAGGATGTCCTTGCGTTTTTCGCCGCGCTGGCAGGAACCGGTGAGCTGTTCGGCTAGGGCGAAAATGGCCTCCTCGTCGTCGGCGTCGAAAGGGATTTGAGGACCCACGGCTCAACCTCAAGCTGCTCGGAAGGTGTCGTCGTCGGCGGAGACTCCGTCGAGTGCATCTTCCGCGCTAGGCTTCGCGTCCAGGGGGCGTTTGGCCACGGGCGTCGAAGCCGACTCCGCGGCTGCCTGCGAGGACCCGCTCATGCGCGACTTGAGCCTCTCGAGAAGCGCGGGGTCGCGGCCCGTGACTTTAGGATTGGGCGCCTTTTCCTGGGTTTTGTTTTTGCCGTCCCTTCGGGAGTCGCCTCGCGAGTCGATCGACTTGGAGTCCGAATCGCCAATGATGTCGTCTATCACGTCGAGTTTCCTCGCCGCGCGTTTCTGCGCGCGGGAGCCGAGCACGAGGATGCGCGTGGCCTGCATGATGCGTTGCAATTTCAAGGATTGCTCCTCGAGATCCCCCGCGGAGGTGGAGACGTGCTGGGCTACGATGCTGTTGCGTTGCGAGAGAGAGTCCATCTGTCCCATGGCGATACCCGTCTGCTTCACGCCGATTTCCTGTTCCGTCGTGGCATCGGTGATGCCGCGGATTTGCTCTCCGATGGATGAAATTGTGCGGGCGATGTCGGAGAAGGTCGCGAGTGCTTCGGAACTCACGGCTTGGCCCTCCTGCACGCGCTGCTGGTTGCCTTCCAGGAAGCCCTCCACCTGGCGCTTGCTATCATCGAGCAACAATTGGATTTCCTTGGCGGCCGTCCCGCTCAATTGGGCGAGGTTGCCCACCTCCGCCGCTACGACCGCGAAACCGCGGCCGTGCTGACCCGCGCGCGCGGCCTCGATGCTCGCGTTGAAGGAGAGGAGCTGGGTTTTGAAGACGATGTCGTTGATGACAGCCGTCTTCGCGGCGATCTCCGAGATGATGTTGGAGATGTTCTGGAGCTGGCCGTTGGCCTGCTGGATGGACTCCATGGAGTCGACGAGTCGCTGCATGATGCGGTTGCCGTCCTCGGCACGCCCCGTGGCCGATTTCGAGAGCGCCAGCGATTCCTGCGCGTTCTCTGACGCCTGCGCAATCATGCTTGTCATTTCGCTCATGGAGGCGACCGTTTCTTGCACAGCGGCAGCCTGGGAGGTGATGCTTCCCGCGGACTCGCGCGCGGATTGTGTCAGCTCGCGCGCCACCTCAGCCGTCTTCTCGGCGCTGTCTCTGAGTTTGTCGGAGACGGCAATGAAGTTGCGGGCAATGGCGCGGGTCGCCAGGAATCCGATGGCCAAGCAGAGCGCCACGACCCCTGCGAACGAAACATAGAAGTCGCGCTTGGCCTTGTGCGCCAAGGCGTAGACCTCCTTGGGTTCCGCTTCCACGAGAACGTGCCAACCCAATCCATCGGCCACTTTCGGACTCGCGAGCGGTCCGAATGACGAGAATACCTCGATGCCTTCGCGTGCGTGGCGGGAGAGTCCCGACCCGCTCTCGCCCGCTAGGGTGCGTCTCACAGACTCGCTGCCTGCGGCCTTGGCGTCGAGCTTGCCGACGACCTCGAGGTCCCGCTTGCCTCCACCGTGCGCGAGGTCCACGTCGAGGATGACGCGCCCCGCGCGATCCACGATGGAAATCATGGACGAGGCCAATCTGTTCGCCGCAAGCACTTTGCCCGCGGCCGTGGCCTCTGCCTCTACCCACGCGAAGTCAGAGTGGGTCGATAGGATACCCATGAGTTCGCCGCTGGCATCCCTCACCGGCGTCGAGAATTGAATGCCGTAGAATTCGGACCCCGTGGCTGACGAGATCACGGGATCGCCCCCCACTTCACTGACATAGGTTCCCGAAATCCGCTTTGCCTTGTCGTCGAGGAAACGACCCTCCACCGCATTTCGGAACCAGGGCGCGTCTGGAAAGGAGGTCTCGCCCCACTTGGACGTGTCCAAAAGCTTCCCGTCGGGTTGCTTCGAGTTGGCGGCTATGAGTCGCCCTTGGGGGTCGACGAACACCATGGCCTGGTAAATGCCGTAGAGACTAACGTAACGATCGAGAGCTTCGGTGATAGCTAACTTGTCGTCTTCGAGGAAAACCGGATTCACGGAGAAGGCCTGGACGTCGCCATACCGCTCGAACAAGAGCGCGGCGAGGGTCCCGGAGAATCCGCGGCGGGCGTCCTCGAGGAGCTGCTCCTGGCTCACGCTCGAATCGTCGACAACCTTGGTCGTCGAGTAGAAGCCGATGCCTCCTTGGAGAACGACGATGGCCAGCATGATGAGGATGACCTTCAATTGCAAAGAAAGGTGCCGCCAGTTCGAGGTCCGGGTCGTACCTTGGTCATGCGCGCTCATGGGAATGCTCCTGCGAACGAGTGGATGGGTTTGAGTTCGACGAAGCGGAATGGGTTCGCATTCATGCGGCGCGCCGGGTGAACATGGCCAAGTCGCCATCTTCCATGATGCGCGCGAGATCCAGCAGGGTCACGAGAGAGCCCTCGAGACGAGCCACCCCTCTGAGGGGGCGGTCCGGCGAGGTTTCCCGGGACGCGGCATCCACCGCGCCGGGGGCGATATGGACGACGGACACGACCTCGTCCACGACCGCCGCGAGCGTTCCGCCGGCACTGTTGACAACCAATAATGTCGGCCTCCCGTTTCCCGCGGGCGGTCCACCCAAGTGCGCAGACAGGTCGACGAGTCCCACGATGTCTCCCCTGATGTTGATGACGCCGAGGAACGAGGATTTCGTGTTGGGTATGGGTTTGGGCGTTTTGTACTCCACCACTTCCCTCACCTCGAGCAACAGCGAAGCGTAAAGCCCGTCGCGCAAACGGTAGACCAAGTAGGGTTCGGCCAATTCCGAAGTGGAATCGATGGACGGCCCAACATCGTGCGTGGAGAGGTCGTTTCGTGTTGTCATTCCATCAAGCTCCCAGTTGCTGGGCGTTCAGGGTTGAAGCCCAGTATCCGACATCGAGAATGAGTCCCGGCTCGCCATCCCCGAGGATCGTGCCTCCAGCGAAGCCCGGCACCGACTCCAATTGGTCCGAGAGTCGGCGGATGACCACCTGCTGTTGGGAAGTTATGGCGTCGACTGCGAGACCCACGCGCTTTCCCGGACCGCGCACAACGAGGATGGGACGATTGCGACAGGTCGCGCCGTTGGCTTCGCTCGAGGGTGAGCCCCGCAAGCCTTTGGGGTTGAGCTGACGACTGAGATCATGGAAGGTCAGGATTTCGTCGCGAAGGCAAAAGTGTCCGCCCGATACAACACGGTCCTTCTCCGCGAGAGTCCCCAAGTCGAGGATTTCATCGACGTTGCCCACGGGAACCGCGTAGCGCTCGTCGTCGACCCGCACGATGAGCGCATCGACGATGGAGAGGGAAGTGGGAACGGAAATGACGAACCTCGTGCCTTCGCCCAATCGGCTTTCGATGTCGATGCGCCCGCCTATCTCCTTCACCGACCTCTCGACGACCTCCATCCCAACGCCTCTGCCGCTGATGTTCGTGACGGTTTGCGCCGTGGAAAAGCCCTGGAGAAAAATGAATGCCATGATTTCCTTCTCCGAAGGCGTCCTGTCGGCTCCCACGAGTCCCCGCTCACGCGCTTTGGCGAGCAGTTTTTTGGTGTCGAGCCCTTTGCCGTCGTCGGAGATGATGATGCGAACCCCGTCGGGCTCCTGCCGGGCCATAAGTCGGACGCGGGCCGTGGTCGAC
>JBIKVI010000204.1:0-7876 GCA_044356935.1 Silvanigrellaceae bacterium | reverse complement strand
TTCGCACCCTCGCCGCGCTCGCGCGATCCGCTGGCACTCCGGAGCGCTTCGGCGTGGCCATAGACGCCTCCCGCGCCGGCGATCTCGCCGACGTTGAACGCCACATAGCCATAGCGCGCTCCGAGGGTGTCCAAAATGTAGTCCTTTGGGCGTGGCATGACTACGGCGGTGGCGCGTCATCGGAGGCGAACCTCGAACACAACGCTCGCCCAGGCGGCGTGTGGGAAGTGCCTGCGGCGCATCCGTATCGATGATTCCAACGACCCCAGCAAGATCCTTCATAAATACTTGGTGAAGGCAAAATTCTCCTCGGGGTGAAGCATTCCGCACGCGCGGGGCGTTTCCCTAACAACGGTTGCGCCGCAACTGACCCTGCAAGGAGACATCGACCCATGTTCAAAGTTCAAATACCCGACATCACAACTATTCTTGTCTTGGCTGCGACATCCGTTTTGGCGACCCAGCATTCCGTGGCCAGCGCCCAGCCAGCGGAAAACACGCGTTCCGTTGTCGCAATGTGTGGCGTAAACCTCGTCTTTTTCGGGTTCGAGAAACATTGCGCGGCGACGTACTCCTTGTCACCGAGTATTTCGGTTGGTGCGAGGTATGTAGATACCTTGGTCATGGACGATGAATTTCAGACAGCGCTTGGAATCGTGGAGTGGCGTCCGATGCAGGGGAGTTTTCACATCGATGCGGGATTCGGCACGGGCCGGTGGCGTGAATCCGCCTCATTAGACTGGCGATGGGGGCAGGCGGCTGAGGTCCGGATGGGAAACCGCTGGACCATACCCGGCGGACTCACTTTGGGAATGCAGTACGCCGGAATCCACGCGGCTCGCGGGGGTGATCAGGGCTTCTTTGTTTTGATTGGCCCCGAACTCGGTTGGCGGTTCTAAAAACGACGCCCGGTTCTAAAGTGACAGCTGTGGCGCTTGCAGGAAATCGCAGGGGACCGCGAAAACTGAAGCTCGAACAGGAGCAGCGAAATGGCCGCGTTGCTCGTCAACTTTTTGATTGTGTCGACAAAAATCCTGAATCGCCGCGTTGGTGATACTCTTGTGGGTGTTTCGATTAGTAGACGACTACATTGTTACGTCGAAGGACGCCTTGGATTCAACACGCCTGTGTGAAAACGGAGAATGAGATGTACCTTAGGCTCATGCGCTCGATAATCTGTATTCCATTGCTTTGCATTTTGACCGTGGCCTGCAAGGAAGCGGGACCGAAACAATCCGCGGAGCTGAGTGGTGACAAAAACCAGAACACAGACGAATCCCTCCCGGAAAATTCGAAGGAGAGGAACACCAAAGAAGCCAGCTTTAGAGAGTTCTTACTTGGCAAGGAAATCACCGTCGAGAACCAAGTCACGCTGGCCGCGGATGAATCCTACAGTCCGGATCTCGCGGGAAACATTGGAGCGAAGGCAACCGGCTGGTGGGTAGTCAACCTCAAGCGCATCGAAACCGCGGAGGCTCGCGCTGACATCACACTCAATGCGGGTGAAGTTTACCAGGTCATCGGAGTCTCCCAATATTATCGAAACTTCGCGATGCGCATGTCCAATATTGCGGGAATGCTGATAACTGGGTTCCTCGTCGGACAGACGAGCCTCTACCGCGATGTGTTTCTTTCGCGCCAAGGCTCGAGCAGCGCCTCAATGCTCCCATTCACCTTGCGCGTCCTCACCGACCACGCAACAGGCTCCATTTACATGAACGAAGGCAAATACATCCGCGATGTCATCGACGGAACATCGGTGTTCCAAGTCAAACAATGACCGTCTTGGCAGTCCGTTGAGAGGGGCGGTTGGCGTGGTGAGGAACTGCATGCTGCATTTTAAGAGCAACCCCAAGGTAAGGCCAGGTTGCAAAGCCATCCTCCTCATAGTGGCGGCTGCCACAAGCATGGCGACGGGGGGATGCCTCAAGAAGATTGCGACGAGCAAACCCAAAGGCGAAGGGTTCGCGTCCTACCAGGATCTCGAAATCAATGAAGTCACTGCGCGCCTCAAGATCATCAATCCGAATCTGCAGAAGGTCGTCGCCTTGGAAGGCAAGATCGAGAAGATGATGCAGCGGACGATCCTCCTCACCTGCGGCGACGGTCACGGAACCGGTTTCCTCTTCGCAGGCGACCCCCGCAATCGACAATTCCATTTCCTTTCCGTCGCGCACAACTTCACTAAGGAGAACGGGACGGGCTCGACGGACACGAAGTGCAACATCAGCTTCATGGGCGCGGGACCCAACGGCCTTCCGTCCTTGGGCAAGCCGTATGGCTTGCCCAAGGACGATGTTCCCGCGCGCGTGCATTATCGGAGGAGTCCCTACGAATGGGATTTCGCGGTGGGTTCTTTCGAATTCGAGGGCGCCGTGGAGATCCCCGAGGTCTACACGCTGACAGATGCGTCGCGCTTCGAAAAATCTCCCCTCATCGCTCTCGGGTATCCTGCCGGCGTCCAACGCGACGGAGGAGTCGAAGACAAGAGGCGGGTCGGAGCGGCCGTGGCGCTACGTCACCAGTGCGGAGTCTGGGCGAGGGAGGCGGAGAGCGGCTCCGATTCCGAGTCCGCTCGTAGAAGCGCCTATCAGGCCAGTCAGTGCAAACTGCACCAGCAAACAATCTTCCGCGCCGCTCCCCTCCCGTACCGGTATGACACCGTCAATCCCTCAAAGCTGGGCAACATTTCGGCGGGCGGCGTTACGTCGGTAGACGAGTTTCTCGTCGGGACCGATGTCGACGGTGGCCCCGGGTTGAGCGGGGGGCCACTTTACGACCCCCTCAACGACGTTCTCATTGGCATGGTGAAGTGGGCTGTGACGACGAAACTGGCGAACGAAGGGCCGGAACGGGCGTCCGATAGGCTCTATGCCCCCATCACGGCGCAACGCTTGACGACCCGAGTCATCGAATCCTTTTGCGCGGACGCGCGTGACGAAGACTTCAAGGCAAGCTGCCGCCTTCTGCGCGAGCGGGTCTTGGACGATTGAACTCGCACGTCGCGAGGCTGCGCGAGGGCGCCATGGTGACCCTTGGAGGATTCGAACCTCCGTTCCCGCCGAGAAAGGGCGGTGTCCTGGACCGCTAGACGAAAGGGTCGAGGCAAAAGCATAGCCAACTCGGGCGGGGAACGCGAGGCGGCTTTGACCGCGCTCGCTTATGGGAGCACGCTGAGCCCGGCCGCACACCCATCGTTGCCTCTCCCCAACGCGCAGACCCCGGAGGAGCGTTCCCATGAAGCTCGACTCGCGCAGGCACCTCTTTCGAAAACTGGCCGGCAAACGCGGACGCATCGACCTCTCGGAGGTGTCACCAGAGCCGCCCGACGGGCTGGATTCCAACGACATCAAGGCCCGCTTCGACGAGCTCGCCAGCGAAATCGGCCGCCTGCAGGAACTCCTTTACTCTGCGGGAATGGCGCGCGTCGTGGCAGTGTTCCAGGGCATGGACACAAGCGGAAAGGATGGGACCATTCGCAAGGTGTTCGCCAACACCGACCCGCTCGGTTGCCATGCGTGGTCTTTCAAGGCGCCAAGTGAAGCAGAACTCGCGCAGGACTTCCTCTGGCGCATCCACGCCCGCATGCCCCCGCTTGGGCACATCGGCTTGTTCAACCGATCGCACTATGAGGATGTGCTCATCGCACGCGTCCAGGAGCTGGTGCCGGAGGAGCGTTGGCGCAAGCGCTACCGCTCCATCGTCGACTTCGAGCGAATGCTCGTGGACAACGACACCATCCTCTTGAAATTCTTCCTCCACATCGACCTCGGGGAGCAGGAAAAGCGATTGCTCGCCCGCGAGCGGGAAGTCGAAAAAAGCTGGAAGCTCACCGCCCAGGATTGGAAGGAGCGCAAGCGTTGGGACTCTTACATGGAGGCCTACGCCGACGCTCTCGCCGAGTGCAACGCCCCCCACGCGCCCTGGTACGTCGTGCCGGCGAACAAGAAGTGGTACCGCAACTTCGTCGTGGCCGACGCCATCCGCGAGGCGCTCGCGGCGCGCGAAGAGGGATGGCGCGCGCACCTCGCGGAACTCTCGCGCAAGAGACTCGCGGAAATCAAGCGTTACCGCTCCTCCTAAGCTCCACCAGGAAACAGGTTTCCTCACCCTCCTGTTCGTACCAAAGCCTTCCGCCGTGGGCCTTCACGATTTGCATGGAAATAGGCAGCCCGAGTCCAGCTCCTTTTCCGACCTCCTTGGTCGTGAAGAACGGGAAGAAAATCTGTTCCACATGCTCCGGCGAGATGCCCGGTCCGTTATCGCTCACGCGGATCCTGACGCGATCGCCATCCCGGGAGACGCCCACGATGACCCTGCGGGTTCCTGCACGCGCCTCCATGGGTTGCAGCGAATCGAAAGCGTTCGTCAGGAGATTCAACAGGACCTGACCAAGCTCCACGGGGCGGCATTGCACCAACACGCCCGGGTCGACCATGTCGCACACCAAAGAAATGTCGTTGTTGCGGAACCTCTCGCGGCAAAGGTCGAGAACCTCCTCGAGCAGGCGAGCCACGGAATAGTCCACAAGGGGATCATTCTCTGCGTCGCGGGAGAGCGTGCGGAGACTGCGAACGATGCGCGCCGCCCGTTCCACGGTGGCCTCGATGCGCGACACCACGTGGTGGACGCGCTCAGCGTCGTGAGGTGGCCCCTCTCCCACGAGTTTGCGCAGAGTCATGGCGTAGCCCTGGATAACGGCGAGCGGATTGTTGATTTCGTGGGCTATCCCGCCCGCCATTTGACCGAGGGAAGCGAGCCGGCTCTTTGAGGTGAGGCGGATGCGCGACATCTCGAGCTCAGTGACGTCGCGCAGGGTGACAAGGACCTTTTCGACGCGGTTGTCGAGGTTCCACACCGGAACCCACTGGACCTCGAAAATACTCATTTCACCCTTGCCAGAGGACCGCCGCATGGAGGTCGGGAGAAGTACGAGCGCATCGCCAAGTTCTTCACGCGCGCGCCCGAAGACGTCTTGCAGGCCCACGCGGATGCGATCGGCTTCAGCGGGGCTCGCATGCGCGGTCAAGAAGGTCTCGTCGAACGCGAGCCCGGACGGGTTCTCCACGCCGAGCAGGCGGGTTGCGTGGAAGGAGAATTCTCGCTGGATAATCAGATGCGCATCGATGAGGAGAATGCCAACGGGAACGGAGCCCAAGAGGGTTTGCAGCTCGTTGCGTTGGCTGTCGATACGCGAAAGAGCCTTTTGCAGCAGGAGCGTGTTTATGCAGTGACCGCAGGCGGCAGCGAGCGAACTCACGCGGCGCGAGAACGGGAGGATGTCCTCATTGGTGAACTTTTGCGCCACGATGTAAGCCTTGGGAAGGCGGTCGTGGCTCGGATCCACCGGCATGGCAAGCGCATGGGAGCGCAGCACCTCGGGAGCGCTCGACCGATCTTCGAACGAAGGCCGTCCCTCGGCGTCGAGCCGCACGAAGAAACCCCCTTCCGAGGCGAGGCTGAAGCACTCCTCCGAGAAGAGGATGTCGAACACCGCTCCCGGTGGCGCGAAGCGAGAGAAGCTCACGCGCACCTGCTCACGCAGCGCGAGGAGCGACTCCGATCGCGCGACGCGGTATCCCTCGAAACCGAGCCACTCGTAAGTTTCGAACTGCCGTCGCGTCTCTTCCATGAGCGTATTGAAATTCCGCTGGAGAACGCCCAAGGCATCCTGCCCCGAGGTGACGCCTACGGGGTTGAGCACACCGCGCGAAGCATCGAGGCTCGCCAAGGCGAGGCGTTGGAGGGGCAGGAGAAGCGACCGCCTGACCACGAGGAAGGTGGAGGCAAAGATGAGCAACGCCACGCAGAGGTAGACAGCGATGACGCCTGAAACGGCGCTGCGGATGCTCTCGCGCAGCGGCAGCAGGGAGAAGTCCTGCACGACGTAACCGATGAGCAGGACCTCGCTCGTTTCGTCGAAGCGGTGGAAGAGGGGCGAAGCCAGCCGGACGAGTTGAGGTTCATCGAGTCCGGAGACGTGCAGGGGCTCTCTGCGGGAGGGGACGTCCTCACGTTTGGAGAGCGCATCGATTTGTGGTTCGGGTACGAGATTGGAGAGTGAAAGGGCACTCTCGCGGAGCACCCTGTGGGAGAGGTCGTGCGCCCCGTCGCGTTCCACCGCGAGCGAAAACTTGCCCGTGGGTTCGAACAGGAAGATGCGAACGGCCTCCTCGCCTTCCATGGACGACTTGAGGAGCGACTCCGCCAGGGGAAAATCAAGATGCCACACAGCGCGTTCGAGGGGGTAGAGCCTCGACAGGAAGCGCAGCTGGTTGCGGGCTACGGCCACCTCGGTAAGGCTCGCTCGCGTATGCAGAGACTGGAAGATTGCCACCAGAGTGGTCACGGTGAGGATGGTGAAGGCGAGGAAAAGCCCGAGTTTGGACGCGAGGGAGATCTCGCGCCACCAGCGTCGCCACGACGCGCCCGACAAGGCGAGCCGCAACGGCGCGACGCTCGACGGGCTCGTGACACCGGGGCGCGAACGGGTCGTCAAGGGCCCTCCCGCCGCGCGACGAGTGGGACGCCGACCAAACGGACAAGGCACGACGGAGGAGTGTGCGGCATGGGGCACCGAGGAACGGGTGTGCCGGCGTTGGCGCGCCGGAAGTTTGAGGCTTGTTCTCAAAGCCTTCTCTTACCAGGTCACTCGCCCTGAAGAAAGCGCGGGTTCGAACCGAAGTCGGCTCGGGCCGCTGGCTTGGAGCCCAGAGGCTCGAGTTTTGTAAGGGCAACGAGTTTACCTGTTGGGGGGAAGGTAGCCCCATGGCGGTGTCATTGACTCCCATCGGCCACGGTTTGAGTCCCTTCTGATAGGTTGAGGGCAATAGAAGAGTGGCAGAGCGGGAGGTTGCCGTGCGTTTTTTTGCTCTCAAGCGGTGTTCGTTTGCAGCCACAGTGCCAGCAAGTTCGGACCCTGCCTAAAGGAGCTCACTGGGGGCAAAAAGGTTACGCCTCCCTGCGAAATTGTAAGCGGAGCCGACGGGAAAGTTGTTGCACTTTTTTTAACTCACGTGTCCCGTGTTCACGTCATCCCAGCGCGGAGTACCGCGCCGGGATGACGTGAACACGGGACTCGTTTCGTCTAGAGAAACATCAGGCAGTAGAGCAGTTGTTTACTTCGTGAGCATATAGAGGACCAGGTGGGAGCTTGGACCTTAGGAATTTCGTGTAGTTCAAGAACTTGGTGCGTCCTTCCAGCAAATCGGGAAGTGCATGGCGCAGAGCATCTTGGACGATTTCTTCGGTTGGACTCGCACCTGCGACCTGGCTTCGGTACCAACTTCCCTTTGCGTTGGCGACTTCGGCTGGAAAGCAGACGGCCAAGTACTGGAGTAGTCCCTGTGCGATGAGCCCGCAGGCCACGAACAGCTCACACGCTGCGAATGTTTCGAGCATCTTGCTCCGCACCTTGCGAGTTTCGCGGTGAATGTGCTGACCTTTGCTGCGCCGCTTTATCTTCTCCATCGAGGCGGTCCAGAAATGGTACGCGTAGGCTCCAACGTGATGGACCTGGACCTTGAAGCCTTGCTCAATGCGCATTCGCATCGCGTAAATCTCGATGATTGTCTCTGGTGACAGAGACAACTCCGTGCACATCAGTACAGCTCTTTTTCCACCAGGAAAGATGGTCGCAACATATCGGACGGTTTGCCCGAGTCCTTTCCAGATGAGATCTTGGCTCCAGAAGCTAACTTGAAGCTGTTCTCCGTAGGCCTTCACTTCGGCTACTATCATCTCTCCATCATATAGGGATTTGAGCTTAACCTTGTCGCCATACTTCGACGGTCGCCCACGTTTTCTGATCGTAGTGGGTGGCGGTGTTCGAAACGGGCGTCGTTCGTAGAGCCGCCAAGTCGAGGCGGTCGAGGGG
>JBIKVI010000203.1:0-7886 GCA_044356935.1 Silvanigrellaceae bacterium | reverse complement strand
TACCTGCACGATTTTGGTGGCGTCACTCATGGCGAACATGTGCCTCGGATGGGTATTCGTGTTCGTCGACCTCGGACAGATCCTCCTCCATCGCCAAGGCTGGCAGGGCGTCGGATTAGCCGTGGGGTTCGTGGGTGTTGCGTTGCGTTTGGGTGCCATGCGTCAACTGGGCGCGGACTTCACCTGGGAGCTTCGACGCTCGGGAGACGCTACCCTCGTAACGGAAGGGTTGTTCCGTTGGATGCGCCATCCGAGTTACACCGGCGGCCTCTTGGCCGGAACGGGGCTCCTCCTCGGACTTGGCAACCTCATTCCCGTGGCGGTGTTCCTTTGCACGCACACGTGGGCCGTGGCGCATCGCGTTCGCGTGGAGGAACGTCTCTTGCGTCTGCACCACGGCGCCGCCTTCGACGCCTACGCCGCGCGCACGGGAGCGCTGTTCCCTTCTGGGGCGTTCTCCGCCCTTTTTGCGCCTCTCCTAGTGCGCTGCGCGCCGCTGACGCGCCGTTTCAACGACGTCCTCGCGCGGGGAGTCGGAGTACCGCCTTTACCCGGGGGCGTGCCCGAACTGCCCGCCCTCCCGCTTTGGGGCAACATGCGTGAACGCCTCGCGAACCCAGCCGGCCTCGTGGAGCGCACGCGGGATCTCGGCGATATCGTCGCGTTCCGCGCGGGTCCCGTGCCTGTGGTCCTTTTGCACAATCCCAGCGAAGTGGAGACGTTCTTGCAGACGCGCGCGCGTGTCTTCACGCGCGGCCTCGGATTCGAAGTGCTCAAGCCCGTCCTCGGAGACGGACTCTTCACGTGTCCCGAGAACGTCTGGAAACCCCAGAGACGCCTCGCGCAGGTCTCGCTGCAGACACGCCACGTGGAAGCCGCCGCTCCCCTGCTCACTTCAATCGCCCGCACTTGGATAGCGCGTCACACGGCGGGTGCGCCGGGTGGCAGAGCACGCGTCGACATGAAGACCGAAGGATCGCTCCTGGCATTGGAAGGTTACTTCCGCGCGCAGATGGGCCTCCACCGCCCCGAAGACTACCCGCGCCTCGTGGAGGCCACTGACGCGCTCAAACGCAACGCGCACGAGCGCCTGCATGCTCTCTTCCTGCGGAGCACCGGTTGGCCTACGCGATCCAATCGCGCCCTGCGTCGATGGCGTCGCTACCTTATCGGTCTGGCCGACACCTTGGCCGCGCAGCGCCCCGAGATTGCGGGCAACTGCGGATTCCTCGCCACGCATGTGGACGCCTTGGCTGCCGGCCACGACGCGCTGCCTTCCCGGGAGCGCCTTCGCGAGCAGATAATCACCTTTCTCGTAACGGGGCATGAGACCGTGGCCGCCACGCTGGCCTTGGGACTGCAGTCCCTCGCGTTCCATCCGCGCGTGCAAGACGCCCTGCGCGAGGAGTGCGACGCTGCCTTCTCCGCTCACGGAGCGGAAGGCTGCCAGACCGCCGATGTCGTGTCCAACCTGCCTTACCTCGACGCCGTGGTCCGCGAAATGCTGCGCCTCTTTCCTGCGGCCTGGCTCATGTCGAAACAGGCCGTCGAGGAAGTCACCCTCGGAGGCCACGTGTTTCCACCGGGCACGGTGTTCGCGGCGGTGCCCTACTCCGTGCACCGCGACCCGCGCTTTTGGTCAGAACCTGACGTCTTCCTCCCGGAAAGGTTTCTGCGCGGCGAGCCCACGCGCCGTTTTGCCTGGTTTCCCTTCGGGGCGGGGCCGCGCGCGTGCATCGGCGGCGCTTTCGCAACCCTTGAACTCAAGGTTCTTCTGTTCCATCTTGTCAGGGAACTCACCATTGCGCCCGTGGAGGCCAAACCCATCCCGCCGGAGTTCTCCGTCACCTTGAAACCCATGAGCGGCCTACCGCTCGCCATCGCGACGAGGAATCCTACGCCATGACCTACACGCCGCGCCCTCGCACGCGCACCGAACTGCGCGATGTCGCCTCCCTCTCCCGAGAGGAGACGCGAGCCATGTTCCGCGTCTTCGAGCGTTACTACAAGGACGTCTCGTGGGAGCAGTTTATCGAGGATCTCTCCGACAAGCAGAGCCTCTTCATGGTTATTGAGGAGGGCCTCGCTGGAGGTCGCATCGTGGGCTTCTCCACCAACTGGAAGAGAACTCTCGCGCTGTCCGACGGTCGCCGCGCCACGTTCCTCTTTTCCGGAGATACGGTTGTTGAAAAGGAGTACTGGGGAACAAGGCTTCTGCAGATGGCCTTCTTTTGGTACATCCTGCGCGCGAAACTCGCGTCGCCCTTTTCACCGGTCTACTGGATGCTCATCTCGAAAGGGTACAAGACGTACCTCATGATGCGCAGCAATTTCCCGAACTCGTTTCCTTCGGCCGAGGGTTCCATCGACGCCTCCACACGTGCGGTCATCGATGAATTCTACTCGCGCCGCTTCGGCGCCGCCTACCAGCCCGAGACGGGGCTTATCGCATTCGATACGCCGCATGGCGCGGTGAAGGAAGGAATAGCCGCGCCGCCGCCACAGCTCGCCAGCGACCCCGAAGTCCGTTTCTTCATGAAGGCCAATCCGCGCTACCAGGAAGGGGTAGAGCTCGCGTGCCTCGCGCAAGTGCGCTTCTCCGATTTCCCTCGCCACCTGCTGAAGTATTTCCTGCGGCCACTTTTCGCTCGGCGCCAAGCTCGAGCCATTCCTCCGGCGCAGGTCGCCCCCTAGTCAACGAGCCTATGGTTGAGCTCGTCCTCGCATTTCTACGATTTCCACCATGGGCGTGAACCCTTCGCGAGCGATGTTCTCCAAACCCGCACACGAGCCGCCGCTCGCGACGTAAAACCACACGTCGAAACTGTAGCGTCCCTTGCGGAGCTTGGTGATGTCGTAGAAGACGCCGAAGTCGGTGCCCACCTTCGGGAAGCCGATGGCCTGGAGATCGCTTGGAAAGGCAATCTGCGGATGGAAACCCATGGCACCGAACTCGGGTGGCTCGCGCACACCCACGGCGACGCATGAGCCGTCCTTTTCCACGAAAAAGGTCGGCACAGGTTGCTCCCCAACCACGGGTCCGCGGCAAAGGCGTCGCATGGTCGTGCGCATTCCCTCGAGCACCTCCCCGTCTGCCGCATTAAAGCCGTAGTACATCCCGCTGCCTTCGCGCAGCGAAGTCCCCGACACGGGCAGAGTCATGACCACCGGAACGTGCACCGCGTCGCGGTAGATGGTCACCGCGCTGCGCAGATCGAGCTTCACCCTGAAGAACAGGACGTCGAGGAAAAACGAGAGTCGTCCCGAGGTTCCCAGAGGATCCTGGAGGTAAGCGAGCAATTCCGAACGCACGTCGTCGCCGGTGAAGTGCAGGGGGAAAAAGAAACGCGGCTTGCCGTAGAGATGGAGTTCGCTCCCCACGAGGAGCGGCGTTTCTTTGCCGTCGTTCCGCTTGAGCGAGAAGCGTTCGAGGAGCATGTGGTTCTTCTCGGAATAAGTGTACGAAAGTGAATCGCTCGAGAGCGTGCGCCGGGCGAGGCTCAGCCGAACATCGGGATCGCGACCATGGCGCCACGCGTCGTTGGCGATGGTGGCCCCGGCGATCGTGCAGGATGCCAGGTAGAGGTTTCGCCGCGGCAGCGGCCCTGGCGCTGACCCGGGCCCCAGGCTGGCCCGATAAAGTTCCACGCCCCTACCACACATGTCCCGCGCTGCCCGAGCGACGGCGTCTTCGCATCCGGAGTCGCAAGGACTAAAATCGTTGGAGTCGACGACGATGAGGTCTTGTGGTTCGAGGGCCACCTCTCGCTGGGGGCGAGCTCGGGGGGGCAGCACGCCACCTGTTTTCTCGAGCAAAGGCTCGTCGATCTTGGGAACGCTTTGGCCCCGAAACAAAAGGTCGCCGCGTCGCGACCGCGCCAACACCTGGTGAGGCACCGGTCGGGCATCGAGGGCTCCTTTCCCGGGCTCGCCTTTGCCGCTCACAGGTGACGCGAAGGCGACCACCGCAGCGGGAGATCCCCCCGCGAGGTTCAGCGCCCCCTCAACGGGGATGTGCACTGGATACGCCGATGCGGAAGCGGTGAAGAAAAACGCAGCCAACAAGGCCCACGACCTCAAGATCCATAATGCACAAAATGGCCCCTCGAATTCGGGCTCTACCGTCCCAGCGACGAGTTGGGCGGGCCACAAGTGGCTCTTCACAAGCTTAAGGAACTCGAGTACGCCTCCTGTCATGTCGGACCTTTCTCCTGCGGCTCTGCGAACGACGCCGCTTTTTTGAAGGCACTTTCCCACTATGTTCACGTCGTCGGACTCTAACCCATCCCTCTCGATGCGCCACGCACGGCCCTCGCCCAAACGAGTGGTCGCGGGCATCCGTGCACTATGGAACCGAGCGCGCGCCATGCTTGAAATGACCGAGTCGCATGGGGTGCGCAAGGTAGAGGAAGACACCCGCGCCGCCGGAGTGGCCAGGGCCTTCGAGGAGAGAAGCGTGCAGCGCGACGCGGTGATGGGCGGCCAGATGCGCATCTTTTCCCACGAGCTCAGGAACCTCCTGGCCATCCTCGACCTCGCCACGCAAGTCGAGGGTGAAACCCTCTCGTCGCGGCAAGTCGCCATGGTACGCAGGGCAGTTGATTACGGCAAACGCCTCAACGCCCTCGTGCTCGAGGGCGCGCAATCAACGGCCGAACGGAGGCAGCTGCGCGTTTCCGAACTCATCGACGACCTCGAACTCCTCGTGGCCAGGGAGGTCCGGAGCTTGGGTATCCGCTGGGAAGTTGGCATAACGCCCGATACCGGTTCGTTACGGGTTCTTGAACGCGCAGGAAGTACCTACTTCATCCTCCACAACCTCGTGCGGTCGGCATGCGAGCGGCACGCGGCGCGGTTCGATTTCAGCGCGCGCGACATGATGCTCGCAGGATTGGAATTTCCAGACGACTTCCGACCATGGATAAGGTTGCACGCCGAGCCGCGCGGCAACGAGCTCCTCGTTCGGGTCGAGGACAACGCTGGCTCCGCCAAGCGTCCGGATTCCAGAAGCGCTCAAGGATCGCTCGGACTCAAGTTCGTGCAAGAGGAATGCTTCCGAAACGGATTCCGGCTCGAAGCGGCCGCCGATGACGGCTCCGGGAACGGACCGCTCCTTTTTCTCCCCCTAGCCTCTTGCGCAGCGTGCGCGAGTGTCCTGTAACGCACGCTTCCAAGGGGTTCTGTTTCCGCCCCAGACCGCTATTGACACGACCTGACTTCATCAAGAATGGATTCGAGATGGTTTCGACCAACGGCTCCGCCAGGAATCCCCAACTTCGCCGCGTCTATGCTTTTGAAGTGGCGATCCTGAGGAAAGAGAGCGAGAAGTCCCACCACGCGATCCGCGAGGACGTCGAACAACTCGCCGAAACGAGCCTTTTGGCCCTCATCGTCCATGGCCCCGACCGCCTTGTCCCGCAGCGCGGCTAGGGACTCCGCTATGCCAGTCTCCCAGGTCAAAGGATAAAGCGTCGCGGGAGAATCGATAAGAACAAAATCGCCATTGTCGTCCAAGCCGATGGGGTAGGCCTTCGATTTTCCGGGTCCACGATCAACAACGAGCATACCGGGATTCGGCATGGCGCGAATCATCATCTCGAGCGTCTTCGACTGCCAAATGTTTTGCGCGGCTCCTTGAGGCTGGTGACCGTAAAGATCCCGTTCCGCGAATCTCTTGAGGAACGCGTTCGCGAAAAGATCCCGACCCACCAATCCAGACATGAGTTCAGCCAAGGTGTTTCCGAGAATGAAGAAGTCGGATTTCTCCGCGACGTTCATGGAGAGGAGGGCTTCGAGCGGCTCATACTTGGGGGACGTGATGCGAAAAGGCTGTCCAATTGTGGCAACTCCATCGAAATCGGCGAGGACGAGGCGTGAGCCGATGACGAGCAGATTCCCGGGCTTGATGTCGGAATGGACGACTTCCTTCGATTGCAGCTCGAGGACGGCGGCGCCGAGCTCGTTGTAGATGGTCACCAAAGCCTCGAGCCGCCGTAGGACGTCGGGGAATTCTCCGATTCGGAGATGAGTTTCGAGCTCTTTGCCATCGCCGTCAGCGAGCTCGCTCAAGATGCCTAGGAACTTTTCGTCGCCCGTGCTCGCGCTAAATTCTGCCACTTCGAGTAATTTGTGGATGGCAGGACCGCACCCCGTCTTGCAAGCCGTGGCGAGCTTTTGATTTCCCTCGAGAACGAAATCTTTTTCGCGCTGGGTAAGTGAGTCCCGTATGACCTTGATTGCCACGGGCTCGAACTCGCCACCCTCAGTCCGGAAGGCGCGGAAGACATCCCCGTAGCTCCCACTTCCACGTTCCTTTATCACGCGGTACCGGGCCCCGTCGCCATTGGATACGAACGTGTCCGAAGGTCCAATGCCCAAGAGCAGCGAGGAAGCGCCGACAAGGCATACCAACCCGACACCGCGGGTGGTGTGGGCCGTTCTCGCGAAGAACCTCTTCATCAAGGTTTCCCCCTTCACCGGACGAACTCAACGCGAGGCGTAACGCCGCCAGCGCCTCCACCCACGCCGCCTGCCGCGCCTAGGACCCTTCGTTCGCCGCACCGTTCGCGCGCGCAATCGACGGAGTCTGGCCCCGAGGGCTCCGCGTGCCGCATGGGACAGGCCAGTATCGAAGCGGACTTCGAATTGGCCTTAACGTCGCCACGGAAACGCTTGCAACCGGCTCCTGCCCCGAGCGGCATCGCCAAGGAAACAAGGATGGCCGCGACCCGCGTTGCCCCAAATGCTCCCTTGCCACTCATCAGGCCGACTCCAAGCCCTTGGCAGCGGAGATCTCGCCCGCAATCGGCACAACCGTCTCGCCGCCGCTGCGGTATTTGCCGCTCTCGAGGCCTTCCGACCCCTCGAAACAAATGGCCAACACCTCGTCGAGCGACTGAACGTAACGGATGTCGAGACGACGGCGGATGGAAAGGGGCAGTTCAGCCACCGCGCCTTTGTTCTTCTCCGGCACGCACACCGTGCGGATGCCGGTGCGCAGCGCGGCGAGGACCTTCTCGCGCAACCCGCCAATGGGAAGGACGCGACCATGCAGGGTCATCTCGCCGGTCATGGCCACGTCCTGCCGCACGGGCATGTTCGTGAGCGCCGAGACAAGAGCAGTGGCGATGGCGATGCCCGCCGACGGCCCGTCCTTGGGAATGGCTCCGGCAGGGATGTGGAGATGGACGTCGCACTCGGTGAACCGCGTGCGGTCGATGCCCAAGGAGTCAGCCCGCGAGCGGATGTAGCTCAGCGCGGCTTGCGCCGACTCCTTCATCACGTCACCGAGCTGGCCCGTGAGCGTGAATCCGCCCTTGCCGGGCAGGAGGTTCACCTCCAACGAGAGGATCTCGCCGCCCACGCTGGTGTAGGCCAGGCCCGTGACCACGCCCACCTTGCGCGCATCCACGTCGTGGTCCTCGGCATGGTAACGCTCCTCGCCGAGGAGTTCTTTGGCGAGCTTGGCAGTTACCTTGACCGACTTTCTCTCTTTGCCCTTCTCGTCGCCCTCGGCCACCTGGCGCGCGAGCTTGCGCGTGATGGTCGCGAAATGCTTCTCGAGGTTCCGTAGGCCCGATTCGCGCGTGTATTGGTTGATAACCAACTGGATGGCCGCATCCTGCACCTGCACGAGATCCTCTGTGAGCCCGGTCTGCGTGATGCTCTTGGGGATGATGTACTGCTTGGCTATCTCGAGCTTCTCCTCCTCGGAGTAGCCCGCCACGTCGATGATCTCGAGGCGGTCGCGCAGGGGCGCTGGGATGGTGTCGAGGCGGTTGGCGTTGGCAATAAACATGACCTGCGAGAGATCGAAGGGCACGTTGATGTAATGGTCGGAGAAATTGTGGTTCTGCTCCGGGTCGAGGACCTCGAGGAGAGCACTA
>JBIKVI010000278.1:0-5953 GCA_044356935.1 Silvanigrellaceae bacterium | reverse complement strand
GCATCGAGCGTTGCGTCGGCGACGCATGAGGACGTCCGGTCATGGGCCTTGCCATGAAAAATGCCACTGGGAAGGGCGAAAAAAACTGGCTCGAACATACGAACTCGACCAGCTCTTGCCCCTGCGTGAAGCGGTTCCTGACCAACGCCGATTCCATCGACAAGGAAATCAGACGCCAAGGCGCCGCAGGGGATCTGCTGGGACGCCGGCGTAAGACCTGAAGAGCCTGTCCCACAAGGTGAAAAAGACGCCGAAATTGCGATCACGCAGAAGAGCTTCCTGCGCATGGTGAATTTCATGGAGTCCGGGCGTAATGATCCAGCGCGACGCCATGCGCTCCACAGCCTCGGGCAGTCGAAGGTTCGCGTGGTGGAAAGCCGCGGCCAGAGCGACGGCGGTGTCGAACGCCACAAGCTCGGCGGGCGTCAGCCCAAGGAGGATCACCGCCGGCGCTCGCCACAGAGCCGAGAGGGCAAGCTCCATGGGATGGAAGCGCACGGCGGTGGAAACATCCATCGTTGTTTCCAAATGGTGGGCTTTGTGCCACTTCCAGAGGAAACTGACGCGGTGGTTGAGTCGGTGCCAAAAATAGAGGATCGCGTCGAGGACGACCAAGGAAACCAAGGTCTCGAGCCAAGGAGGCCCATCCACCAGACCGCGCCAGCCCGATCCTCTCTGGGCCGTCCACGCGAACGCGGGCTGCAGCAGGACCATGCGGGCGGCGATGGACACGCCCTGTCCTGCAGCGAGGTAAAGGCCATTGGCGACCCAACGAGGGCCCCACGGCGACACAGAAGGCCGCCGCGGAAAAGTGCGTTCGGCCAGCGCCAACGCGCAGAAGGCTGCGATCACGCCGGCGGTCGCCCACCACGTCGCGCTCACGTCCACGTGTTTCCTCCTGTTTCGTTCATCCTCGCCGCCAGGCGTGCCAACGCGCGGCCAATCGCAGGGCGCCTTCGGGAAGATGGGCGCGTTTCCAAGCACCGGCGACGGCCCGATTGGCTTCGGCGAAAGTCGGATAGGCATGCACGGTGGAAAGCAGCGCTCCCAACCCTTTGCCGAGCTTCATGTGGGTGGCGAACACGGCGATGAGCTCGCCGGCCCGCGCGCCAACCACCGTGGCGCCGAGGATGGCGTCGCGGCCCGGAGGCGTGAGGACCTTCACGAATCCCCGCGCCTCGCCCTCGGCGATGGCGCGATCGAGATCGGCAAGATCGTAACGCGTGACTTCGTGCGACACGCCCCGCGCTCGAGCCTCCGACTCGTTGAGGCCCACATGCGCCACCTCCGGGTCGAGGTAGGTGACCCGGGGCATGACGCGTGCGTCCACGCGGAACGACTTGAAGGGCGCGGCGAGGGCGTTGACTGCCGCGTACCAGGCCTGGTGGGAAGCGGCATGCGTGAGCTGCCAGGGACCGGCCACATCGCCGCAGGCGAAGATCGTCGGCACGTTGGTGCGCATGCGATCGTCCACCGCCAAGGTGCCATCGGGACGGACCCCAACCCCCAACTCCTCGAGGCCGAATCCGGACACGCGTGGCTTGCGCCCGAGCGCGAACACCAAAACGTCGAAGGCAACCTGCCGGGCAATGCTGCCGGGCCCGCGTGCCAGAAGGACTCCCGCTCCCCTTCCTCGGCACGACGCATCGCCCTCGCATGAAGTCGCCTCGTGGTTCAAGAGGATCTCCACGCCCTCGGCTTCCAGCACGGAGCGCACGAAAGCCCCCACGTCGGCATCTTCCTTCGACAACACGCTCGAAGCCCTTTCCACAATCGTCACGCGCGATCCGAGCCTGGCGAATCCTTGGGCGAGCTCGCATCCCACCGGGCCTCCCCCGAGGATGGCGAGGCGCCCCGGGAGCTCAGTGAGCCCCCAAACGTTCTCGCTGGTCCGGAAGTCCACGCCCTCGAGGCCGGGCAAGGGAGGAACCACGGGTACGGCTCCCGAGGCAATCACAATCGCTCGACCGGACAGGGTTCGACCATCGGCCCGAACATGCCAGGGCGATTCCACCCGCGCCTCGCCCCGAACGACCTCCACACCCAACGCCGTGTAACGCTCCACGGAGTCGTGGGGCTCGATGGCGCTCACCGCGCCTCGTACGTGCGCCATGACGGCTCCGAAGTCGATTTCGATGCCGCCGCGCGCAACGATCCCGAAACGCGAACCTGTGCGCGCCGAATGCGCGACCTTCGCGGCGTGCAGGAACGCCTTGCTCGGGACGCAACCCGTGTTGAGGCAGTCGCCACCCATGGCGTGGCGTTCCACGAGGACGACCTTGGCCTTGGCAGCCGCGCCCACATACGCGGCCACCAGCCCTCCGGCACCCGCGCCGACGACAACGAGATCGGCGTCGAAACGTTTGGGTTTGCGGCCGCGCCACGGCGCGAGAACACGGGCGTCGCGCAGGCTCGATGCGGCCAAACGCAAAACTAAGGGGAGGAATCCGAGCACTGCCATGGCCGCCAAGAAACGCGGACCCACCAATCCCGAAAGGCTCTCGAGCGACGCGAGAGCGCTCCCGGCGTTCACGTAGGCGAAAGTGCCAGGCAACATGCCTAGCATGCTGACACCCGCGTAGGTGCGCAAACGCAGCGGCGTGAGCCCCATGGCGAGGTTCACGAGCACGAAAGGAAACAAGGGAACAAGACGCAGGGTCAGCAGGTACCAAACGCCGTCGCGCGCGAGCCCTTCCTCGAGGCCCGCGAGACGTGGACCCACCCGGACACGCACGGCATCGCGTAACAAGGTGCGCGCGAGCAAGAACGCGCCGCAGGCCCCCAAGGTGCTCGCCAACGACACGACGAGCGTCCCCAACCAAGGTCCAAAGAGAGCTCCCGCGAGGAGCGTGAGCACGAGGGCTCCCGGAACCGACAGAGCCACGGAGGCGGCGTAGGCCGCGCCGAAGGCGGCGGCGAAGACGAGAGGCGAACGCGAGCGCACGGCCTCCAGTTCCCCTAGCCGCGCCTGCGCGGCCTCGAGGGTGAGGTAACTCGGACCGCCCACGGCGACGAATGCCGCGACGGCCAAGGCAAACGCGAGCGCGACGATCACCTGTCGGCGCCTCATGAGAGGGAATCCCTCGAAGGAGAGGGAGGGCGCGTCACCACGTCGTAAGCAGGCTTGGCGAGCGGGATCCCCATGCGCTCGAGCCTGTCGTGGCAAGCCACGAGAACCTTGTCTCCCACAACGAATTGATCGCCGAACTCTTCGACGGAGTAGAGGAGTTTCGTATTCACCCAGGACTCCCCGTTATCGATGACCAGGAAAAGCGGCGGAGGATCGGCATGGATGCCGGGCGTCCTTGCGACGACTTCCAGGAAGGCCAAACGCACCAAGTTCAGGTTGGTGCCGAACGGAAAACGGAACGCGTGCGAGCGCAACACGGGTAGCTCGAGATCGCTGTAATTGGAGATTTGGGACTGGGCCACGATGCGATTGGGGACCACGAGGACCTCGTCGCTGAACGCACGCAGGACCGTGGCCCGCCAGGTAACCTCGAGGACCTTCCCCACCGTCTTGAGGCCTCCCCCTTGGAGTTCGATCCAGTCGCCGATGCGAAAAGGTTTGTCTATCTGCAGCGCGATTCCGGTAATGAGATTACCCAGGGTGTCCTGCATGGCAAGTCCCAATACCAATGAGAGGACGGCTGAGGTGGCGAGGAGCGGCATGACACTGAAGCCGAGCACGACCTTCGCCACGAGCAGTGCGAATCCGGTGGCAACCAGGAACGTAACCACGTTGATGAGCAACAAGGGCACGGGCCGCTTAGGGCTCAGAAGGAACGAGCCCACGAACGCAGCGAGCCTTATAAGGCGCGCGCTCCAGAGGAATCCCACGCCCACGGCGAGCAACCCGAAAGCGCCGAGCAAGGCGTCGATGCGGGCGTGATCGGGCAGGCGAGCGTCGGCGAAAAGGAACATAGCCACCAGCGCCAGCGTGGCGAGTGCCCACCTCAGGCAGCCTCTCTCCTGCGCGTCGAGGTTCTTTGAGCGCTCCCTAGCGAGCGTGCGGAGGAAGAGTCGCCGCGCTGAGATAAGCAACAGCATCAAGCATATCGCGACAGCCATGTTCTCGAGGCGCATCGCCTCGAGGAGGCGAGGTAACAGTTCGGTCCCATTTTTCACCGCCGCGCTCCTTGCGTTTCGTTCCTGGATCGTGAAGAATCATAACGCATCCACCGACCCAAAAGAATTGTCCGGGGCGCATCAAGCTCCCCACGTGAGCAGAAAGGGATTTCTGATGAAGAAGATTGCCACCGTCTCCACGAGCCAGATCATCGCCGCTGTCGCCGCCAAGCACGACGAGCTCCCCAAGAAGGTCACCAAGGAACTCATCATGGAGTTCCTTGCCACCATCGAAGACGAACTCGTGAGCAACCAGGCCAAAGTGCGCCTCGACAAGGTCGGCATCATTCAGGTCAAGGACCGCGCCGCTCGCAAGGGCCGCAATCCCCAGACCGGCGAGGAAATCAAGATTCCCGCGTCGAAGAAGGTCGCCTTCCGCGCAGCCAAGTCGCTCAAGGAAGCCGTCGGTATCAAGAAGAAGGCGACCACGGCCGGCGCCAAGAAGGCTCCCGTTCGCAAGAAGTAATCGTCTCCCTTCGCGAGGTGTCCTGCGCACGGTTTCCGTGCCGACGATGCGCTCTAAGATTGCAGAAGGCCGCCCCTCGGGCGGCCTTCTCGCGTTTCACGGGGTCAGGAGTCAGAGCGCGAGGGGCGCGAAGTCCGCGCTGAAGCGACCTGAGGCGTCCTTGTGGACGCGGCCGCACGGCGATGCGGGGTCGTGGGTGAAGAAGAGTCGACCGCCGCGCGCAACGAGATCTTCGAGCAGTTCCCGTTTCTCGTCGATGACCAATTCAGGAAAGCGGTCGTACCCCATGGACAAGGGCACGTGCACCCACGCAGCGCCAGGAATGAGATCGGAGGCAAAAACCAGGGGCCCCTCGGGCGTCGCGATTTCCGACAGCATGAGACCCGGCGTGTGCCCATTGCTGAAACGGAACGTCACCAAGGGAGAGAGATCCGACTGACCATCACTCTCAACGAGCGTGAGCCGCCCGCTCGATTCGAGAAGTCTGTTGAGCTCAGGGACGAAGGAGGCTCGATCGCGCGGATGCGGATTCTTGGCACGCACCCAATGATCGGACCCCACATAGAATCGCGCACGCGGGAAGAGGAGACGCGACGCCTCGCCCTCCTTCCACTCCGAAAGCAGTCCACCCGCGTGATCGAAGTGCAGGTGAGAGAGCACGACCGCATCCACGTCGGCGTCGGACAACCCCACCTCCGCGAGGCTCTCGAGGAGGATGTGCCGGCTTTCCACCACGCCGAAACGCTCCCTCATCTTCGGCTCGAAAAAGGCGCCGATGCCGGCCTCGAACAGCACGACCCGACCATCGGCCGCGCGCACGAGCAGGCTGCGACACGCGAGCAAAATGCGATTTGCCTCATCGGGCGGGGCCCACTTCGCCCACATGGCGCGGGGCGCGTTGCCGAACATCGCTCCGCCATCGAGCTTCTGCGTGTTGCCCTCGAGGGCCTTCAGAGTCGTCGCTCCCATGTGCCGGTTCCTTCCGTGAAGAGATCGTCGTCGGTTCCACCCTCGCCACTCTGACGCCCCGAAGGCTCAGTCGAGAGGAAGCGTGCTTCAACCACGGCGCGATCGTCGCGGAGCCAGCGCACCTCCATCGCCTCGCGCCGCCCGAGCCAGGGAGAGAGCCACGCATCGGAATGAGCGGTCGCGGCCTCTCCCACGAGAGCCTCCGCTCCGGGAGCGCCGCGCACGGCATCGGGGTTCTCGTACCACATTCGAACGTTCCAAGTCGCCCGCGCGCGCCTGGCCTCCACGAGCACCTCACTCGACCAGCGCGTGAGGTGAGAGAAGGCGTCTTCGACCATGGCCACCAAATCCTCGCCTTCGGGCGACGCGAGGAACGCACCCACACCCTCC
>JBIKVI010000017.1:0-26058 GCA_044356935.1 Silvanigrellaceae bacterium | reverse complement strand
GAACACCTCGTCGGTGGACACGTGGTGGAAGCGGAACGGCCGTCCTTCGACCTTGGCACGTTGGGCCGCGTCGCGCGCGCACTGGAGCAGATGGAACGTGCCCATGACGTTGGTCTCCACGAAGGCACGGGGGCCTTTGATGGAGTTGTCGACATGGGATTCCGCGGCGAGGTGGATGACCCCGCGCGGGGCGTGGGCCTCGAACACTGCTGCGAGCGCGCCTTCGTCGCGGATGTCGACGTGCGCGAACGCATGGCGCGGGTGGCCTTCCACTTCGCGCAGGTTGAGGAGCGACCCCGAATAGGTGAGCGCGTCCACGGTGACCACGCGGTAATCGGTGCAATGGAGGAGGTGCCTAACGAGAGCGGAACCGATGAATCCGGCGCCACCCGTGACGAGTACAGTGTTCGACATTCCATTCACCCCGATGGGCGTCGTGGGCTCGGGGCATGGCCCCATCACCCTCACGCTCAGGCCCAAAAAAACTTGTCAATGTTAAAGAACTAACAGAAACTCCGCTCGAGGAAAAGTGAGCGATGAGTCGCATGCCCCCCCGAGATCCCCTGGCTACAGCCTCCCCCGAGGAATTGGCCCCCTGGTACGCCCGGCCTTTTTTCCACTGGATGGTCCCCCTCGTCGAGCGCGGCTTGCGGCGCCCTCTCGAGGACACCGATCTCCTCCCCCTCAACCGGTCCGAGGATACGCGTCATTGGGCAGAGCGGTTCGCTGCTGAGCTGCCTCGCCTCGCCAGTGGGCGCCATCCCGTGTTTGGCACGTTTTGGTCGCTCTTTCGGCGCGATTACGCCCTGGTCATCGCCTTGGCGCTCTTGAGCGTCGGCACGGCCCTCCTGGTGCCCGCCTTCATTCGACGCATCGTGGATTTCCTGGCGGAGCCGGCAATACCTTTATCGACCGGACTCGCGGCGGCGTTCGGGGTGCTCGCGTGCGGGCTCTTCTCGAATATCACCCTCCACCATGTCTTCCACAAGACGCTCAAGTTGGGCATGCGTTACCGTGCCGCGCTCGTCGTCACCATCTACCGCAAGAGCATGCGGCTAACGCCGGCCGCGCGTCGGGCGAGCTCCACCGGCGAAATCGTGAACCTCATGAGCACCGACGCGGCGAACGTCTACAACGTCGCGCCCATGCTTCACCAGCTCGTCGTCATGCCCGTGCAGCTGGTGGCCGCTTCGGTGTTTCTTTATGCCTTGCTCGGCGTTTCGTCGCTGGCGGGGTTGGCCGTCATGGGCCTCATGCTCCCTCTTTCGGCGCGCATGGCCAAGCGCGTCATGACCGCGCGGACCCGGTTGGTCACTTACTCCGATGCGCGCGTGGGCCTCCTCTCCGAGATCCTCTCCGGCATTCGCGTCATCAAGTATTACGCCTGGGAGAAGAGCTTCCTGGCCAAAGTAGCGGCGGTGCGCTCCCAAGAGGAGCGCGAACTTCTGCGCGTGGCCCTTCTCTCGACCCTCTCCTCGGTGTTGTTCCTGGCCACCCCCATCTTCGTGGGAGTGGTAACCTTCTCGACGCACCTCCTCATGGGCTTGCCCCTGCGCGCCCCGGAGGTTTTTGCGGCACTGGCCGTGTTCGGCATCTTGAGGCCGGTCATGTCTCAGTTGCCTTTTGTCTTCTCGTCGTTCGTCAACGCGCTCGTGGCTGAGAAGCGCATCATGGTGTTCTTGGCACAACCGGAGATCCCACCGCGGGTGGAAGACACCGCGCTCGCCCCCGGGGCGGCGCGCCTCGAGGGATTCCATGCGTCTTGGAACCTCGACGAAGGGGTCGACACCCTGAGCGGCATCAGCGTGGAGTTTAGGCCGGGCGAACTCGTAGCCATCGTCGGTGAGGTGGGAGCGGGTAAAAGCAGTCTGTTGTCGGCGCTCCTAGGCGACCTCGGATCCACATCGGGAACCTGTGCAACTCGCGGCATGCTGGCCTACGTTCCCCAGCATGCCTGGATCGTGAATGCGACGCTGCGCGAGAACGTCGTGTTCGGGCGCGCCTTCGACAAGGGCCGTTACCTTGCAGTGCTCGAGGCCTGCCGGCTCGGCGACGATCTCCGGCGGCTCCCCGCTGGCGACGCCACCGAGATCGGCGAACGGGGTGTGAACCTCTCCGGCGGGCAGAAACAGCGCGTTTGCCTTGCGCGTGCGCTCTACGGGGAGGCCGACATTTACCTCCTCGATGACACGCTATCGGCGCTCGACAACCACGTAGGCTCCGAGGTTTTCCAGGCGTGCCTTCGAGAACGGCTCGCCGGCCGCACGCGTGTGCTAGTCACCCACCGGCTCGAGTACGCGCGAGAGGCCGATCGCGTCATCGTGATGGCGGGAGGCCGGGTCGTGGAGCAAGGACCGGTTTCGGAGCTGCTCGCCGCCCGTGGGGTGTTCCATGGTGCGCTCTCGCAGTATGGCTTCACCGACGCGGCAGAGGATGCAAGGCAGCCCTCGCCTCCTGCTCCACCTGTACCCTCCAGCGCGCCGTCCCCTTTCGTCGAGTCTGTCGAGACTCTCGAATCTGTCGAGTCTGCCAAGCCCGAGACGCTCGCTGCCCACTTGCACGACGAGGATGCCCGTCAGAAGGAAAAGGGGCGTCTCGTGGTCGACGAGGAGCGAGCGTCGGGCACGGTTCGGGGCGATCTCTATGCCATGTACCTTGCGCTCCTTTCTCCGCGCGGCCACGTGTCTCTCCTCCTCGCGGCCTTCGCCGTGCGCGAGATTCTCGCCGCCTCGGCGGATGGTTGGCTTGGTTGGGGCAGCGCGTCGGGCCAGAGCTTTGGAGGCGGCATCGCAATCTTCATCGTGGGGTTCGCGCTCCTGGGGCTTGTGGCTACGGCGGCGACCTTCCTGCGCAGCTGGCTCACATGGCGCGGGGGGGTGCGCGCCGCCCTCGCGCTACACGATCGCCTTCTCAACGGCGTCGTGCACGCACCCGTTTCTTTTTTCGACAGCACACCCACGGGACGCATCCTCAACCGCTTCGGCAAAGACACCGAGGCCATCGACCAATATCTTCCCAACACGTACCTCGACGCGCTGGGCTGCCTCTTCACTATCCTCACCACTCTCTTGGTCGTGGTGGGCGCCACGCCATGGACGCTCGTGGCGGTTGTACCGCTATCCTTGGTCTACTTTCGCGCCCAGAGGAGGTTCCGCGCGAGCAACCGTGAGGTGAAGAAGCTCGAGAACATCTCGCGCTCGCCGCTCTACGCGCACTTCTCCGAAACGTTGAGCGGTGTGGCCGTCATTCGCGCTTTCCGAAGCGAGGAGAGATTCACCGACGAGAGCATCCACCGGTTCCTGGGCAACCAGCGCTCTTTCTACACCATGATTTCCCTCAATCGCTGGCTGGGTACGCGTCTCGAGCTCATCGGCGCACTCGTCGCGTTCGCGGCTTCCGCGGGTGCGGTGCTCGCGCGCGGGCAGGTGAGCCCCGCGCTCGCGGGCTTGAGTGTGACCTACGCATTCCTTGTGACCGGAGCGCTCAATTGGGCGGTGCGCATGCTCAGTGAAATCGAGAGCAGCATGAACTCCGTGGAGCGCGTGGTTCATTACGCGGGCGTGCCTTCGGAGCGGCGGTTGGGCCTCGAGCCTCCTGCCTCTTGGCCCGAGCATGGCGAAATCGAGTTCCGTTCGTTCACCTTGCGCTACCGTGCGGACTTCGAGCCCGTGCTCAAGGAGTTTTCGCTGCGCGTGGCTCCGGGTGAAACGATTGGCATCGTCGGACGCACGGGAGCCGGCAAGAGCACGCTTTACGCAGCCTTGTTCCGTTTCGTGGAAGCGTCGGAAGGTTCGGTGATCATCGACGGCATCGACGTGGCCGACGTTTCCTTGGCAGCACTCCGCAGTCGCTTGGCCATCATCCCCCAAGATCCCGTGCTTTTCGCCGGTACTTTGCGCCGCAACCTCGATCCCTTCGACGAGCATTCCGATGCCGAGATCCACGATGCCCTTGCCAAGGCAGGGCTCGCTCACCTTGCGAGTCCCGCGGCCGGCGGTCTTGATGCTCCGGTGGAGGAGGGCGGCGCGAATCGCAGCGTCGGAGAACGCCAGCTGCTCTGCCTGGCCCGCGCCCTCTTGCGGCGCGTTCGTATCCTCCTGATGGACGAGGCCACGGCCAACGTCGACTTCCGCACCGACGCGCTTATCCACAAGGCGGTCAAGGCGCATTTCAGCCAATGCACGGTGCTCATCATCGCGCACCGGCTGCGGACCGTCCTCTCTTGCCATCGCGTCGCCGTTCTCGAAGCAGGACGCGTTGTCGAGTTAGGCGACCCTTCTGAGTTGCTTTCTCGTCCCCATGGCATTTTCCGTGCGCTTGCCCAGGACTCCAGCTCTGCGGCCGGGCTTGGCCGCTCTCTCGATGCGATGTCGACGGGGCAGCAGGTGTCCTCTTACACCCTGGGGTCCGCCGGCGCAGCGGCAGAAGCAGCCTTGTAGATCAGTTCAGATTGCCTGGCGCAACGACCCTATGCCATACACAGCCAATGGAGCGCGCCGCGCGGGAAATCCTCCGCTTCATCTCCAACTCTCTGGTTGGTTGCCGCCGTCTCGACTCCTGGGAGCCCCCATGAATCCGCTCGCGCAGCCTTCCACCCCTCCGCGGCCCAAAGCCAAAACTCCCCGCGGTCACATCCTTCTTTTCGTCGCCCTTGGCGTTGCGGCCACGGGTATGGCTATTCAAGGGTTTCGTCTCCTTCAGGTCTCGCAGGTCCACATCAGCGACCAACTTTTGAAAGCCACGGAGACCGGACGGACTGTCGATCGCGAGGGGTGCGTCGATCATGTCATGAAGTGGTACGGACAATGCGCCGCCATGAAGAGCCTTTGCGAAGCCTCTGTGGGCCGTGTCATGGAAGCGTGCCTCGTGGCTCGCAGTCGAGCGAGCGAATGCGTTGCCTTGGGCGATTCGACTCGGCACACGCAGTTCGGATTCAAGGAATGCCAGGCTCGCGGTGTCGACCGATGGAACAAGAAGGCCTGTGCGAGCGCTTACCGCGCCATCGACAGGCATTGCTCGCGGCGGGACGAAGGCTGACGCCATGAACCCCAAACTTTCCGCCTCCCTCCTCGTGGAACGCATGGGGGGAGCGCTAGGCTTCTTGGTTGTGGTGACATGGGCGGTACTCACAGCGGTCACCCATCCGCTCTCCAGCGGTTACGTCTGTTCGGACTTTCCCGGATGTCAACTCGCAGCGCTGGCGTATCCGGAGCGCATCGAGTCTCTGGTGGACCTTTTCCACACCACCACCTCATTGGCCAGTGCCCTCGCGACGATGGTTTTCATCGTGCATGCGGCCAGGCGGCGTAAGGCTCGTAGGGAAGCGCAGCATCAAGGCATGGCCGGTCCCCATTCCTTCGTTCCCTCTCTGTTCTTCCTCTGCACCCTCTCAGCGGGGCACCTTTCGCTCTCGGGGGAGTGGGGACTTTCACCTCGGGCGACGCATACGCTCGCTTCTTTGCTTGCATCCGTCTCGACATGCGCCTTCCTTTTCTTGGCGTTCGTACCACCCGGGCGGTTGGGCGAACTCCTTGCGTCCTCGCGCTCTGCTGCGCGCGCGAACATCCTTTCCATCGCTATGGCAGCCATCGTCACTTTGGTGTCTTTGGTCACCGCTGTTCTCCAATTCGACGCTGGCCTTTTCCCTTGCGGAGACGCTCGGACGTTTTGCGTCGACCTCCCCGCTGACGCCGCATTCCTTTTAGGCGCGCAAACGATCTTCCGTGCCGTGGTGGTTCTCGTTGCTTTGGCAATCTTCGTACTGAGCGTCCGCAGGGTTCTAGCGCGAGAACGCGGAGTCGCCCTTTGGATGCCGTGGCTATCGGGCATTTGGCTCGCCACGTTCCTCATGCGCGAAGCTTGGATGTTCGGCATTCCTCCCTTCGTCACGAATCAGATTGCCGGCTGGATTCTCGTGACGGGATTGTTCGCCCAAGGGCTTCAGCTCCCTCGTTCGGAATGATAACCTTCGGCGCTTGCCAGGCTTCAGAACCACGTTCCTGTCCTCGCCGGGGCATGGTCTTGAGGAGCGTCAAGGCATTGCGCCTAGCGTTTCTGACATTGTTGCGATAGAACCCGGCCGGGTCCATAACCCTGTCCTTTCGAACCGGCCCCGCGCACCCGAGAGCAAACCCCCATGCCCAACGGACCCTTTCCAGCGCTCACTTGGCGCGATTACGTCACGCTGACAAAGCCTCGCATCACGCTGTTGTGTCTCATCATGACGCTTGGCGGGATGGGTTTGGCGCCGCAAGGCGTGAACTGGAGTCTCATCCTGTGGACTCTCGTCGGAACCTTCCTTTCGGTGGGTTCAGCAAATGCTCTCAACATGTGGTGGGAGCGCGAAGGCGATAAACTCATGGAGCGGACACGCTCCCGTCCTTTGGCATCGGGGCGCATGCGCGCCTGGCAAGCGCTCTCCTTTGGTTTAGGGCTAGGCGTCGCTTCCATCGTGGTGCTCGCGATGGGGGTCAACGTCCTTACGGCGATCCTCGGCACGTTCGCTTTGGCGAGTTATGTGCTTGTCTACACGCCGCTCAAAAGGCGCACCCCACTGGCGCTGGTCATTGGCGCCGTTCCCGGAGCCATGCCTCCTCTTATGGGTTGGACCGCTGTCACAGGTCACATCGATACCGCGGGGCTTGTCCTGTTCGGTATTCTCCTCGTTTGGCAAATCCCTCACTTCATCGCTATTTCCATTTGCCATCAGGAAGATTATTCGAAGGCCGGCATCGCTACCGTCCCTGGCAAGCACGGCGATGCCATCGCCAAGCTCCAGTCCTTGGCCTACTCCCTCCTCCTCATTCCCATCAGTCTCATGTTCGTGCCTCTGGGCGTCGCTGGGGTTGTTTACTTCGCGTTGGCTCTGGCACTCGGCGTGTGGTTCACCTGGCATGCCGCCAAAGGCTTCCGTCCTGAGTCGGGCAAGCCCTGGGCTCGCAAATTCTTCTTTGCCTCGCTCGTCTACCTACCGGCCCTCACAGTGGCCCTCATGGTCGACATCACCTTGGGGCGTTACTTTTAATGAATCTTTCGCGGATCCTCTGCGTCGGCGTCGGGCTCCGTCTCGGCAAAGCTGACGTGCTGCGCGACGTGAACCTGGAAATCCGCTCGGGCGAGGTTTTCGGACTCGTGGGTCCCAACGGCAGCGGCAAATCGTCGCTCCTTTCTATCGTCGCCGGATTGCGGCCACGTCATGAGGGTCGAGTGGAGTTCGTCTTCAACGACGAATCCTCGTGTGGCGTGGGTCATCCGCGCACCGACGGTTTGATGGGAGTCGTTTTTCAGAATCCAAGCCTCGACGGAAAGCTCACAGCGCGGCAAAACCTCATGTTGTGTTGCCGCCTCGATAGCGTGCCCTCGGCGAAGATCCCCGAACTCGTGGAAGCGGCGCTCAATTCCGCTGGCTTGAGTGAGGCAGGAGATAAGAAAGTCGGCGAACTTTCGGGGGGAATGAAGCGCCGACTCGACCTCGCGCGAGCCCTCCTCCCGCGTCCGCGCCTCCTCCTGCTCGACGAACCCACCACTGGTATCGATGAGGCGTCTTTTCGCGCCTTTTGGGATCGCATCGATGCCTATCGCGCCGACACGGGTGCCACCCTTGTCCTCGCGACACACCGTCCTGAGGAGGCGCAGCGCTGCTCGCGCGTGGCCCTTTTCGCGCACGGGAAGATTTTGGAGGTCGAGGATCCAGCGGTGCTCAAGCGCAAGCTGACGCGCGATGTCATTGTCCTTTCCACCGATGCTCCCTCGGAAGTCGTGGAAGGGCTTGGGACCCGACTAGGGCTCAAGGCGCGCCACCAGGGCAAGCGTGTTTACGTGGAGTCGGACGAAGCTCACCAACTCGTGCCTCGTATCGCCGAGAGTTTCCCCCCGGGTACCCTCTCGAGCGTGGAGTTGCGGGGGGCGAGCATGGCGGACGTCTTCCTGAAAATTACGGGGAACACTCTTGAAAGCTAAGTTCGCCATCATTGAAACCCTCTGGCGTCGCGACATGCTTCGCTTCAAGGTTGAACGTTCGCGGTGGTTCGGCGCCGTGGCGCAGCCGCTCATGTTCTGGGCCCTCATCGGTTTCGGAATGGGGAGGAATTTCTCGCCCGGTGGCGATGCGGCCGGCTATCAAAAGTATTTCTTCCCCGGTTCCTTGGTCATGGTCGTGCTCTTCACCACGATGTTTGCGAGCATGTCCATCATCGAGGACCGCAACACCGGTTTCCTTCAGGGTGTCCTTGTGCGGCCCGGGGCGCGGCTAGGGGTTCTGTTGGGCAAAATCGCATCGGTCACGACCCTCGCGCTCCTGCAGGTTTTGCTGTTTTTGCTGGCAAGCCCGCTTGCGGGTTTTCGCATCCTTGATTTTGCGGGTGGCTCGCTGTTGTTCACGCTCACTGCCGGCACAGTGGGGCTTGCGGCCCTGAGCCTTGCGGGTGCATGGATCTTGAATTCCATTCACGGCTACCATGCCGTCATGGGCGTGGTCCTCTTTCCGCTATGGGTGCTCTCGGGTGCCATGTTCCCCCTCGATGCGGTTTGGCTCAGGGTTTTGGGAGCGCTCAATCCCCTTTCCTACTTCGTCGAAGGTGTTCGTCTGGCACTCGGTGGCGAATCCCTGGCGACTCCCCTGCATTGGCCCGTCATGGCGGGACTCATCGTGGTGGTCATTGTTACCTTTAGTGCGGCGTACGCGTCCATGCGCCGAACCGGAGTTCAAGCGGTATGAGTTCTTCTCCAAGCGTGAGCGTTCCTTCATCCAATGGGGATGGCAACGTGGTGGCTGCGCTGCCGGAAAAGAGGGTGCCATTTTGGAAGAACCCTTACTTCCTGGTGTTCCTCGGTGGTTGCGCCTTCCTCACGGCCATCCGTCCGCTTATGGTGCGGGAGCCCCCTGCCCCGCCCGTGCAAGGTGTGCTGCCGCTTTTCAATCTCACCAATCAATATGGCCAACCCATGGGTTCTCAGCAGCTCGAGGGCAATGTGTATGTGGCCAATTTTGTGTTCACGAGCTGTGTTTCGGTGTGCCCGCTTATTGTACAGAGCGTTAAGCAGCTCCAAGGCCGCTTCGAGGAATCCAAGATTCCCGTGCGTATCGTAAGCTTCAGCGTTGATCCCACCACTGATACTCCCGAGGTTCTCAAAGCCTACGGTTCGAGGGCAGGCGTGGATTTCTCCCGATGGAGTCTTCTCACCGGATCCGAAATCGAAGTTCGCAAGGTGCTCGCCGGCTTTTCGCTGTCGCTTGAGCCCAAACGGATCGTCGACGGTGGCATGATGGACATCGCGCATAGCCAAAAGCTCGCTATCGTCGATGCCAAGGGAGCCATCCGAGGATTCTATGGAACTGACAAAGACGGACTCGATGAGGTCTTTCACCGCTCGCAACATGTTTTGCGAGAAATGAAGGCGAATTGAGTTCGCGTCCTTTGCGAAAGGGATTCGTGTCGAGGGCGAGAGCCTGTCCGATTCGCCATGCGAATCCCCGATCGTGTCAGAACTCCCTCCGAAGGTGTGGCGCGAGGCAACTATGGAGTTGATTGCAATCATGTTTAGCTGCTTGAAATGCGTTTTGAAAATTTGCTGACTCGGCTTGCTCGCGTAAGATGGATTGGCTAAGAACCGAACGTGTTTTGGGCCATTTTTGATTCGCGCGTGCGTCGCTGACGGTCGGGTTTCCCGAAAGTCTTTGCGGAGCGCGCGCAGAGCCATTTTCTATGGGTGGTACCGTGCAATTCCTTTTCCCTAAGTGGACGAACCAGATTCCGCTGGCCGTGACCATCATCGCGCCCCTCGCACTCATCGGCGCGGTGGCATTCATCTGGTACTTCTTCTCGCCCAAATGGACCGACGTCGGTTACATGCCCAAACAGCCGGTGGCCTTTAGCCACAAGGTTCATGCGGGCGATCTGGGTATGGACTGCCGTTACTGCCACACCACGGTGGAGAAAGCGGCTTTCGCCGCGGTGCCGCCCACGCAGACATGCATGGGGTGCCACTCGCTCGTGAAGAAGGACAGCGTGAAGCTCACCAAGGTCCGCGAGTCTTGGAACACAGGCAAACCCATCGAGTGGATCAACGTCCACATGTTGCCTGAGTACGCGAAGTTCGATCACAGCGCGCACGTCAACGGTGGCGTGGGCTGCGTATCCTGCCACGGCCGGATCGACCAGATGCCCGTCGTGGCGCAAACAGAGCCCCTCTCTATGAGCTGGTGCTTGGAGTGCCACCGCGACCCGACGCCCAACCTGCGCCCCGTGTCCGAGGTCACGAACATGGCCTACGACCCGAAGGTCGCGGGCTACGATCCGGCCATGGACCCGCACCGCACCCGTGCTGTGAATCCGCCCGAGCATTGCTCGGCGTGCCACTATTAAGAGCCCACCTAGTGAATAACGGGAAAGAAGAGACCATGAAGAACGGAACGCAGTACTGGCGCAGCCTTGAGCAGCTCGCCGACAGTCCCGAGTTCAAGGCGCGCCTCAATGAGGAGTTCCCCCTCGGCGCAGCTGAGCTCGAGGTGAAGTCGGGCGTCGACCGCCGGAATTTCCTCGGCCTCCTTGGCGCGTCCATGGCCCTTGCGGGTGTCACCTCGACCGGGTGCATCCGTAAGCCTAGCGAAAAAATCCTTCCCTATGCTGTGCGCCCTGAGGATCTCGTTGAAGGCCGCGCGCAACAGTATGCGAGTGTGCTCCGCGCTGGCCCCACGGTGCTCGGTGTCCTCGTTACGACGCATGAGAACCGCCCCACGAAGGTCGAAGGCAACCCCATGCACCCCCACAGTCTGGGTGGGACCAACGTGTGGGCCCAGTCCAGCGTGCTCGATCTCTACGATCCCGATCGCTCTCGCATGCCTCTCCAGGGCGGAAACCCGGCGAGCTGGCAGACCGCCGAAGCCCAGCTGGCGGAAATCGCCGCGAGCATTCGCACCAACGCCGGCACTGGCACGGCAATCCTTATGGAGTCCGCGCCCTCTTCTGTGCTGCGCGGGCTCGTGTCCGAACTCCAACGCGCTTCCCCATCCGCGAAGGTTTACGTTGACGATGCCGGTGACCAGCGCAATCAGCGCGCGGCCCTGGCTGCTGTAGGTCTGCCGAGTTCCCAAGTGGTCCTTGAGCTCGACAAAGCGGACGTGGTTCTTTCGCTCGACGCCGACTTCCTCGGTGTCGAAGGCGACGTTGTCCGCAACTCGAAGCTCTTCATGAGTCGGCGCCGCGTGGGCGGTGCAGAGTCGACGATGAATCGGCTCTATGTTGTTGAGCCCAATTTCACGAACACCGGCTTCGTGGCCGACAACCGACTTCTGCTGCGTGGCGGCGAGATTGGCGAGTTCCTGCTCGCTCTCGTCGGAGAGCTTGCCAGCAAGGGTGTCGCCGTGGCGCCTACCGGTGCCAGGTCCGTGTCCTCTTCAGGCAAGTCTTGGCAGCGCTGGGTTTCGAGCGTGGCGTCCGACCTCGCCGCCAACCGTGGTCGTGCCGTGGTCGTCGTGGGCGATAAGCAACCCGCATGGGTCCATGGCCTGGCGGTGGCCGTAAACGAAGCCCTGGCCGCCACGGGCTCAACCGTTCGTTACCTTCCTGATCCCGACGATATTCCCACCGCGGGTGGTCTCCTGGAACTCACCCAGGCGCTGCGTGCCGGTGGCGTGCAGACGCTCGTCATGCTGGGCGGGAACCCCGTCTACGATGCCCCTGCCGATCTCGAATTCGGCAACGCACTCCGAAGCGCGCGCGTCAGCGTGCACCTCTCCTATCATGCAGACGAAACATCCCGCCTCTCGTCGATCCACGTACCCCGCTGCCACGCTCTCGAGGCTTGGGGCGACCTCCGCTCCGCCGATGGTACCTACGCCATCATGCAGCCCACCATCGCGCCGCTGTTCGAGTCGCAATCCGACGTCGAGTTCCTCGCGCGCATCGTGGGTCGTCAGCCTGCCCGCGGCTACGAAATCACCAAGAACCACTGGCAGCAAAAGCTCAACCGCCCCGACTTCGAACGCCTGTGGGCGCGTTGGTTGCACGACGGCGTCGTTTCCGATGTGGAGCGTCCCAACGTAACTACGATCTCCTTCGAGTTTGGAGGCCTGGGCAGGCTTCTGTCCGAGTCCCAGCCCCTTCCGGAGCCTTCGGCGCAGAGCCTCGAGGTACGCTTCCCCATCTCCTCGCAAGTCTACGACGGAAGCTACGCCAACAACGCTTGGCTCCAGGAGCAGCCCGATGCGGTGAGCAAACTCACCTGGGACAACGCTGCGCTCCTCTCGCCTTCCAGCGCAAAGGAGCTTGGCGTCGAGAACGGCGACATGCTCAACCTCGAGCTCGAGGGTCGCACGCTTGCAATCCCCGCTTGGATCACCCCGGGCGTGGCGCCGCATGTGGTCGTAGTGCCCCGAGGCTGGGGACGTGGCTTCGAAGGTCGCGTCTGCAAGGGTACGGGCTTTAACGCCAACGCCATTCGCACCTCGCGCTCGCCATTTCACGCCGCAGGAGCCAAGGTCTCCAAAGGCAAGGGAACCTACGTCCTTGCCGACACGCAGAACCACGGCAGCATGGAAGGTCGCCCTCTCGTCCGCGAGACGACCCTTGCCGACTTCAAGCAGCAACCGGAGTTCGTTCGCAAGTACGAGGTCATCGATCTCGCCAAGCAGAAGACCCTCCTGTGGCGCCGTCCGTACGAGTTTACCGAAGGCCATCAGTGGGGCATGTCCATCGATCTCAACGTGTGCACGGGCTGCAATGCCTGTTCCGTGGCATGCACGGCCGAGAACAACGTCTCGGTAGTGGGCAAGGATCGTGTCCTTAAGGGGCGCGAAATGCACTGGATGCGCATCGACCGGTACTTCAACGGCAGCGTGGACGATCCACAGGTCGTCTCGCAGCCCATGCTTTGCTTGCACTGCGAGAACGCGCCTTGCGAGCAGGTCTGCCCCGTTGGCGCCACGGTACACAGTCCCGATGGCATGAACGACATGGCTTACAACCGCTGCATCGGCACTCGCTACTGCGCGAACAACTGCCCGTACAAGGTCCGCCGCTTCAACTATTTCGCGTTCGCCAAAGAGAACGACGAGCAGAACCCGCTCTATGCCATGCAGAAGAACCCCAACGTCACGGTTCGTTTCCGCGGGGTTATCGAGAAGTGCAGCTACTGCGTCCAGCGCGTCAACGATGCCAAAATAGAGGCCAAGAGGATCTCGAATGGCGTCGTTCCCGATGGCCGCATCGTTACGGCGTGCGCGCAGGCCTGTCCCACGGATGCGATCGTGTTCGGCGACGTCAATGACCCGAACAGCCGCGTGTCGCAGTCGAAGGCCGGTCCACGCAATTACGCCCTGCTCGGCGAGCTCGCCACCCAGCCTCGCACGACCTACCTCGCCAAACTCCGCAACCCCAATCCTGAGCTGGTGTAACGATGACCATGGAAACGACCGCTTCAAACGCCGCCGCCGTGGAACCCGTCGATAGGCGCGCGCCGTTGGTGCTCGGTAACGAGACGTTCGCCACTGTCACCCAGACCGTGGCGGCTCCCGCCGAAATCGCCCGAACGCCGCTCGCTTGGTACATCTGCTTGGCCATTTCGCTCGGCATGCTCTCGCTCTTGGGCATCTCGGTCGCTTGGCTGTTCTGGGAAGGCGTGGGCGTCTGGGGAAACAACAACCCGGTTTACTGGGCGTGGGACATTACCAACTTCGTGTTCTGGGTCGGTATCGGCCACGCGGGTACGCTCATTTCCGCCGTTCTTTTCCTCTTCCGCCAAAAGTGGCGAACTTCGGTGAACCGCTTCGCTGAGGCGATGACCATCTTCGCAGTCATGTGCGCCCTCATTTTCCCGGGTATCCACGTGGGCCGCGTTTGGACAGCCTATTGGCTTATGCCTTTCCCTAACCAGATGGGCGCTTGGCCGAACTTCCGCTCGCCCCTCCTTTGGGATGTGTTCGCGGTGTCCACCTACGCCACCGTGTCAACCCTCTTTTGGTACACGGGTCTTATCCCCGACCTCGCCACCCTTCGCGACCGCGCCAAGAGCACCATCGCCAAGATAGGGTACGGAGTATTCGCCCTCGGCTGGCGCGGTTCGAACCGACACTGGCTCAACTACGAGAAGTCCTATCAAATCCTGGCGGGCCTCTCGACGCCACTGGTCCTCTCGGTGCACACAATCGTTTCTTTCGACTTCGCGACCTCCCAGCTTCCTGGCTGGCACACCACTATCTTCCCGCCTTACTTTGTCGCGGGAGCGATTTTCTCCGGTTTCGCCATGGTCATCAACCTTATGATCATCGCGCGTTGGATATTCAAACTCGAGAACCTGGTCACCATCCGGCACTTCGAGAACATGGCGAAGATCATCCTGCTCACGGGTTCCATCGTGGGTTACGCCTACGGCATGGAGTTCTTCATCGCGTGGTACTCGGGTAACCCCTACGAGCGCTTCGCGTTCCTCAACCGTGCCTTCGGACCCTACGCTTGGGCTTACTGGACGATGATCACGTGCAACGTGATTTCGCCCCAGCTCTTCTGGTTCAAGAAGCTCCGCACTAGCCTTTGGGCCCTGTTCATCATCTCGGTGTTCGTGAACATCGGAATGTGGTTCGAGCGCTTCGTCATCATCGTGACCTCGCTCCACCGCGACTTCCTACCTTCGAGCTGGGCGTACTTCCGTCCCACGTTCTGGGATATCGCCACCTTCATCGGCTCGTGGGGCCTCTTCTTCACCATGTTCTGCCTGTTCGTGCGTTTCCTCCCCATGGTGGCCATCTCGGAAGTCAAGTCCGTGATGCCCGAGGCGGATCCGCACCACGGCCACGGCAAGCACTGAGGAGAACGGAACATGACGACGAATATTCAGACTTTCGGTGTCCTGGCAGAGTTCGACTCCCCCGCGGCCATTTTCCACGCGTGCGAGAAGGTTCGCGACAAGGGCTTCAAGAAATGGGACGCGCACACGCCCTTTCCCGTGCACGGGCTCGACCGTGCCATGGGAATTGGCCCCTCGTACGTGCCCTGGATCGTATTGGTGTTGTCCCTCGTCGGCGGCACGGGTGGTTTCGCCCTCCAGGCCTGGACCTCCACCGAGGGCTACGCCATGGTCATTTCGAACAAGCCATTGCTGTCCTGGCAGGCCTTCATGCCTGTGACGTTCGAGCTCGCTGTGCTCCTCGGTTCCTTCGGTGCGGTGTTCGGCATGTGGGCGCTCAACCGCCTCCCGCAGTTCTACCACCCGACCTTCCGCTCCAAGCGCTTCGCTAAAGTGACCGACGACAAGTTTTTCATCAGCATCGAAGCAGCCGATCCCAAGTTCAACCCCGAAGCGACGCAGGCGTTCCTGAAGGAAATCGGCGCCACCCACGTCGAGCTCCTGGAGCAATGACATGAGCGAGACCACTCTGATGAACAAACGAACAGGGGCGCGCGTCGCCGCATTGATCGCCTGCGGGGCGCTTGTTGGCGGATGCCGCGAGCGGCCCAGCGAGAATCCGCCCATTCACCCCAACTTGAACATGGATTTCCAGACGAACTTCAAGGCCCAGGAAGAAAACACGTTCTTCGAAGACGGACGGTCGAACCGTCCGCAGGTCCCGGGCACGGTGGCCCGCGGAACCTTGAAGGAGAACACCGAAGTCTATTTCGGCAAGAATGGCGATGAGTGGGTCACCCGCATCCCAGTTCCTGTGACGAAGGAGTTCGTTCTTCGCGGGCAAGAACGCTACAATATCTATTGCACGCCCTGCCACGCCGCCACCGGCGCTGGCGACGGCATCGTCGTCCAGAGGGGCATGCTGCGTCCTTCGAGTTTCCACGACCAGCGCATCGTGGATATGCCCGAGGGGCAACTTTACGACGCGATGCTCAACGGCGTGCGCGGCAACATGCCTTCCTACGCCTACGCCATTCCCGTGCAGGATCGTTGGGCCATCGTTGCCTACATGCGCGCCCTCCAGCTCTCGCAGAGAGCGTCCCTCGACCAGGTCCCCGCCGACATCGCCACGCAGAAGGGATGGACGAAATGAGCGTCGCCACGCATGAGCATCAAGCACTCACGGCCGAACAAGTCCGACTGCCCGCCGGGCACTGGGCGGGCAAGGTGCCCGCTATCGGAGGCGTCGTGGGCTTCGCGGCCCTTGCCGGCGCTTTTGCGCTCGGCCAGGGAGACACCAAGCAGTTGGCGTTCTCTTTCCACACCGCGTACCTGTACTTCCTTTCGTTGGCGCTCGGCGGTCTGTTCTTTGTGATCATCCAGCACGCGGTTGCCGCGGGTTGGAGCGTCGTGGTCCGCCGCTTCGCCGAAGCCATCATGGGGACTTTACCCCTGTTCGCCATCCTGTTCATCCCCATGATTTTCGGGATGCACACGCTTTTCCACCACTGGACCGACGCCGAGGTTTTGGCCACCGACGTGCTTATCCAGGCGAAGCAACCGTACCTCAATGAGCCGTTCTTCTTCCTGCGCGCCGCCATTTACTTCGTCGCCTGGCTCGGCATGGCGTGGTTCTTCTACTCCAACTCCACCAAGCAGGACACCACGGGCGACCACGCCTTGACGCGCCGCATGCGCAAGTGGTCGTACCCTTTCATTGCGGCCTTCGGCCTCACGCTGTCGTTCGCGGCGCTCGACTGGATCATGTCTCTCGATCCCCACTGGTACTCCACGATGTTTGGCGTCTACTACTTCGCGGGCGCGGTGGTGGGCATCTATGCAACGCTTCTCATCGTAACTAGCCTCTTCCGCGGGATTCGCGATATTGGCCACGCCATCACGGTGGAGCACCAGCACGACCTCGGAAAGTTGATGTTCGGGCACACGGCTTTCTGGGCGTACATCACGTTCTCCCAGTACTTCCTCATTTGGTATGCCAACATCCCCGAAGAAACTCTCTGGTTCTTGCATCGGTATGAGCATGGCTGGATGGCGTTTGGCATCTCACTCATGGTGGGACACTTCATTCTGCCGTTCCTTTTCCTGCTGCCTCGCACCGTCAAGCGGACCAGATTCCTCGTGACCTTCGCGGCGGTCTGGATGCTCGTGATGCATTATGTGGATCTTTTCTACATGATCATGCCTACCGCTCGGAAACACGCGTACCTCTCGCCAGTGGACCTTCTCTGCTTCGTCGGAGTTGGCGGGCTGTTCGTGGCGTGGATGTTCGCGCTCCTCAAGAGGCGAGCCCTCATCCCTGTCAAGGATCCGCTCCTTCCCGAATCGTTGGCCTTCGAGAACTACTGACCGGAGGCGAAAGACCCATGCTTTTGAACAGGAACAAAGCCATGAGCGCGGGACATCAGCCCAGCGACCACTCGAACCTCAAGCCCGAACCAGATAACCTCCCCATCGGGTTCCTTGGGGGCTTCATCTTCGCCATCCTCGTCGTCATGGTCTTCGTGGCAGTGGTGTCCCGTGAGTTGCTTCTCACGACAGCCGAGTACCAGACCAAGACGGTGAACACAGGCGTCCCCTCGCGGCAGATAACGGAGATCCGCTCGAAGGAAGCCGCCGTTCTCGAAAGCTACGACGTCGTCGACGAAGCCCAGGGGCGCTACCGAGTCCCCGTTGGCGTCGCCATCGACGAGTACGTGCGCCGCCAGGGCGCGCAGCAGTAACGCGAAAGGATGGACGCCATGATTTTGGTCGCACAGGAATGCGCAAAGGGAGTTGCCGGGGCTGTCGTCCGTGGCGCCCCCTTTACGTTCCTCGTGGCGTTCTTCGCGACGCTCGCGAGCGTCATGGGCATCTGTGTCCCTGAGCACGCGTTTGCCCACGATGGCGAAGTCCAGGGGCAGGTGGCGGCATCCGAAGGGCCCGCGCAACAGGCAGCCATCGTGGCTGATCCTGATGCGAAAGACCCCTCGGAGGTTGTTCCCAAGCAGTTCGAAAACGTTACGGTCATTGAAAAGTTGGGAACCACGCTCCCGCTCAATCTCGGGCTCGTCGATGAGGATGGGCGCGAGGTGCGACTTATCGACATAGTTGACGGCATCAAACCAGTTATTTTCACCTTGAATTATTATTCGTGCGAGATGCTCTGCAATATCCAGCTCAATGGCTTCCGCCAGGGCTTGGCTGGCCTCGACCCCAAGCATCTCGCCGAGGCGAAGGTGGTGACGGTGAGTTTCGATCCGCGCGACGGACCGCAGCAGGCCCGTGAGAAGCGGGCTTCCGTCATGTCGACCTTCGAGGGGAACAAGCCAGACTGGCGTTTCCTCACCGGCTCGAAAGAGGCGGTCGCGACGCTCGCCGAGGCCTTTGGTTTCCAGTATCGCTGGGACGACGCCACCAACCAGTTCGCGCACACCGCGGCGATCTTCTTCGTCTCGCCGCGCGGCGTTGTTTCTCGCTACCTCTACGGCATCGAATACTCCCCCCGCGACATTCGTTTCGCGTGGGTGGACGCCTCGGAAGGCAAATTCGGCAGTACGGTGGAGCGCTTGCTCCTGAACTGCTTCCACTACGACGCGCAAACGGGCAAGTATACGCCCTTCGCGTTCCGCGTGGTCCGCGTGGGGGGGCTTCTCACCGTATCTTGCTTAGGAATCATGTTGGGCGTCATGTGGCGCAGGGAAAAGCGCAGACTCGCCGGAGGATGGGATCGTGTTGTTTGATTTTGTGAAAATCGGAGCTCAGGGCAAGGGCACGCTGTTCATGCCCGAGCAGGCGTCCACGGTCGCGGCCAACGCCGACGCGCTGTTCTATTTCATTTATTATCTGTGTCTGCTGTTCTTCGTGCTCATCGTCGCGGCGATGATCATCTTCGTGGTCAAGGGGCGTCACAAAGAAGGCGCCCCCGTCAAGACCAGCGCCGTGAAGGGCAACCACACTCTCGAGGTCGTGTGGAGCGTCATCCCGGGCATCTTGCTCGTCGTGATCTTCGCCTGGGGCTTCAAGGACTGGGTCAAGTTGGTCGTGCCGCCGGGCGACTCCATCGACATCCGCGTGACGGGCTTCAAATGGGCTTGGTCGTTTGACTACATGGCGTCGGGGGTGAACACGAACCGAATCGTGGTGCCTGAAAACACTCCGGTGCGCCTCACGATGTCGAGCAAAGACGTCATCCACAGCTTCTTCGTGCCGGCTTTCCGCGTGAAGCGCGACGTGTTGCCCGGCCGGTATACGGTCATGTGGTTCGAAGCCACTCAGCGGGGCGAGTTCCCCATCCTCTGCACGGAGTACTGCGGAACTTCCCACTCGAACATGATCAGCACAGTGAAAGTGGTGAGCCAGGAGGAGTACGACCAGTGGATCGCCGACGGCGGCGACCTTGGCGGAGCGGGCGTCCCTCCGGCCGAGCTGGGGGCCAAGCTCTACGAAGCCAAGGGTTGCAACGCATGCCACTCCATCGACGGTAGCGCCAAGGTGGGCCCCTCGTTCAAGGGAGTCGCAGGGAAGCAGGGAGAGTTCGCCGATGGCGCGAGCTACACCGCCGACGATACCTACCTCCGTCAGTCGATCCTCGAGCCCCAGGCGCACATCGTGAAGGGCTATCAGCCCGTCATGCCGAGCTACCAGGGACAGCTCAACGAGAAGCAGATAGTTGCTCTCATCGAATACATGAAGACATTGAAGTAACAGGGAGCGCAAGCAAATGCTCGGTAAGAAGGATCCCGTCACCGCGACCTCAGGCGTCGCCTCGGCGCCCTCGGGCGCCCACGGCCATGCAGACGGTAGCAACTACCTCAACGCCAAAAAGGGCATCCTGTCCTGGCTCTATACCGTCGACCACAAGCGCATCGGGCTGATGTATCTCGTGGCTGTGTTGAGCTTTTTCCTCGTAGGGGGCGTCTTCGCGCTCATGGTCCGCATGGAGCTGCTCACCGCGGCCCAGGACATCGTGGACGCCGACACCTACAACAAGCTCTTCACGCTCCACGGCGCCATCATGGTGTTCCTGGTCATCATCCCGTCGATTCCGGCTTCGCTGGGGAACTTCCTCTTGCCGCTCATGCTTGGCGCGAAGGACGTTGCCTTTCCCAAGCTGAACCTGTGGAGTTTCTACATCTACTGTTTCGGCGCGGCGTTCCTACTTTATTCCATCATCAGCGGATCGTTCGACACGGGTTGGACGTTCTACACGCCCTATTCCACTACGACGTCGACGTCGGTCATTTCCGCCACGACCGGTGCCTTCATCCTCGGGTTCTCGTCCATCCTTACGGGGATGAACTTCATTACGACGATCCATAAGATGCGCGCGCCCGGACAGACCTGGACGAAACTGCCGCTCTTCGTTTGGGCGACCTACGCGACGTCGGTCATCCAGGTGCTCGCCACTCCGGTGTTGGCCATTACGCTTTGCTTGCTGATGATTGAACGCGTCATGGGCATAGGCATCTTCGACCCTGCCATGGGCGGCGATCCCGTCTTGTTCCAGCACTTCTTCTGGTTCTATTCGCACCCGGCCGTGTACATCATGATCCTGCCCGGTTTCGGCGTAATCAGCGAAATCATTACCATCAACTCGCGCAAGCATATCTTCGGCTACAAGGCGGTGGCGCTCTCGTCGGTGGCCATCGCGATCATCGGCTTCCTCGTGTGGGGACACCACATGTTCACGAGCGGCCAAAGCGAGTTCATCAGTGTGGTTTTCTCGTTCCTCACCTACGCGGTGGCGGTGCCTACGGCCATCAAGGTGTTCTCGTGGGTGGCCACCATGTACGGTGGCTCTATCCGGTTGACGGCACCTATGTGGTACGCGCTTTCGTTCCTGTTCCTCTTCACCATCGGCGGCCTCACGGGCCTCTTCCTCGGGGCGCTTTCGGTTGACGTTCACCTTCACGACACCTACTTCGTGGTCGCGCATTTCCACTACGTGATGATGGGCGGAACGATCATTGCCTTCATCGGAGGCCTGCACCATTGGTGGCCGAAAATGACGGGCAAAATGTACAACGAGACCAGCGCCAAAGTGGGTTGCCTGCTGACGTTCCTTGGCTTCAACATCACCTTCCTCTCCCAGTTCATTCTCGGCTCTAAGGGCATGCCCCGTCGCTACTACACCTACTTGCCCGAGTACCAAGCGATGCACATCGTCTCCACGGTGGGCTCATGGGTGTTAGCCCTCGGCTTGTTCGTCACGCTTTTCTGCTTCCTTCACAGCCTCTGGAGAGGGCCACGTGCCCCCAAGAACCCATGGGGAGGCCTGTCGCTCGAGTGGGAAACCGAAACACCACCCATCGAACACAACTTCGAAGGCCAACCGGTGGTGAAGGCCGGCCCCTACGACTTCCCGGAAATCGACCACGCCAGCGCGAGAGGACACTGATCCATGAGCCGAGAGCCGAATTCCCACGGCGCCGCGGACGCGGGCCATACCCATCACGGACCCAAGTACCTCGCGCACCATTTCCACGACATGGCGCAGCAGAACGCGTCGGGAAAGCTGGGCATGTGGCTTTTCATGGGGCAGGAAGTCCTGTTCTTCGCGGGCTTGTTCCTCGCCTACGCGGTGGGCCGTTACTTCTATCCGGAGACGTTCCTCGCGGCCCATGAGCTTCTCGACTGGAAACTCGGCGCCGTGAACACGGTCGTCCTGCTGTTCTCGTCGCTGACCATGGCGCTCGCCGTGAGGGCCGCGCAGACGAACAACCGCAAGGCCATCGTCACCAACCTCGTGCTGACGATTGTTTGCGCGTGCATCTTCATGGTCGTGAAGTACGTCGAATACTCTCACAAGTTCCACGACGGCCTCTTGCCTGGGAAGTTCTTCAGCGCCAACGTGGCCGAGCTCGGGCTGTTGAGCATCCCCGAGAATTTCGCCCCGGGCGTGTTTTTCGGTGTCTACTTCATCATGACGGGCGCGCACGGGATCCACGTGCTCATCGGTATCGGCCTCATGATCTGGTTGCTCATCCGCGCCCAGCGCGGCGATTTCAACTCCGAGAATCACGTCGCGCTGGAGAACTACGGTCTCTACTGGCACTTCGTCGACCTCGTGTGGATCTACCTCTTCCCCCTGCTCTACCTCGTGCGTTGAGGATTGAACCCGATGAAACTGCTCGGTCGTAAACTGGAATCGTCCGCCGCGGGGCACACGGGTGAGGACCACGTCCACGTCATGCCCCTCCCCATTTACTTCGGCGTGTTCGCCGCCCTGCTGGTGCTCACGGTGGTTACCGTCGGCGTGAGCCTCCTCGGGCTGCCGCCACTCCTGTCCGTGGTGGTGGCTGTGGCCGTCGCCACCGTGAAGGCCACGCTCGTGGTCCTCTACTTCATGCACCTCCGTTACGAGAATCCGTTTTATTCGTTCATCTTCGTGGCGAGCCTGTTCTTCGTCGCCCTGTTCTTCATCATCACGCTGGGCGATCTCGCCTTCCGCGGTCTGATTATTCCTGAGCAGGCAACCGAAGTTTGGCGCCAGGAGCAGCTCGATGCCAAGCGCGAGCAACGCATGCAGGAGGGCAAAACCGGCGCTGCGCCGCAGGCAGCTCCAGCTCCGCAAGCGGCTCCAGCTCCCTAAGGCCATCCTGCTCGTTCACGGGCGAGATCACATTGCGTCGGGTGCGAAAGCGCCCGATTTTTCGTTTGTTAACCATTGTAGGGAAACGGGCTGGATATCCAGCCAACGCGTGTTTCCAAAACAGCCTCTAGGAATGGCGGGGTGGGTTCCGTAGGTTGCGTAACACCGCGCGAGGACATTCGGTCCCCCCGCGGACTCAATGGATACGTCACTCGAAAGAGGCCACACCATGAAGAATTCCCGCCACGGACTCACAACGGCTCTCGTTTCCACCCTCGCCTTGGCCGGTCTCACCGCATGCGGCAACAAGAGCTCGGAGGCTTCGGCTCCCGTCCGCGCAGGCGTATCCGCGCAGCCTGCGGCTGCGCAGGTTACCTCCGACACTGCGGCGAAGGACACTGTCCTCGTCGCTAACTCCAACGCAGCACAGGGCCAGCAAAGGGTTCCCAAGGCCAAGACCCCCGGGCAGCCCGGTCTTGGTACGTTGGCAGCTACGACACCCGGCCTCGGCACCCTGGCCCAACTGGCGACGCTGTGCGGCCTCGTTCCCGCCCTCAACGACGCTTCCGCAAGCCTGACCGTGTTCGCTCCAACGGACGCGGCCTTCGCTGCTTTCCTCGGCGACGCACCCGTTCCCCAAACCTGCACTGACGAAGTCAAAACGATCCTTTCGTACCACGTGCTGCCCGCTCGCGTGCTCTCCTCCGATCTGAAGGAGAAGCAGGCCGTTCCGACGCTCGCGGGGAGCGCCAACAAGGTGTTCGTAACGAGCGGCGTGGAAGGTGTCGTCGTCAATGGCGGCTCTAAAGTTGTGCAGGCCGATGTGCTCGCGTCCAACGGCGTAGCGCACGTCGTCGATCGCGTCCTTGTGCCCGACGCGCTCGGCACCGTCGTCGACGCGGCAGCCAAGCGTTACGACTTCACCTCGCTCGTGGGTGCTGTCGCCGCTGCCGGGCTCGTTGAGGCGCTCTCTACGGCGGAAAGCGTGACCGTGTTTGCGCCCACCAACGGCGCTTTCGCGAAGCTCGCCGTCGTTCCCAATGGGAGCGGGCTCGTGAAAGTCCTTACACACCATGTCGCACCCACCGCCATCCTCGCCCGTCAGCTCGTGCGTGGGACGCAGAAGGTGGATACGCTCGAGGGGAGCCAGCTCACCATTAAAGTCGACGCGCATGGCCGAGGGTTCATCTTCGGTTCGGGCGAGACGGCTCAATATGCCGGCCGCATCGTGGCGACCGACATCGTCACCAGCAATGGCGTCATCCATGCCATCGACGAAGTGCTCATCCCTGCAGGGCTCTAAAGCGAGCCTTCCTGGCGCGGTTTAGAAAATGGGAAGAGCCCCGCCGAAGATTCGAGATGTGATGTGTACTGGCAGGATCCGACGTCGTTCTCGCGTTAGGATCCTGGGAGGGTGCCTCGACCCGACGGCAGGGTGTTACCAGAACGCAGACGCAGACCAGTCGTAGGTGGCGTTGCCGGCACGCATCGATGCGCACGAAGCCGTGAGGCGCACGCTCGAAGGGTCGACGCTTACACGCGAAGCCGAGCTGTAACATCCGTAGATGCTGCAAGTCGGATGCGTGAACGAAGGGAACGCGTCGAATTGGCCGGCGTGCGGTGCGAAGGATTCGGAGCGTGTGGCGATGGCCCAGCAGCTCGAGAACGAAGTTGCGCCAGGTTTCATGCGGCAGTTGACTTGGAGGCGTTCCTGGGAGTCCGCCGTAGCGGGATCCGAGAGGAACACGAGGGTGACGTCGCCATTGAGGCCGGCGTGCAAACCGAATTGCCCATGGCGGGAAACCGCATAAGAGCTCTGCCAGTAGTAGGGGCTCGAACCATCTTTCCAGAGCGTCATTTTGTCGCCCGCCACCGGGGCGGCGGCAGCGCAACCTGTAACAGGGTGACAAACGCGCGACGTTAGGGTTCCGTCGGCCTCGCCCATGACGACCGTGTCGGTGCCAGGAGCGAAGAGGGCAACGGCCCCGCGATAATCGAGTTGGGGGCCTTCGCACGCGGCAGCGGCCGAAGCGGGCGTAGCCTGGAGCGCGGCGGTGATTGCGAGGGCGCCTAGGAGGGTCGCGCGTGGGGACAGGAGCACGGACGAAAGCAACATGGGCACCTCAGTTGGAGGAGGGGTGAGTGCGTGGGCGCCGCTTGGCTGGCGCCCGGGCGCTTGGGCGCTTAGGGGGGGCACGCACGCGTTGCGCGAGTGTCCCTCCTAAGTGCCGGTGGGTTTAACACGCGGAACTGGTCAAGGCAAAACGACTCTTCGTCAAGGCGCGCGGCGACGGATGGCGCGAATTGTCGCGGCTGTTACCACGGGCGAGAGCAGCAGGAGAGTGGCCGCCCAAGCGCCGCGCGAGGAGGAGGTGGCCGGCGGAGGCACAGAAATCGTCCGCTCGCCGGAGCCAGTGGCAGCGGCTCCAATGACGCCGCACGGCGCGAACTCCTTTCTCCCTTCGAGCGTTCCGCTGGCCGGATACAAGGAAACGAGTCCCGCCATGTCGTCGAGGCCCAATCGCGCTTGCGTAGAGTCGAAGCCGTAACTCATGATGGCCTTGGGGTCGTTGTGCGAATGGCCCAGCCCCAAGCAGTGGCCCAGTTCGTGGACCAGCGTCACGACGAACTGGTTCACCGTTTGCTGGTTCCTGCCCAGGGTGATGTCGCAGTCGAAGATGACGTTCGCGCCGGCGTCGACGGCGCCCTCGGGTGGACGCCGCGGTGAAGCGAAGGCGGCCACCAGGGGGGCCGTAGATCCTGCGTTGATGACGTGACGCCCGTCGTCGGGATCGAGTTCCGATACGGGCCACGGAGCGAGTTCTATCGTAACGGAGCTGCCGGGCACCTGGTTCCATGCCGTCATGGCGCGCTCTGCCAACGCGAAAACGAGGTCGCGGCCATCCAAGCCCGCGAATGCCCCGTCCTCGAATTCCGCCACATCGTCCAGATCTGGGAAGGGGCCTTCACCGAGGTGGAACGTAACGGTCCCGCCATCGGTTTGCGCGAGTCGCGCGCCGCCCATGAGGTACGTGTAGGCGTGCGCATGCGCCGGCGCGAGCGCCGCGGCAGCGCACGTGAGGATCAAGGAAACGCATCGCCTCACCACCATGCCGACACCCCCATGCGGAAGGCGAAGGTAGAGAAAACCGGTCGGCGCACCCAGCTCGCGCGGGGCAAGACGTTGTAGCCAATCTGCTGCGTGAACTCTGCGGTAATGCATGTGCCCAAACAGAGGAGGTCGTAAGCCAGCGCTCCCGTGAGCGCGGGACCCGCGGCTCCCGATTGTGGCTCGTAGGTAAAGGCACCGCCGCCGGAAAAATGGAGACCGCTCTTCAAGCTTGCTCGCTTGCCAATGCCGAAGCCCAGGGTTTCGATCACCATCTCGGTGTTACCTTTGGACACGTAAATGAGCTTGAGCCCGCGCACGGCGTCGGGCACGTCGGTGGTGGTGGCTCCTCGATTCCCCACGAGCAGGGAGAAGCCCTCGGCCCGTGCGATGGGAGTCGTCGACAGGGGATTCGGCGCTAGCGAAATCGCCAAAGTGAGCGGGGCCGCAAAGAGTGGGTGGATTCTCAAAGTCCCACCCCCACTTCCAAGGTGACGAACTGCCTGCGGCCGAACGA
>JBIKVI010000201.1:0-7963 GCA_044356935.1 Silvanigrellaceae bacterium | reverse complement strand
AGCGAAGCAAGCTCTTCTTCGTCGTCGATGATCCATAGGGGGCCGGGTTTCGTTGCATTGCTCATGAGAAGGGTCCTCGTGATGCTTTTTGCTGTCCGCTCTCCCATTATCGTCTCATGGGCAACTAAAGAGGAGCCTAAACCCTAAGACGCGTCAAAGTTTTGCCCGCCTCGAATCTGGGCCTCATTGCTGGAGATCTCGTTCACACCGAGAACCACTTGGTTTCCTCGATCTCGCCTCAACACCGTGAGAGTTATCTCTCCGATCCGAGATGCACCTTCCAAAGCTGGTGGGCCAACGCGCTTGGCGGCATGCGGTAAACATCACGGGCGCGACGCGCCTGGAGGGCGGCTTCGTCGGCCGCGGAAAGGGCGCCCTGGGCGAGGGGTTCGACGGCGTCGCCCGCTTCGTTTCCATCGTTGTTTTCTGGCGACTCCGCGGATTCCGTCGACTCCGTGGAATCCGAAGCCTCTGACGCATCGAGTTCGTCGGTGCTCTCGAGTCCTTGGGTGAGCTCCTCGAGCGTCACACCCGTTTCGCGCGTAACGAACATGGGCGCGGCAGCCTCGCCACCCTCGTTTCCTTCGCTTCCTTCGCTGGAGTCTGTGTTCTCGGATGCGTCGGAGGTATCCGATGTTTCCGATGCATCATTGGAGTCGTTGGAGTCGCTGGTATCGGAGGTTTCGGCCTCCTGTGCCTCTAAAGCGCCCGCGAATGCCTCGAAGGGGTAACGTCCCAGCAGGCGTTTGGCCAAGCGCGCGCCCGTAGCGTCGGTGCCCACGAGGAACAACGGACGCGACTCGCAAATGGTTACGTCGAGCAAGCCGGAGGAGAGTGCCAGGAGGAAAGGTTCCTCAAGGAGCATGGCGAAGCATGCGTCGGAGACGCTCTCGTCGACCTCGGGCGCGGCCAGCATGGTTTCGGCCACGTGCAGCGCGCGCAGGACGTCGGTGCAGCGGTTGAAGGCGCGGGTGTCTGTGCGATTGAAAACGAAACGCCAAGTGCCATAGGCCTCGGCGAACACGGCCGTTGTTACGGCGGCGCGACGGAACGCCGCCGGAGTGGCCAGCGTCCACGCTGGCGGACGCCCTTGGAACGAGCCCTGCCGCAGGAGGCGCATGAGCCTCTCCGCCAGCGCGCGCGCATCGGAGGGCGAGAGCACGGCGCTTTCGTCGGGCTCGTCGACCTTCAGGAGTTTTTCGAGGACGCGGTCGCGTTCCTTGACGAACGCCAAAAGTGCGTCGGCGACCGACTCACGGGGGCCTGCGTTTCCGGCGGTGGAGGCATTGCCTCCGCCTGCTGGACCCATTGCCGAAGATGCCGTTGCTCCGTGAGTTCCATGTGTCCCGTGCCCCCCATAGCCCGCTTGAGCGCCATAGGCGTCGCCGTTCTCGGGTGCGGCCTCTGTGCGCCGCAGTGGCTGCGCGAGAGCTAGGGTGTTCACGCGCAGGGCGCGCACGAAGAACACGTCGGGCGAGAGTTCGATCTCGAAGGAGCGCGTGTTGAGCTTGCCGGCCACCTCGCACGCCTGTTTGAACCAGTCCTCGAACTGCCGGGTAGGGTCGTTACTGTAACTGTAAATGCTCGGGCGCGGCATATCACCGGGCTGCGCCTGGAGAAGTGGGGGCAGGCTCTCGAGGAATCCTTCCAACGCGACCTTGGTTTGTTGAGCTTTGGAGAACTGGAAATCGGCGGGGAGGTACTCAGCCGGCAACGCGACCGTGCGGGCTGGGAGGCGCGAGAGACGGCCCGAAAGGAGGCCATGGATGTCTTCCCAGCCGAGCTTGAAGCCGAAAACGGGGTGATGGAACGTGAACCCGACTGAATCCACAGCGCAGCGGGGAGAATTCTCGAGCAGCGAAGCGACGAAGATCCGGAGGCGCTCCTCATTCCCCGCGGCGAACCAGGTCGACTTATCGTTGACCATGCACAACTCCCTTATGGCCCGTGAAACGCCCATCGGGGTCGACCAGGCTGAGGAAACCTTCCTCGGTCTTGAGGAGGGCGCCGACATCCTCGCCGCTCGTTGAGCCGAGGAGATCCGACGCGAGCGCGCGCTTGCCTTCAATCATGCGGGCGATGCCTTCTTCGATGGTGCCGACGGTGCGGAAGTGGTGGACGTGGACGGATCGCGTTTGACCTATGCGGTGGGCGCGGTCGGTGGCTTGATCTTCGGCTGCCGGATTCCACCAGCGGTCGAAGTGGATGACGTGCGTGGCGCCTGTGAGGTTAAGGCCCAAGCCGCCTGCCTTGAGGCTCACCAGGAGCACCGGCGGAGCGGCGCTGGGATCGCGCTTGCGGCAAGCCTCCTGGAACTGATCGACGAGCCCGGTGCGTTGCTGGGTGGAAAGAGCTCCCGTGAGGAACGGAACGTCCTCCCACGAGGGAACACCAGACTCCGCGAGTACGTGCTTGAGGATGGCGCCCGCGCCGAGCGACTGCGTGAAGATGAGCACGCCTCCGTCGGCCTCCTGGAGCGAAAGGAGGCGTTCGCGCACGGCCTGGAGCTTCGTGGAACGTTCGTGTTGGGAAGCCTTCTTGCCCGCGAGCACGCCGAGCCGTTCGCGCAAGCGGCGCCGCAGTTCCAACGTGAGGGATGCGTCGCCTTCGTTGGCCTCCCGACTCGCCTCCTCCTCTTCCACGGCCCCGGCGCGCAGGAAGAGATCGGGGTGACCGCAAATCTGCTTGCAGTGGAGGATCGCCTTGAGGTAACGCGCCGAGCGCGCGAAAGCCGACTCCACACCCTGCCCCGCGCCGAGCGCCGCCTGGACGACCATTTCGTACAGAAGAGCCTGCTCTTCGGACAGTTCGACATCGAGGGTGGTTTCGATTTTCGGTGGGAGGTCGAGGGCCACGGAGGCGTCGCTCTTGCGGCGGCGCAAGAGCACTGGCTCGAGCAGCGAACGTACGGGCTTGAGCATGAGGTCTTTTTCGGACTTGGTGCGCGCCAATCGAGTGTAAGCTTCGAACGCGGACACGGGGCCGAGCCAGCCCTCGTTCATCCAGTCGACGAGGCTCCAGAGCTCGCGAGCGTGGTTCTCCAGTGGCGTCCCGGTGAGCGCGAAGCGGTACTTCGTGTTCAACCCGCGCACGGCCTGTGCCAGCACGGTGCCCGGATTCTTGATGTTGTGCGCCTCGTCGAGCACCACGCACAGCCATTGCGTGGCCGCGAAGTCGGCGGCTTGGGCTCGCAAGCGCGAGTAAGACGTCACGACGACGGGGGCGTCGGCGGGAATCGGTCCGCCATCCACGAGGGCGATGGGAACCTCGGGGCAGAAGCGGGCCCATTCGCTCATCCAGTTGAGCAAGAGCGTTTTGGGGCACACGATGAGCACGCGCCCCGAATGGCCCGCGCCTGCGGTGTGGCCAACGACAGTAGGTGCGCTGGGCGCTGTGGCTTTAGCGTTCCCTTGCGGACTGGGTGCTACGATTTCGTCGGCGAGTGCTGCGGGTGGTTTGCCCTGCATGGCGCGCAGGCCGCGGATGGTTTCGATGGCCTGGATGGTTTTGCCCAGGCCCATGTCATCGGCCAGGCACGCGCCCAAACCAAGCGTCAATCGACTCAGGAGCCAGGCGACGCCCCACTCCTGGTAGGGCCGCAGCACTGCGGTGGGTCGGCCAAGCTCGCCGGTGCGAAGCACTTCGCGGAAACGCTCCACGAGCGTGGCGCCTAGCAGCGACTCGACGCCTTCGAGACTCACCAGGAGCGTGCGGAAGTATTCTTGCGGTGAGATTCCGTCCGACGACTTCGACTTCTCGGAGCGCGACGCCTTCCACACGTCGGCGAGCGTCACGCGCTCGTAGCGGCTAAGTGTTTCCTTGCGCAAGAGGTAGATGTTCAGGCAGCGCTCATAGGCGGCGGCGTCTAGCGAGGTGCCGTCGGGCAGAACGTAGTGCTCTCCGTGTTTCTTCGCCTTGAGCCAGTCGCTCTCGAGGATCGACTGTCCGTCGACCTCGAAACGGAACACGGGTTCGAGCTCGAGCGAGCCCAGCGTTGCGAGGCCGTTCTTGCTGGTGGGACCTTCCTCGATAGCGCGGCGCAGGGCGTCGGCCGACCCGAGGATGGAATCGAGCAGACCGCTCTTACCTTCTCGCGGCCTGAAAGCGAGCACGATGCTCGCCTCCTTGCGTGGTGGCGCAATGACAACGGGAATGTCGGTTGCCGAGGCTGGGAAGCCCGACGCATCGAGCAGCAGGCCCTCTTTTTCGCCGAAGGCTCGCGGCGCGAAAGTCGTCATGCCCGCGAGGTCATCGACGCGGTGCGGGTTGGTGAACATGTTGCGCAGGGGTTTAGCCCGCTTGAGAGCGGCCGAGCGCGTGTCGTGCAAGCTCTTGCCCATGGCCGCGAGATGGAAGGTACCAAGCACGCCAGGCATCACCTGGATGGTGCGCAGGAAGGCGGCCACGACTTGTTCAGCTCCGTAGGGAACGATGCGGCCCGCCGGACTGAGGCACTCGCCACGCAGAGACTCCGCACCAACGGCCAAGGCGCGCGCGAGGGTCAGAGTCGCCTTCTCGGGATCGCTCACGAACGCGAGCGCGCGCTTGTCGGGTGTGCCGAGCGCCACCGCGGGTCGCAGGCAGGCCGGAGCGAGGGCCGCACCTTCGTCGAACAGCACCGGTGCGAGCGCGGGGAGTTCGACGGGCATCTGCCAAGAGGCGACTTCCGGCAGGATGCTCTCTTCTTGGCGCGCCTCGAAGGCGAGGGCACGCAGGCCCGGCCGAAGCCCAGGGCTCTTGCGATTGTAACGTTCGCGCGCGGCTTCCCGCAGGAAACCCAGTACGGTTTGCCATGCGGTGGCGCTCTCCAAGGCGCCGAAATTGGCGACGCTGTCGTCCTCGGTGGGCGCGTGCCTTTGGTGTTGGTTGTTCATGGTGGTGCGTACCGGGGCCTTCTCGCGCACGCGCGCCGCCTGGCGCACGAACTCGAGCAGCACCCCGCGATCGAGATGCGGAACGTAACCGGGCGCAGTGGGACGCAGTTCATGCAGACCGCCACGGAGCACCGCTTGACGAACGCCTTTGGAAACGTCGGCGGCGTCGTCGCGCGATTGCGGGCCGCTCTTGCCGCCGTTGCTGACGCAATGCGCAGCGAGGAACGCATGGCGTTCTTCGCGTTTGCGGGTGAGGTCGCCAGCGCGCGCCGGACGTTCCTGTCGCCACGTGGCTTCGGCAACCGCTCGGTAGTTGGCGAAAAGGGCGAGTTCGTCGCTGGTGAGCGCTACCCAGCGATCGGCCGTTACCGCCTCATGCACGACCTCGCCCAATTCCGAAAGGAAGTCCGAGAGGGCCAGTGTGGAGGGCGTGAGCGAATCGGGCGCGAACTCGGCGAGCGCGGAAAGCACGTCGGCGGCCACCGCTCGGCTCGAGAAACGAAGTGCGCGTGCGCGCAAGGAACAGCGGTACTCGGCGCGCGTCGCACGCTGGAGGCGCGTGATGATGAACTTGGGCGCACGGGTTCGACCGCGGCGTTCATCCCAGAAGCGCGAAAGCCAGCTCTGGAGAGCCAAGGGAGACGAGAGCGGAATTGCGCGGTTGAGCCCGGGCATGTCCCAGCGCAGGTCTTCGCGCGTCTCACGCAAGCGCGCGTGGCGAAGGAAATCGCGCACAGCTCGCGTTTCGAGGACGCGCGCCACGTCTTGGCGGATGGCCTGCGGTTTTGGATTGCGGTGGCCTGCGAGATTAGGAAACACCAGCAGCGCCACTTCGCCGTTGCGGTCGAGGGTCGCATGCAGCGTGAGCGCGTATTTCGATGCGAGATCATCCCAAAGCGCAGCCATGCGGGGCATGGAGAGGAGCGGCCCGTTCTGCGCGTAAGCATCGTTTTGCGCGGGGTGCTGGGGGCGAGGGCCGCGTCCGGGGACGTGCTGCGGATGGGGGTAATGCGGCTGCTGATTCTGGTGTTGATAGGGTTGCTGATGGAACTGCTGGTGAGATTGCTGATGCTGATAAGGTTGGGGCTGCGTGTACTGATTTTGATGCTGATTTTGATGCTGATTTTGATGCTGATTTTGATGCTGATTCGCGCGCTGATGCTGCTGCGCGTGCTGATTTGCATGCTGGAAATGGTTTTGATTCTGGTGACCGTTGGAGTGCGGATGACCATGCTGGGGACGGCCTTGGGCGCGTCGCCGCGAGGGGTCTTGCGTGCGATTGTCGAAGGGCCGCGCTTCGGGGTTGCGCGATTCGGGGTTGCGCGATTCGGGAGGTCGACCATCAAAGGGCCGAGCCTCTGGCCCGCGGGTATCGGCAGGGCGATTGTCGTGGGATCGTTGCGGGCGCGCGTGCCGACCGGCGCGTTCGTTTCCCTGACCGCCTTGAGTCCCCCGATCTTGCCAGTCGTGCCGTTCAGGGCGTTCGCCGCGGTCGTGGGAAGGGCGCGATGTGCGGGGAGTCTGCGCATGAGCCACGGGAGGCAGGAAGCGCGCCGTGGGAGCCGTGGGCAAAGCTTGAGGATGGACCGAAGCAGGGGCCTGCGACGGCAGGGGCGCATCGGTTCCCAGGGGGAGTTCCGACTGGTGTCCTGAAGCCGGAGGCTGCGACCTCATGGTGCCGGGCCGAAACGTCCGGGTCTTGCGCTCGCCATGGGGGGGAGGCTCGGGTCGCGGACCTGGCCCGGGTGGGCGCGAGCCGGGGGCGTGCTGACCAGGAGTTTGTGACTCGGGTGGACGCAGCACCGGCAGGCGCGGTTCCATGGGTCGGTGCCCTGGAGCCTGTGGGGGAAGGTCAGTGGAACGGTGAGCCGCGGGGCGCGAGGTCGGCGCGTCCGGGGGCAAAGGCGAGGCGGCCTCTTTCCTACGCTTCATGTATGGGCTTTCGTCCTCGTGTTCATCGTGTGAGTCCTCACGTCCTGAGGTCGCCGCGCGGCGTCCGGGGGAAGTCGATGGCAATTGGCTTTCTCGCCTCCAAGTCGAAGGGGCGTTGGCCTCGCGCTGCCGCGCCCAATGCGCGTCGTGCCTCGCGGGTCGTCCGTCTTTCGCCGTGCGTCTGCGCGAACATCGCAGCGCTTTCCCAATGCGAGGGCCTCCTGAAATAGGCTGAGGCCGTCATCCGCACGCAGGCCGAATCCTCGTCCGGGATTCGTCGGAGCCATCGCCACCGGGACCATCGCACGTCCGCGGCACAGGACTCGAGAGTCCGGTCTGGACGACGGGCCGTGCGGTGAACCGGTTTCCCACAGGGACCTGGCATCACGCGGCGGCGAGGCGCGTATCCCTGGACTCTCGCATGAGCCCTCAGGATTCTCAAGGTGGACCTCCAAGACTCTGAAATTGCGAGCCCCACCCACAACGCCAAAGGGAGACTGCGTCGATTGTGGGCTTTCCGGGTGCCAGGGACGGGTTCGGGGTGGCCCGTGCCGAGGTGTCGCCCGTCATTGCGTTGTCTTCCGGTTCCCGCTCGCCCATACAAAAGAGGAAACAAGAGGAGGGCACCGTCATGAACGAAACACCACGCAAAGGAACACGCACGGGAGCGGGCTCCGATCGGGTTAGGGTCGCGGTCGTCGGCTTGGGCCACTTCGCGCAAGTGGCAGTGCTGCCCGCGTTCAAGAGGGCCAGCGACGCCTGCGAACTCGCTGCGCTCGTTTCCTCTGAGCCGGAAAAGCTGGAGGCCCTCTCGGCTCGTTACCATGTCACGCGGACCTGCGGTTACGAGGAGTACGACGAGCTCCTGCGCGGTGGCGGCATCGATGCAGTCTATATTGCGCTCCCCAACTCGATGCATTGCGATTTCGCCGTGCGCGCGCTCGAAGCCGGTGTTCACGTCCTCGTGGAAAAACCCATGGCGACGAGCGCAGAAGAGTGCGAGCGGATGATCGCCGCGGCCGTCGCTGCCGACCGCGCTTGCATGGTCGCCTACCGCCTTCATTTCGAGCCGGCCAACCTCCGGACGCTCGAGGCCGTTCGAAGGGGCGAGATAGGCGAACCCGTGTTTTTCGACTCCGCCTTTTCGTTCCAAGCCG
>JBIKVI010000016.1:0-26295 GCA_044356935.1 Silvanigrellaceae bacterium | reverse complement strand
GTTGGGGCAGGGAGGAACGCAAAGGATCGCGGCCCTGGAGCATAAAGTCCTCGCTGGCGGGGGACCAAGAGCCGCCTATCGGCATAACACAAGTCGAGCCACTGCTCTCAGTGTAGCGTCGAAGCGCATTCTTGGTTCAATCTAGGCCGCGACAGATGCTCGTTACCCCCATGGTACTCTCTTTGAATCGCACGCTTGTATCGATGATTCCTTGACACAGATACTCGCTATCTTTGTTCGGCGTCGTTGGTAGTCTCTTGGCAAGGTTGCCAAAGAGCGATTCGAATCCGACGTCCGACAATGCACCGCCAATATTCCGTCGGCGCAGCGGTGCAAAGGGCATTGAACGCTTCATGGCGAGAAGATTGATTAACGGGTGACGACCGATGGGTACGGCCCTTCCCAATGCCAGGAGCTGAGCCAATGCCACCTGGACAGACTAGGAGGGACGGTTGTCGGGTGGAAAAAACTCAATTGTCTGGGCACTTGCCTCAACCTCAGGGCCAAACAGGTTTGACCACGGTCCTGTCTTGACCTTCCTCATGGACCGCGATACTCAACAAGCTTAAGTGCGGTGGCTGTAGTCAAGCGGTTAAGACAATGGATTGTGATTCCATCATGCGCGGGTTCAAATCCCGTCAGCCACCCCACTTCTTCGAAGAGCCGAAGGTCGACCAAGCGCAACGCTGGTCGACCTTCTTCTTTTTGGAAACTTGGGGCGGCTGACGGGACCTGGGCGGCCCCATTCGAAGCGAGCAAAGCGACTTCGTTCGTTGCGCCAACCTCCGCCCACCCGTGTGCCCGTGGCCTGCGGCGAAGTGATGATGTCGAGCGCTGCGTTGCATAGCATCTCGAAAGAAGGCGCAGAGAGCGAGAGCCAGCGACCGAGAATTCGTATCGCGACTCTCAAGCCCCGGCCTGCCCCTTAAGGCGGGATCCCTCTGCACATTCAATTAGCCATACTGCACTGCTCACGAGGCGAAATCACTCGGCCGCTCGTATCCTTCACCGGATAATAGAAGCTTTGCAGATCTTTCTCCCAGAGCGTGGCGCCCGACTCGCCAACGGCCACGAGCTTCAACGCGTAGGGAATGGCGTTGGGATCTGTGCTCACTCCGATCTGCGCACAGAACATGTACGTGGAGACAGGGCACTGCCTGTCGCCAGCCAGCGCCAGGACCGAGAAACCACCAAACAGCGTGACCGTCGCCAACTTCACAAACAAAGACATCTTCATACCTCCAAAATCATGGATACTCACGTCGCACCAACTTTGTGTCGCGCGCGACAGATGCACGCTAGGTCCATTTCGTTGTTTGTCAACTCTCGGTATGCTGCGGGATGCAGAAGGACTGTTGAAGTTGATCATCAAGGTCGAGTCGAGGAACCCGAGAATCCGCTGCTTGCAGGCTGAGAGTGGCACCCCGACGTGGCCAAATGGCATGAGCGTCTGCCCAGACGAAATTTAATGAATTGACCTTGACCTCATGGGTTCTGACCGGATTCCATCGCATCCCGCAAGATGAAATACCGCGTCGCAGGTCCGCGCCCCACTCGCGAATAAATTCCGGCCTCGACGCGGTTGGTGAGGAGCCTCTGCGCGGTGCGTCGGGGGAGGTTGTGCTCGGTCGCGAACTCGCTCACAGAGAATCCCGTTCTTGCCGTGACGACGGGCTCTCGGGGCTGCTGCTTGAGGCTTTCGGACGTGAACCTCCGGAACGAGACGGGCCTTGCGCCTAGAAGCAGACGATATCCATTGCTGGAATGATTGATTCGCGCAACATCCGGGTCGATGGCGTTTCGAAGATTAGCAACGAGGGCACGAATGAGGTTCGCTGAGTGTACCGGGTGGAACAGCCTGTCGGGGTAGAGGGCTACGTGCAACGACACCAAGGGCCACCCTCTATAGAAGTCCGATACGAGGCATTGCACCAACCGAGCGGTAACAAGCTCCTTGCCGCTCGAGGCGAAGCGCTTCGAGGCGAGTGCGAGGAGGCGATCGGCGCCTTGTGCGGCCTCCGTTCTATTGCGCACGGGCGCGAAAAACTTCCCACGAAAACTCCAAGTTTTGCCAAGCTCGACCGCGCAAGAGCGGGACTTCTCTTCGAACCATGGCTGCGGCGATCCATAAAAAACGCGCAGCGCGCAAGCACGATGCCCCGCCTTCAAGGCAAGGAACAGATCGATTTCGCGCGCGGTTTCTCCATGTCCTTGCGACAGGGCGGTAAAACGCAGCGCCATGAGTTCCTTGAGCCCGCGGTTCGCGTCTTTTTCGAAAGTCAGGGTCGCCTTCAAGCGGAGCGCACTTAGGCGATCAGACAGGGATCTATCGGCAAGCCCCTGGAGGGCCTCGCCGAGCACCTCCTGCGACTCCGTCATCGCCCCTTCCAAGTAACGCAAGCGCGCGTAAAGCTCGCAGGCGTTGGCATGGACCAACGACCATCCCCGATCACGCGAAAGCTCCCGCAGCCCCTCGAGCGAAGTCCGTGCCGAGGGGTAATCCTCGAGGCGCAAACTGCAATGGGCGTGGTTCAAACGACCGACAGCCGTGCGGTAGGCATCGGGCTCTTGAGTCCGGAGCCAAGCTTCAAACGTGCTTTTGGCCAGGGGATACTTCCACGCCAACGTATAAGAAACGGCCAGGGCGTAGAGGAGTTCGGGGTCGATTCCGGCAATTTTGGAAGCGTCGCGGGTATAGTCTTCCACCAGGCGAATGGATTGCTCCGCGCCGCCTAGACGAGAAAGATTCAACACGTATTCAACGAAGGCATCTTCGCGCGGAGCGTGCCTCAAGAGCGAGCCCTGAAGTTCCCGGCGCTCCTCCCTGCGACCCTCACGCGCATCCTCGGGAAACAGGACCGGGTGCAAAACACCCAGGGCACGCGTGCACAGTCCGACGCGACGCCAGAGCGAAGCAAGTCTCACGCGCCCCAATTCCATGCGCGGTAAATCTACAGCGTGCAAGAGTGCCCGTGCATCGGCGGTACGTCCAGCCTTTACGAGATCGTCAATGGCGTCCAACTCACGCAAACAAACTCCTTTTTCGCGGTTACCTCGCGGGCAAGGATGTGGCGTTGTCCGGACGTGGATGCCCGCTCCAAGAGGACGCCCGCCGCGAGCTGGAGTTCGCACGCGGACCCGTTTTCTTCCAAGAGGCACGCAAGGCCCTAGAAGAAACAAACGAGCCCAAGGTGAAACGACTTTTGGAACGCTTCGACGCCCGCTTCGGAAAGGACGGAGTCCCGCCCGTGCGGTTCGTTGTGGAAGGACGGCTGCCTTCGGACCCCCAAGTCGCCGCAGGAGTGGCAAGGGGAAGCAAAGCGCTTTTCGCCAATCTTGAGGAAATCCCTGCGAGCGATTGGAACATTGTGTTCACGCACGAGCTGGTTCATCTCGTCGATCCGCAACTCGATCTCGCGGTATCCAAGTGGCAGGACGAGGAGTTTCGCAAAGACTTGCGAACCTCATGGGAGGCGGGCACCTTGTTCCTCGGAGAAGCCCTTGAGGCCATCGTCGACGGCGAGGCGAATACCAGTGCTAAGAACGCCGGAGAGCTTCCACAAGGACCCTGAGTTCCGCCGCCGGTAGCGCGCTGCCCACCAATTTGCCCACACCGGGTGCAAGGCCCTCAAGGCCCATCGCGTGCGCGTCGAACGGAGCCTTCGGCGGATTCGGCAACGACAGCCACGCCAAACGCACATCCCGGATCGGCGTCTTGTCCCTGCGATCCGCTCGCAGGAGCGGACGAAATTTCTCCGCCGGATTGGCCGCGTTGGCTTTGCATGCCATGAGGCATTTTCCGTCCATGGCCAGCGACGCGAAGAAATCAGCCAAGGTGGTTTCCTCGCGCGGTCGCCATCCGAGGGTGGCCTCCTGACGGACGAGGGCGCTCATGACGACCGACGCGGTTTTGTCGCTCCCAACGCCCGTCATGTGTGACGTCTGGGCCGAACTCGCACCGGCGTCGCGCGTGAAACGAAGAACACTCGCCTTGCTGTCGGACAGGACCTCAGGTTGAGCGAGTCCGCGCGATCCGCCAACGATCAGGCCAAGCAGGATTGCGAGTGTCTCGGCCTCATTGTTGTCGTGCGCGGCGCCTACCAACGACACACCCATGCCCAAGGCAGGGATCCAGACGCCGAGGCCAGCCACGCCCAAGGGAGCGACGGACTTCTCGCCATCGAGCGCGCCTGGGGAACGGATTCGGAATCCGGCATCCACGTGAATCGAGAGCCGACCTTTCACCGAAGGCATGGGTTTTTCCTCCTGCGACCGACGTCTCTTTGAGGGAACCGCGGCGGTCCCAAAAAATATAGGCCATTACAGGCAATTCCACACAGCCGCTTCAGGTCGGGTGTGGTCTTGCCGATACGCCTTCGTAACCCGTGGAGTGTGGGGAGTTCATGACTAACAAGCTACTGCCGCCGTTGGCGTCACTCTGCGCCGTCCTCGCCCTCGCCGCTTGCGGTGGCAAGCCCGCGGACAAGAAAGTCGTGAAGAACGACCGCACGAATCGAGCCCTTCCCGTAACTGCCGCTTCGAACCAAGTTCCAGCGAAACCCCGTCGCCTGAATGCCCAGGGAATTCCCCTTCTGACCGATGCCGAAGCCCTGGGATTCCTGCGCAGCGCTTGCGCCTCCTGCCACAACGACCCCAAGAACCAGCCCGCGATCTCGAGTTGGAGCGTAGGTCGACTAGGTCTCGATGAGAGCCAATGGAAGGCCTTCACGGCAAAGGACGAGGAGGTCCTCGCATTCCTCCGCACGCTCGAGGTCGAACCGACACTACCTCGCGTTTACCAAGCCATGGTGAACAAAATGGCGGGAAAAACCGATGCACTTCCCAGCGCAATGCCGCCTGTCGGAGCCGCGCCCGAGGCGCTCCCAAAGGTGATTGAGTGGATGGAAAGCCGGTTCCCGTTCGCTACCCATGAGGCGAAAGTGACGTTCCAGCACGATGCCAAGGCCGCACCACCTCCTCTCGACTTCAAGTGCGAAGGTCCCATGCGTGGGCGCGTATACATGCGCAAAATCGTAAACGAAGCCTTCGATCGTGAGCCCACACAGGCCGAGCTCGACCTGGTCGCCTCCGAAGGTGCCTTGGTCGACGATGCCTTGCGCGCCAAAGTGCGCGAACGGTTCGCCGACCAGGAGACCTGGGGCAAGGAATTCCGCGAAACAACACTGCGCAAGTTCGCCGCGCGCCTGGGAGGATCCGCCGAAATCCTGTCCTCCCCTCCAGATGACTACATAAATGAAGGTGCGCGCACCGATGTCGCAGATGAATTCTATCAGCTTCTCCTGCGTCGCATCGACTCAAACTACATGGAAACGCTGCTGACCGACACCTACCCCGTCACCGCGCGCACACGTTCCCTTTACCTTCCTCCGCGCGCGCCCGGGACCATCGCGTTCACCAATGACGAGGCGGGAACTCCAACTGCCTTATCCTTTACGCCTGCGGCAGCCCCAGGATTCCCCGACCCATCGGCTTGCCCAGCCGTGCCGCCCCCCCCTGCTGGAGGCTCTGTTACCTGGGGAGATTGTAAGGCGGGTTCTCGCAAGACATATTTCTCGTCCGTTTCTTTCCTCAATTCACGCCGATCGAGCATGTTCGGGGAGAACAATAACTACGGCCGGGTAGGCGAGCTCATTACCTTCATCACGGGCGAATCCATCCGACCCGCCACTCAGGGCATCGTACAGGGAGATCCGCGCCCGACGCCGACGTGCTTTGTGAGCAGCGACTATCGAGGCGTCGTGTCGGGCACCGAACTTGCGCCACGCGGAACCTTAGCCATCCCCACCTCCGCACGCTCGTGCCAGGGGTGCCATTTCGACCGCTATCTCGCTGTTGGATCCATGGTTTTCAGACCCTATTTGACCAACGGCGAGAAGATTAGCGGAGGCGTCGTCGCGGGCATGGCCGCCAACATCCCAGTGACTTTGACCGATGCGCAAGCGGCGCTCCTGAGAAACGATCCCCAGGCCAAACGCGAAGCACGGTTGTTTACCATCCTCAAGGGCGCCACCAATCCGGAGGTCTGGAAGATGGGTTCTGCTGGAGCGGGGAACACAGCCGCCAACGGGCGTCCCATCTCGCTCGGCAATATTGAAGCCATGCTCCGCATTGGCGGCGACGGTCCCGAGAAAGGTTGCGTTACGGATGCTGCGGGAAACCCACGCGAGGTCAACGACATCGAGGGACTCGCGCGGGTGCTGATGGGCGAGGATGGCAAGGCGCTCGCACGTGGGCTCGCCTGGCACGTGCCACGCATCGTGAGCGGGATGCCGGTAACCACAACAGAGCTCGTGGAGTCGTTCAAAGACACGTGGACCAAGGATGCAGGCAAACTCCTTCCCCTGTTCCAGACATACTTCACCTCGCACACCTACGCGTGCGCCAAGAGCGTCACGGGGGCGACGAAATGATCATCACGCCTAAACCTGTCGCCTTGCCGGCGATCATCGCTATCACCCTCTCCCTATCCGCGTGCGCGAAGAACGCCATCAAGAGCGGTGGCGGAACCGTGGCGGGCACCGCCGCCGCGCCACTCGCGGCGGCTCCAAAAGCCGGTAAAAAAGGTCCCCAGATCGGTAATCCAGGAGAGGGGACTCTCTACGTCGCTCCGGGCCTCGATTCGTCGAAACGGAAAACTCTTCCCCTCCTCAAATCGAGCATCAAAACCTGCCTCGATGTCGACGACAGCATCTTCGAAGTCGCGCCCGCCATGATGGCCGAACGCGACGCGCGCGTGTCAGCGGACGAGCAAGGTCGCGTTGCGTTCCTTCCGGCGCGTTACGACGTGGTGGAGGAAGGAAAACCGCCTCTCAAGAGCGTCCTGGACATCGAGAAATCGTTCCTCGACGACCCCGCGAGCCTGCGCCGCGCCTCGGTCTACGGCTCATCGCTCGACGACCTCACTTACATGATAGCCACTCAGACCGTCGCAAACGTCGTCGCCTGGAATATCGATACGGAGAAACTCGACTGCGAGGGCACGGCGGCGGCCCGCGAACTCCTCGACCGATGCCTCCTTGGTGAGGAAGATGCGATCCTCGCCGAAGCGGCCACGCATCTGGGCGCTGACAAGGCCTGCGGATCATCAGACAAATTCAACAAGCGCAAGGCGATCGCCACGTTCCTCGCATCGTATCTCTTCCTCAGGGTGAGGTGACCACCATGGCAAAACCGTACACGCGCCTTTCGCGCCGCGACCTCATCACCAAAGCTGGCCTCGGGCTCCTCGGCGCACCGATCGTGCTCGATGGCTTAGGCATCACTCGCGTACTGCCGGAATTCGCGGCCAAGGCGCCCGAGCTTCTTCCCGATCTCCTTGCCCTCGGCGAGGACTCTCACGTCCTCATTGAGAACGCGCTCCGCGGTGGCGCCGCACTCGCGCGATTTGGAATGGCAGAAGCGCAGGGGCTCAAAGAGGATTGGACGATCATCACTGTAAAGGTGTTCGATCAGCTCGACGTGGGTCTCCTCTTCGCATTGGGCAAACTTAACAGCGCCGGCACACAACCCGTGACATCCGGTTTGGGTCCCACCGAGCACGCCATCGTCAGCGATGGCAAGCTCGGCGCTTCGGACGCCGAAAGCGACGCCGACCTTCCTGGCGGGGCGACCATTGCGGGCCTCAAATCGAACGCAATCCGCATGCTCACGGGGGGAGGCCCCACCGGCATGGACGCGCGGAAACTCCATTCCGATGCGCGACTCAAACGTCTTCGGTTCAACGAGTGGTTTGGGCAGATGATGCTCACGGGCGAGTCGGAAGTGAACTACGCCGTGCCGTCTCTCCACTCGGGCGCCTTCCCCGAGAACGTCGCCATTCAGGTTGCTCTCAATCTCAAGCGCCCCCAGCAGGCGGTGAACCACCAGCTCAACTGCGTGTTCCTCGATGAACAGGCCGACCTCAATGCCTTCCTCGAGTCCGAAGGCGTCGTGTTCAGCCCCATGGGCTACACGACTTTCATGCTCGGCGATCATTACGACGCCAATAATTGGCCCGAGGACGTCAACCACGTCTACCGGCGCATGCCGGGCTCTCACGGCACCGTGCCCGTTTCGAGGGGATTCAAGGTTTCGCAGTACATCGCCAACTTCGACCGCATCATCCGAAGACCGGGATTCGTCGATCTCGCGCCCGGCGACGCCAATGCTCTCCTCACATACGATCGTTACGTTGAGAAGGACCCACGGAAACGGCGAGAATTCATCGAGAGGCGTGCGAAGCTCGTCTCCTCGCTCGTGAAGCTCGAGGGCCTTGGTCAGTACGAGTCCTCCAAACTCACCACGCGAGACTTCACGGAGTTCCTCGCGGTCCAAGGCGCGGGCCGCTTCAAGCGCGACGATCAAAGCCAGATTCCCGAAATCACGACGGCCTCGAAGGACTTCCTAGCGCAGTGCCAATTCGTTGCGCGCGCGCTCGACTTCGAGGACAAACCGCTCCGGAACTTCAACCTGTTCCTCAACCTGGCCGACCTCGACGGCAAAGGGTTCCTTTCGGTGCGCAACGGGGACGCCGGCAAACCGAGGAGCTACAATTACATTGAAGGCATCCGGCAGCTCGCCGTGGGCCTCAACGTCCTCGCGCACGCCATCAAAGGCAAACGCGCCATCGTCAACGTCGTGACCGACGCGTGCCGCAAGGACGACAACGGCGACGGAGACAACGGACTCGCCATCCTGCTTGGCCCGAAGGGCGCGGGGGATCTCGACGACGCCCTCTACTGCTCTGACTTCAGCCTTCAGGGCGAGTACAAGGCGGCCACCGAGAAAAACAGTTTACGCAACTATGCCGAGTTCAGCTCGGCCTGGAACGCGGCCTCGAGGGACGCCTTCGAGGGAGTACCGTCGCTCTCCAACTGGCAATACGGAATCGCCGACTACGTGATGGAGAAAGCGGGTCGGCTCGAAGCGCGCACCAGGCTTCTTTCGCCAGTGAAACTCAAGCGAATGGGCTGAGTGCAAAATTTCGCGACCAAGGAAGGAAGAGACCATGGCTGGTCGGAAACGGCAAATGGAATTGATGAAGGGGGCGTTTGCTTTGTTGATGTCCGCGCTGATCATCGCGGGTGCCACAGGCTGCAAGCGTGACGGCGACGGCGCAGAAGGCCCTCGCAAGCGCGTTGCGCCCGAGGACCGTCGTGGCGTCGTGGGCGGAACCGATGTCGTTTCGGGCGACGCCGTGGCGCGATCCACGGTGGCCATCATCCACCAAGGCAAGATGCTCTGCACAGGCACGCTCGTGGGCTCCAACCACGTTTTGTCCGCAGCGCACTGTTTCGACGGTGGGGTCGACATTGGCGGACTCCAGATCGGATTCGGCCTCGAAATCAAGTCGGCTACGAAGTTTGCCGTGGCGCGCATCATTGCGCACGAACGCTACGACGCGAACCAGGAACTCCAGGAGCGAGACCCCATTCACGACGTGGCGGTGTTGAGGTTCAACGGGACGGCGCCCGCGGGATCGACGCCCGCAACCCTGGCCGCCCCCAACCTCAGCCTGCCTCGCGGGACGCGACACATCGTGGCCGGGTACGGATTGAGCTGGACATCGAATTTCATCCTTTGGCGCACGAGCGGCGGATCGGGCACGCTGCGTCGGTTGGAGCTTTCGCTCACGGAGGACCTCGTGTCCTCGAAGCAACTGAAGTTCGTATCCAACGACCGAAAAGCGGTGTGCTCGGGCGACAGCGGTGGTCCCGCTTACGTGCAACAAGGAAACACATTGGTTGTCACCGGGGTAACATCGTGGGGCTACGCCGAGTGCGAGGCTGGACTATCGGTGTTCACAGACGTCCGCTCCTTCCGGGGGTGGATCGATGCGAAGCTCGCCGAGCTCGGCGGTTCGGCGGGAGCAGGAGCCTCGGGAGGGACGGGGAACTCCGGGGTCTCCGCCCCAAATCCCGTGGTCACTCCCACTTTGGTGCCCACTCTGGTGCCCACTTTGGTGCCCACTGTCGTGACGACTGCGACGCCAACTGGGCCGCCGGGAATGGGAAGCGGCGTGAGTGCTACGCCCATCGAGGAGCTCTGGAACCTGGTTTCTTCGGTCGATCTGGGCGTCCTTCGCGACGCATGGAGCATCGCAGGTCAACTCCGATCGGGCGCGCTGGCGCAGGCGCCCGGAGAGCTCAGGTTCAAGAACGATGGCAAGTACACAACAAAGATCTTCCTTTTCATGGCGAACACGCCCGCGAGTTACCGGTGCGTCCACCTGCGCGCGGACCTGAGCGACTTCGGCAGACCCTGGGGAGAGCGCGCGGGACAATACGTCTACTATGGCCCCGTGCGCCTCTCTCAGGAAGCCAACTTCGACGCCTTCGGATGCCGCTGGCAGAACGAGGGCTCGTACTGGTATCTCCATTGAAAGCGGAGGTCGCAACGTCGGGACGTCGTGACCTCCGCGCCTGGAGGTCAGCCGAAATGACGATGCCGACCCTTGCCGGATACCCGGTAGATACCCTCGTGCCATTGCTCGAACCCGACGGTGTACGCCTTGCGGAACAGGCGATCATGGACAAGGGTTTGTCGCTAGAGGCCCTCCTTGAGGGGGCTGCAGAACGGTGTTGGAGCGCACTGGCGCGCGAGACACCCGCGGGACCATGGCTCGTCTTGACCGGCCCGGGCCACAACGGCGCCGACGGTTGGGCCATCGCACGCAAGGCCGCTGAGGCCGGAGTACGCGTCGAGGTGGCGTCGTTGGGTGCACCGCGCAAACCACTCACCGAGTCGCAGCGAGGCTTGGCCCTCGCCCAGGGTGCACGCGAAGTGGGGCAAAACGCGCGCGAGCGCTTTCCGCGCAATGAGGCGGGCGAGACTTACGTATTGGTTGTGGATGCGATGTACGGTTTTGGTCAAAGCCGGCCGATTCCTGAAGACGCCCGAGAATGGATAGAGACGATCACAGACGGCCCGCGGGTCGTGAGCATCGACGTTCCTTCGGGACTCGATGCGCGCACGGGAAAACAACTCGGCGCGACCGTGCGGGCCGACGAGACGCTCGTGCTCGGCTCCTACAAGACGGGGTTGCTGTGCGACAACGCCTCGCGCTTCACCGGACGGCAGCGCTTCGTTCCGTTAGGCATGAGGCTGCGCTCGGAGGCATCGGAGGATGCTGTGTTCACAGCCTCGCTCCTCCCCGAGGGGTTCGCGCGGCGCCAAAATGACGAACACAAACTCACCCGCGGAGAAGCCCTGCTCGTGGCGGGCGATGCGCGTTACCCTGGAGCAGGCATCCTCGCACTTGAGGCTTTGTGGGCCACGCGCCCCGGCTACGTGCGTGTCTCCTCTGACTCCGGACTTTCGCGCGAGGCCATCCTCTCGCGTCGCCCCGAAACGGTGCTAGCCCCAGCATGGCACCAAGGCATCGCCGCGACCGATCTCGGCCGCGTTCGCGTGGTCGTCGTGGGCTGCGGCATGGAAGCGCCAGACTCCCAGATGCTCGCGCGTTTCGCCACGACACTACCGCCTCGGGCCGTCGTGGTGGCCGACGGCGCGTGGACGTCGGCTCGTGCCCTCGATGCGCTGCGTGCACGATGCGCGATGGTCATCGCCACGCCCCACACGGGCGAGTTCGCACACATGGCTCCCGAGTCCGCCCGTTCCTTGGCCGACGGCGAACTCTCCAAGGCGGAGGCGGCGCGAGAGGCTGCCCGGGCCACCGGATGTTACCTCGTCCTCAAGGGACCGTTCACGGCTGTGGCGACGCCTCACGGGCGGGTGCTTCAGTCGCCATTGGCTGCCCCTTCACTGGCACGAGCCGGCAGCGGCGACGTGCTCGCCGGATGGATGGGGGGAATCCTGCTCCACGCGCTCCATATGGAGCGCGCTGCGCCGCTCGAAAACGCCTTGGCGACCGCCGTTTACTTGCATGCCGTCAGCGGCGTGGCTTCGCCGCGATCGGCCCTCGACCACGTGAGGGCTTTAGGGGATGCCTTGTTTCCTCGAGAGTCCGGGCACCGCTTTGTGAGACGTTAGGCCATAGGGGTTGTCCGCGCCATGGGAGCTTCGAACCCGAGGAGCGCGGCGCGATCGCCAGGAGCAAACTCCCAAACGAGGTCATCTCCCGCGGGGAAAGACGCTAAAGGAACATAACGCTCAGCCGACGACAACGGCGATGGGATGCCCAAGCGCGCGCGCGTTCCACCCAGAAAGACGGGCGCTACGAAAGCGTGGCAAAGATCGAGCTCCTGCGCCTCCATCAACGCGGTGAGGAGGCGGGGACCACCTTCGACGAGCACGCTCCTCACAGGGCGCGCGCGCAAAGGGCCAGGGCGAAGCTCGGAGAAATCGACGTTTTCCAGCACCGCCCGAAGCCCCCCGATTGCCGAGGGGAACGATGGCGGAAAGGTCTCGAATCGAACACCGGCCTCCAAGAGTTCGTCGTGCCAATCCGCATGGCTGCTTCGCGCCTGCGTGTGGGCACCCGCTTCGCTGATGACCACGAGAGGTAAGCCCGATGCCAAAGTCCCGGCGCGCAGTGCGTCACGGGTCGCGTTGTCGGCCATCAGCAGACGAGCGCGCGGGTCGAAAGCGAATCGCACGGGCTGCTCGTGGCGGCCGGTGTCGTCGAACCGGGAATCGAGTCGAGGCGAGTCGGCAAGGAGCGTCCCGGCTCCCACGAGGATGCCGTCGTACTTCCGACGCAACCAGTGCGTGTAGCGACGCGACTGGGATCCGGTGATCCAACGGGATTCGCCATGGTCGTCGGCGAGGCAGCCGTCTAGCGACTGCGCCCACTTTCCCGCAAAAATCACTTTTTGCCGGCGCACGTGGAGGAGGAAGGGCGAGAGCCACAGCGCGGCTTCGCGCGCGAGTACGCCGACGTCAACGCGCACTCCGGCCTCGCGCAGCATGGCAAATCCGCGCCCATCGACGGCGGCGAACGGGTCGCCGAGCGCAGCCACCACACGCCCCGGTTTCTTCTCGGCAAGGAGAGCGGCGCAGGGAGGCTGCTTGCCCTGGTGCGCGCAAGGTTCAAGCACCACATAGGCAGTAACACCACTCCACTCGACGCCTTCGGGTACTCCCGCGACGGCCGCGCGCTCTCCGTGCACGCCGCCGAACCAGTCGGTGCAGCCCCGCGCAATTTCGCGTCCATCCTTAACGAGGACACAGCCGACACTCGGATTCGGGCTCGCGCGGCCACAGCCCACGTGCGAAGCGCGCAAAGCCTCACGCATCCAATCCTCGTCGGAGGTGGGCGAGGAAAACCGAGCGGGAGCTTCTTCTTTCCCCATAAGGAGGTCGGGAAGGTAACCACCTAGCGCATGCGGCGAACCCATGTAACCTCCTCGGGCCACGCGTCCTGCACTTGACCATCGGCCTAGGACACAGTTTGTTGACCATCGCAACGATGGAGGAAAACCTTTCGATGGCTTCATACAACGACGTGATCACATTCGACACACTACCCATTCTCGAAGCGGTGGTCTACCGCAACACCTTGCAAGCGTGGGTCCTCGCCGCCATCGCGGTGGTGCTCCTCTCGGTCGTCCTCCACCGCTTGAAGAAGTGGGTTTTCGTCTTCTTGCGCAAAGTGACGGCAAGCTCGGCCATGCTGTGGGACGATGATCTCTACATGATTGTCTCGCGCACGCGCAACGCCACTATCATCGCCACGGCCGTCATGCTCGCCACGCAAGGCCTCGTCCTCGGCACTCGCGTTTCGCGCGGGCTCGAGATCGCGTTCATGGCCATCGTGTTCTTCCAACTCGTGCTCTGGCTCGACACCGCGGTTCAAATAGCCCTGCGTCGATGGATAAAGGACCAACACGCGTCCGACGGGAACTTCGCGAGCCCAAAGGCTGTCATCCTCTCGTTTCTCATTCGCCTCGTGGTATCGGTCATCGTCCTGCTCCTGTTCCTCGACAACCTCGGCGTGAACATCACCGCACTCATCACGGGTCTTGGCATCGGCGGCATCGCCGTCGCTTTGGCGATGCAGAACATCCTAGGCGACCTCTTCGCGTCGTTGTCCATTGCGCTCGACAAGCCATTCGAGGTGGGCGACTTCATCGTGGTGGGCGAGGTCATGGGCAACGTCGAGAAGGTGGGTTTGAAAACGACCCGCATCCGCTCCCTGAGCGGTGAGCAGATCGTCTTCCCGAACTCCGACCTCCTGCAGTCGCGCGTGCGCAATTTCAAGCGCATGACCCACAGGCGCGTGGCGTTCAGGTTCGGCGTGACATACGACACGTCGCCCGAGAAGATCGACGTCGCCGGGAAAATCGTGAGGACGGCGCTGGAGGCCGACGAGCGCGCGCGCTTTGAACGCGTGCATTGCATGAACTTCGGCGCTTCATCACTGGAGTTCGAAGTCATTTATTGGGTGCTCTCTCCAGAGTTCCCCGACTACATGGAGGTTCACCAAAGCCTGATGAAGCAAATGCTCACGCAATTCAAGGAAGCTGGAATCGATTTCGCTTTCCCCACGCAAACTTTGCTCCTCGGACGCGCGACTTGAGTTCGCAGCATCCCTTGGCACGACACCTTCGCCCCCCTATGATGTCAACGCCGAGGTTGGCAATCGCCCTCATTTCTTCTTTGTTTCGCAACTCACGCATCGACTGCAGGTCCAAGGGAAGGTCCACTCCATGGCTCACTCCAAAGGCATCATCCTTGCGGGCGGCTCGGGCACGCGCCTCGCTCCGCTCACCAATGTCGTTTCCAAGCAGCTGCTGCCGGTGTACGACAAACCCATGATCTACTACCCGCTCTCGACGCTCATGCTCGCGGGCCTACGAGACATCCTCCTCATCAGCACTCCCCACGACCTTCCCCATTTCCAGCGGCTCTTAGGGGACGGCGCGCGGTGGGGCATCAACCTCTCGTACGAGGTACAGCCCTCTCCCGACGGACTCGCGCAAGCTTTCCTCATTGGGGAGCGGTTCTTGGCGGGCAGCCCCGCTTGCCTCATTTTGGGCGACAATGTGTTCTACGGCGCGCACCTCACCGATGCCCTGCGCCGTGCCGCCGACCAAACGACCGGGGCCACGGTGTTCGGCTACTACGTGCGCGACCCCGAACGTTACGGCGTGGTCGAGTTCGACGCCTCGGGCAAGGCTATTTCCATTGAGGAGAAGCCGAAGGCGCCCAAGTCGAACCACGCAGTGGTCGGACTCTATTTCTACGACTCCGACGTGGTGTCCATCGCCAAAGGCCTCAAGCCCTCGCCGCGTGGCGAACTCGAGATTACCGACGTCAACGTCGAGTACCTCAGGCGCGGCGCGCTGCGCGTGGAACGCCTCGGCCGCGGCAACGCATGGCTCGACATGGGGACCCACGAGTCGCTCCTGCAGGCGTCGAATTTCATCGAAACGGTGGAATCGCGCCAAGGGCTCAAAATCGCGTGCCCCGAGGAAATCGCCTTCCGCAAGGGGTGGGTCGACGCCGAAACCGTGGCCTCCATCGCCGCGCCCATGAAGAATTCCACCTACGGGAAATACCTTCTCCAGGTCGTACTGCAGGGGAGCCACTGACCGTGAAGGTAACATCGACCCCCCTCGAGGGAGTCCTGCTCGTGGAGCCCCGCATTTTCGCCGACGACCGCGGCGCCTTCTGCGAGACGTTCAACGCGCCACGCTACGCCGATGCTGGCATCGCGGGCCCTTTCGTCCAGGACAACCTGTCGGTTTCCCGCAAGGGCGTGCTCCGCGGTCTCCATTTCCAGAATCCCCGCCCCCAAGGCAAACTCGTTTCGGTGGCGCGAGGCGCCGTGTTCGACGTGGCCGTAGATTTGAGGCGGACGAGCGCAACGTTCGGCCGCTGGTACGGCGTCGCCCTCACAGCCTCCAACGCGAGGCAACTCTGGATCCCGCCGGGCTTCGCGCACGGATTCCTGTCGTTGGCGGAAGACACCGTGTTCCTCTACAAATGCACCGACACTTACGCTCCCGAAGCCGAAGGCGCGGTGGGCTGGAACGACCCAGATTTGGCCATCGAATGGCCCTTGTCCGACATTGGGATGAACGAGCCGCTCGTGTCGCCCAAAGACGCGGCCGCGCCGCGACTCGCAGATGTGGCGGGGGAGAAATTGTTTCCATAAGCTTTGCGCCGACGTGGTCAGGGAAGCCCAAGAGATCGTCGAAAACAGACACGAACTCATCCGCGGGTGATTGGCATTCTCAGCGATCGCGACTAAAACCCTCTGAGGTTCCCTCTTGGGCTTTAAGGAGACGCTATGATAATGCACACGTCACTCCGCCACTTGAAATTCGCCGTTTTCGCCGCTTTCGCCGCTTTCGGCTTTTCAGCTCCCGCCTTCGCGCAGGCCACCTTGGCCAAGGTCAAGAAGCAGGGATTCGTCATGTGCGGCGTCACGGGCGATCTCGCCGGATTCTCTTCCACCGACGCCAAGGGTCAAGTGCAGGGCGTCGACGCCGATTTTTGCCGCGCCATCGCAGCGGCCGTGGGAGTGGATGCGCGCTTCAAGCCGCTCAACGCCACAACCCGGTTCACCGCCCTGCAGTCGGGCGAGGTCGACGTCCTCACCCGCAACACGACCTGGAGCCTCTCGCGCGACACCAAGCTCGCGTTCGAGTTTGGCGCCGTGAACTATTACGACGGCCAGGGCTTCCTCGTGCCCAACTCACTCAAGGTGAAGAGCGCAAAGGAACTCGATGGTGCATCTGTTTGCGTGCAATCGGGCACCACCACTGAGCTCAACCTCACCGAGTACTTCCGCGTCAACAAAATGAAGTACAAGCCCGTCGTGTTCGCCAACTTCAATGACGCCAACAAGGCCTACGCCGCCGGTCGGTGCGACGCCTACACCACCGACGCCTCGGGGCTTGCGGCCATCCGCGCCTCGCTCAAGAATCCGGTCGACCACCTCATATTGCCCGACATCATTTCCAAGGAACCGCTCTCTGCGGCCACGCGACATGGCGACGCGCAGTGGTCCGACGTGGTGCGCTGGACGCACTTCGCCCTCGTGTCGGCCGAAGAAAAAGGCATCACCAAAGGGAACGTGAATGCGCAGGCCAAGAACGCGGACCCCGAAGTCCTGCGCCTTCTGGGTCACCAAGGCACCCTGGGCCAAGACATGGGCCTGAGCAAAGACTGGGCCCTCAAGGCCATCGCTTCCGTGGGCAATTACGGTGAGGTCTTCGATCGCCACCTGGGCCCGTCAACACCGCTCAAGCTCGAACGCGGTCTCAACGCCCTGTGGAACAAGGGCGGACTTCAATTCTCCCCTCCGTTCAACTGACGCATGCGGCGTGTGAACACGAACCTAGCGCGCGTGGCCTGGCAGGCGCTCCTCGTGGGCGTCGTGCTCGCCGCCATCGCGCTTTTGGCCGCCAACGTTAGCGGGAACATGCAGAGCCGCGGCCTCGGCGGCGGCTACGGATTCCTCACTCAACCAGCGGGCTTCGACATCGCCGAAACGTTCCCGCTGCCATGGAAAGGCGCCGAAGGTTGGGGATTCACCTCCTACGCGCCCGAGGGAAGTTACCGGCTCGCCTTCGCCACTGGCGTCATCAACACGCTCAAAGTGGGAGTGGTTGGCGTAGTCTTGGCCACTTTGCTGGGCGTGTTCGTTTCCGTGTTCGCATCGGTGCCCGGCTCGCCGCTCGCCCTTGTGGCCCAAGCTTACATCCGCACCTCACGGAACGTTCCCCTGCTCCTGCAGCTGCTGCTTTGGTACGTTATCTTGCTCGCGGTCCTGCCGGACGTGGAGTCGAGCCTGCGGGTGGGCGATGTGTTCCTCAATAACCGCGGCCTGTTCGTGCCCGGTCCCGTTGTGTCGGAAGGAGGCAGCCTCGCCTGGGACGTTCCCGAGCTCGTCTTCGGGGGGCGAAATTTACGCGGCGGCTTGGCGCTCTCGCCCGAGTTCGTGGCGCTCACCGCGGGCTTGTCACTTTACACCGCGAGCTTCATCGCGGAACTCCTACGCGCGGCCATCACCACGTTGCCACGCGGGCAGGGCGAGGCCGCAGCCGCATTGGGCCTCTCGCGCGCCCAGGCCTTCCGCACGGTAGTGTTTCCCCAGGCGCTGCGCGTGGCCGTGCCGCCGCTGGTGAGCCAGTACCTCAACCTCCTCAAAAACAGCTCCCTGGCCGTGGCCATCGGTTACCCGGAGGTCGTGGGCGTGGGCGGAACCATCATCAATCAAACCGGACAGGCGCTTGAAGTGGTGGCGCTCTGGATGGCTGTTTTCTTGTCCTTCTCGCTGCTCGCCTCCGCCGTGCTCAATGGCTGGAATCGCAGGCTGCGCGTGCGCGAAGGGGCGGCCACATGAGCGCGACGCCTCCGCAGGGCGCGCCAGCCGCGGCTGCACAAACACCCAGGGCGCTCCCGCGGCGCCGTGTTCCTTGGCTTCCCGCGTGGATGCCTCCGTGGGCGCCTGGCGCCGTGGTGGCCGCCCTCGCGGCGTGGCCCCTGTTCCGTTGGCTCGTGCTCGACGCCACCTGGCTTGGTACGACATCGGCCGCGTGCGTCGCCGAGGGCGTCCGCAAGGCCGGAGCCTGCTGGCCTGCGGTGACGCAAAACATCCCGCTCCTTCTGGGAGGCCGTTACCCGCAGGAGATGCTCTGGCGGCCTCTGGTCGTCATCGCACTTGGCGTGGCGTCGTTCCTCGCGCCCGCACTGTGGGCACGGGCTCGCCCAGTGTGGCTGCTGGCTCCGCTGGCGGTCCTTCCCATTCAGCTCCTGGTGCAATCGGGCCACGCATCGCTCGCAAACACAGGCCTTCCGCCGGTCCCCACCGAACTTTGGGGCGGCTTCTCGCTCACGTGGTTGCTCTCGGCGTCCGCCATCCTTACAGCACTCGTCCCCGGCCTGGCTCTGGCCCTCGCGCGCACGAGCTCGTGGCGAGTGGTTTCGATACTGGCCACAGGGTTCATCGAAACCGTGCGTGGCGTTCCCCTCATCACCATTCTCTTCGTGGGCCATTTCCTCTTCCCGCTCTTCCTGCCGCCGAGCTTCGGTTCGCCCAGCGAAATCACGCGCGCCATCCTCGCCCTTGCGGCGTTCCTTTCGGCCTACACCGCCGAGGTGTGGCGTGGCGGACTTCTCGCCGTTGCGCGCGGACAAACGGAAGCCGCCTCGGCCCTGGCGCTGGGACGTTTTGACGCCCTTCGACACGTGGTGTTTCCCCAGGCCGCGCGCGTGGCCTTGCCCGGATTGGTGGCCACCTTCATCGGCCTCTTCAAAGACACTTCACTCGTTACCATCGTGGGCCTGCTCGACCTCCTCGGCATCGCGCGGGCCATTCCACGTAGCCCCGAATGGCTGGGGTTCGATGTAGAACCCCTCTTGTTCGCCGCCGCCCTTTACGCCGGTGCGAGCATGATGATTGCAGGCGTCGGACGCGCCCTCGCACCCCGCTGGAGGACTTGACCCATGACTTCCCAAACACAAAGCCCCACAGCGCCCACGCCCACGCCCACGCCCACGCCCGTGCATCCTCTAGTGCGCATGGAAAACGTTACAAAACGCTTCGGCGACCACGCCGCCCTCAACGGCGTGTCGCTCGCCCTGCAGGCGGGTGAGGTGGTGGTGGTTGTCGGGCCATCGGGCTCGGGCAAGTCCACGCTCATCCGCGCCATCAATGGACTCGAAGCCATCGACGACGGGCGCGTCGTCGTCGACGGCATCGACACAAGCGAGAGCCCCCGCGCACTCGCACGTGTCCGCACCGAAGTGGGCATGGTGTTCCAGTCGTTCAATCTGTTCCCCCACCTCACGGTGCTCGAAAACCTCACCCTCGCTCCGCGGCTCGTGCGACGCACGCCCAACGAAAAAGCGCGCGACGAGGCGCGTGATCTCCTCGCGCGCGTGCGCATTCCCGAGAAGGCCGATGCCTACCCGGCCCAGCTCTCCGGCGGCCAGCAGCAGCGCGTGGCCATCGCGCGAGCCCTCGCCATGCGCCCAAAGGTCATGCTCTTCGACGAACCCACCTCCGCGCTCGATCCCGAGATGGTCAAGGAGGTCCTCGACGTCATGAAGGAACTCGCCCGCGGCGGCATGACCATGATCTGCGTGACCCACGAAATGGGATTCGCACGCGAGGTCGCTCACCGCGTCGTGTTCATGGATGCGGGTCGCATCGTGGAAGAGGCACCACCGGAGACCTTCTTCGAGGCCCCGCGATCGGCGCGGGCACGGGAGTTCCTGGAGAAAATCCTTTAGCCGGCCACACCCTTCGCACTGAACGAACAAACCCTTCGCCATTTTCGATTACCCCCCGGGGCGCGGACGTGGGATCCTACCGAGGTCACTCACACCAAGGAGAATCCCATGTTCAAGTCCCTTCTAGCCAAAGCCGGCATCGGCGGCGCGAAGATCGAAACCCGTTTGGGCGAGGCCCCCTGCGTCCCCGGGGGCGTCATTTCGGCCTCGGTGGACGTGAAGGGTGGATCCGTCGCGCAGGACGTAGGCGGCATCGCCTTGGTGCTGTGCACCCGCGCCAAGCGTGAGCGCGAAGAGACGGGCGTAACGTGGCACGAGGTGGAGCTCGCCTCCTACGGGGTGTCGGGCGCCTTCACCCTTGGCGCCAACGAAACACGTTCCTTCCGCGTCGAACTTCCTGTACCCCAAGAGACGCCCATCAATGTTTGGAACGGTATGTCCCTTCCCTGCGAAGTCTACGTGCGCACTCGGCTCGACATCCGCGGCGCAATCGACGCCTCTGACGCAGACCCCGTGCGCGTCGCCGCGCTACCGTCGCAAGCTCGGATCCTCGAGGCCTTCGGCCGACTGGGAATGCGCTTCTCCAAGGCCGACGTCGAATACGGCCGTATCTCCGGATCTTCGCATCCTTGCTTCCAGGAGCTCGAATTCTCGGCGTACGGCGTCTATGGCAACAGCATCAACGAAGTCGAGGTCACGTTCCTCGCGCGCCCAGGCGGGTTGCGCGTCGTGCTCGAAATCGATCGGCGCCGTTCGGGCTTCTCGGGCCTCTTCGGGGAGTCTACCGACGACATCCTCGCCTTCGAAGTCGACGATTCCGAAGCCCGTTCAGCAGACTGGGAGGCGATCATCGATGGCCTGATCCGCTCGCGCGTGGGAGGTCGTTCGAAGTTCAGCGAGTCGCAATCGTTCTACTGAGCGGAATCGTGCGCTTCACGCAGCGCGGGGCGTCCTGACGTTTAAATTGAGTGCGCGAAGCGTTCACAGCACAGGACGCGTCGTAACGTAAGGCAAATTCGGCCCCACCGGAGGACCGAAAAGATCCCAGTATTCGTCGAGCCACGCGAGGAATTCCTCGAAGCTCATGGGTTGGTGCGGGCGAGCGTCCATAGCCTTTCCATCTCCCTTTCCTCGCCGAAGTGTCGCGCGTAATCGAGCACGCGTTCGAGATCGAGCGTCGACTCGAGACCCACGGCCCTGTTTCCTCCCGGATGCGAAGGTTCCCCGTGGCGTCACATTGACGCGCCGCGGCAGGACCCACGTTGGGGAGTATACTCGGAGGAATGCCCGGCGTCATGAGCCTTACTCTAGGAGCACCCGTGGACACGACCTCGAACTTCCCTTTCGAGCGCGAGGCTCGCCTGCGCGACTACGTCGCGGCCATTAAGCTGATGGTCGCCTTGGTCGGCATCCCCATCTACGTTTTTTACGCCTTCGTCGATGCGCGAGTTTTCGGATTCCGCGTTGACTTCCTCATATGCCGAATTCAGTTCATCGCCTTGTCTATCCTCCTTTTCGTGGCGATGACCCGTGGAGCCTTCAACAAACGTCCCAATCACTTGTTCCTCCTCGTGATGGCGTCGAACCTTGTGTCCGTAACCTATCAAGTCGCTTCGACGGGTGGACAGCACTCCGAGTACATATACGGCTTCGCGCAATCCCTCATGGTTTGCCTGATGGTGCCTTTGTTCCCTTCAGATTTCCTCATCACGATGGGCGGCGGACTTTTTTTGCAGATCCTCGCCTTCCTCTTCGCCGCTCACTGGGATGCAGGTGCGATTCTCGGCTTCCCGCTCATGAACAACATCATCTTCTGCATGATTGCGTCGCTCGCATACGTCTCGGTTGAGCGCATGCGAAGGCGACTCTACCAGAACCTCGCGCGCAATGAGGACCTCATGGCGACGCAGGCCGAAACGATCTCCCGGCAGTCGCGCGAACTGGCGCGCACCCAAACTGCGGCTGCAGTCGGACGGGCGTCCCAGATGCTCGCTCACGACGTCAGACGCCCTCTTACGATGCTACGGGGAATGGTCGATGCGCTGAGGAGTAGACCATCCTTGGAGGCCCGTGAGGAACTCCTGCGCGAGTGCGTTCCCGATGTGGAGCGGGCCCTCGTGCAAGTCGACGCCATGGTTGAAGATGTCATGGAAGCGAGCACTGAAAGACCTTTGAAAGTGAAAGACGTACGGATCGAGGAACTCCTCCTCTCAACACTTTGGGGCGTGTTTCGGGAGAGGGCCTATGACCGAACGAGCCCCCATATGTTCCGTTGGAATCTCGCCCATGCGACAGCCGTGGCAATCGACCTCCCGCGGATGACGCGAGCGCTCGTCAACATCGTGGCCAATGCCATTGAGGCCGTCCCGCAAGGAACTGAGTTGAGCTTCGTGTCCCGTCAGCTCGCCACCGGGGAAGTCGAGCTGAAACTAGCCAACACAGGTTCCTACATCCCACCCGCGGCGCTATCGCGCTTGTTCGACGACGGCTTCACCAGCGGAAAAGAACAGGGAACAGGACTAGGACTGGCCATCACCCAGCGCATCATCGCGCGGCACGGAGGCCAAGTGAGCTGCGCCTCCACCCGCAACGAAACCAACCCTCAAGGCCTGGTGGAGTTCAGGGTCGTCCTTCCAGCTGGAAACACAATTGACCCCTCGCCCGAAAGCAGCTCTCCGCCATTGAACGCATTAGAGCTCCGCATGTTCTTCAGCAGCCTCAATGATATCGATGAATCCGCATGGGAAAGGGACCCCTCAAAGCCCGGTATCGAAATCGACGACGAGCCATCCACCGAACTGCGCGCGCGCCTCGAGGGGAGAATGCTTCCTCTGCGCGTGCTGATAGTCGACGATGAAGCCGTCTACCGGGCCGCATTGCAGGGGCATCTGAGCGAACTCCAGGTGCGGCCTGGCTGCGTTGAGCTTCGCATCGCGGGTTCACTCGAATCAGCCCTCGAAGCCGTTGAAGATTGGATGCCCCACTTGGCCATCTTGGACCTCGATCTCGGGCACTCCTCGAAGACCGGACTTGATATCGCGCGTCGCCTGAAAAGCCACCGTCCGGCGCCTTTCATCGTCCTTCACACCAATCGCCTCGTTAACGAAGACCATCGGATACTCGCCGAGAGCTCCATCGATAGGGCGGTGCCAAAACCGGCGGACAGGCGATCGATTCACGCAATCATCGGCAGCACGCTGGATCGCAATCGGCCTCGAATCGCGATCCTCGACGACTCCACAACGTACCGAACGACCTGGCGCATTGCCTTGGAAAAGGCTGCCGAGGTCGCATGCTTCTCGAGTCCGGACGACTTCCTCGCCCAGGAAATCGAGTCTTCGGATGCCGCACCCTTCGACGCTATACTTTCAGACCAACACTTCGGATCCGAATCCGCGACGCTGGGATCGGACTTCCTGGTAAAAATGCGCCAACGCGGGTTCAAAGGTCTTCTTCTCCTGTGTTCGAACGAACCCAACCTGGAGATTCCCGCGGGCCAAGGCGTGTTCGTCGTGCCGAAGGCGCCCTGCACGTGGCGGGAACTCGTCGAACGGGCAACTCCGAAGTGACCTTCACCTCACCGGCGATTGGCTCGCCGCCGCAGCTTCGGCGTTGCGTTGGAGTTTGGCCTCGATGAGCGCCAGCCCGCGGCGTGCCTCTTCGAGGATTTCAGCTCCTTCAGGAGTCGTGAAATCGTAACCGCTCTCGGCGAGCTGGAGGACCATGGAGAGCGTTCCAAGCCACGTCGCGGTGTCGTGGCGAATCTTGCGATCGGATTCCATGGGTCACTCCTTGCGGCGGGCCGGGGCATTCCGGCGTCGGAAGTGGGAGGGAAGCTCGGAGTCGGAGAGTCGACCAGCCTCGACGAGGGCTTGCAACCGACGGGAGAGGGTCATACGCGACACACCAGTGCGATTGGCAAGGGAGCGCAAGGTCCACACGTACCCAACCGATTCGGACGCGAACAGGGCTCGAAGGTAGGCGCAAAAGAGCTTGTCCTCCAAGTCGGGAAGGGAGTCATCTCGCACCGAGAAGAATAATTCTACGGAGGCGTCGGATGGCTCGCGCACGCCTACAGAAGGTATCGGAGGCACGAGGGTGGGCGCAGGGGTGACATTGGGGATCACCAAAGGAACGGAAGGCGCAGGCGGCGAGTTTGGAACGACTGGCATCTGGGCTCGATCTCCCGATGGACGCGAAAATCTCGCGTGGAATGGAGTTGGGGCCAAGCAGCCGCGATTCCGAGAATTCCGTCATGGCTCGCAGACAGTTGCGCAGCTGGCGAACGTTGCCTTCCTTCCAGTCGTTCCGCTTGAGCAACTCGAGCGCGGCCGGACTCAAATCGAAGGGCCCTCCCTCGAGCGTTTTGCAGAAGTAACGTGCGAGCAATTCTATTTCCTGCTTGCGCTCGCGCAGGGGGGGAAGTGCCAGGCTCGTCTCGGTGAGCCTTTGCCAGAGGTCGCGCCTGAACGTTCCGTCGCGGACCTTTTCTCCGAGGCTCTCGTTGCATGCCGACAAGACGCGGATGTCGAGTTTGCGTGGACGCGTGTCGCCCACGCGAAGGAGTTCCTGGTTCTCGATGACGCGAAGGAGCGAGGTTTGCGCGGCGGCAGAAAGGCACGCCACCTCATCGAGGAAAATCCAGCCACCGTGGGCGGCCTCAATGAGACCTTCCTTATCGCTCGTTGCGCCCGTGAACGCACCCTTGCGGTGGCCAAAGAGTTCGCTCTCGAGGAGTGACGACGTGAGGGCGCCACAGTTGACGCGCACGAACGGGGTGGGGCGAGTGGCCGTCTTCAAGGCGAGGTCGATGAGGTCGGCGACAACCTCCTTGCCTGTACCGGTTTCCCCTTCCACATGGACCGCCCGGAGCGCGGAGTTGAGGATGCCGGGTATGCGCTCGGCGACGGTTTCCAGTGTCGCGCCCACGCATCGCTTCGAAAGAGCGGGGCCGATGCGCGCAACGCGCGTAGGACGTTTCCTGAGCCCAACGGAATGGGCTTGGGCCAGCTCGCGCGGCAACTCACCCAGCGGCGTGCGTTTGGAAACGAAAGAATCGGCGCCGGCTTCCATGAGCTTCAAGATGGTATCGGCGTCATCGAACTGAGAATACATCACGACAACGGAGCGGGGAATGCGCTCCTTGGCGATGCGCGCGAGATGGAGTCCAGCCTCTTCGTCTCCGTGCATCGAAATGTCGAAGAGGCACAAGTCGGGTGCCTCAGGCGTTTCGTATGTTTCGACGGCTTCAAGAGCTGCGATGCTCTGCGCTGAGGGGCCGACAGCATTTGGCGTGACGAGATTCATGCGCGAGAGCCACTCCTCTGGAGCGGTGAAGGTCTCGACGGAAAACGTGACATCCTCGATGCCCTCCGACGATGCCACCGCTTTGCCCAACGTCTGTCGGACCGCGACCAGGAAGGCGCGGGTGTCATCTACGACATGAACCTTCAATGTCCGCACGGTAGCTCCTTCGTCACATGTGACCGAGCGAAGAGGCGGTCTTGGCGAAGGCCTGGCGCTGGCGGGAGAGTGCGGATGTCACGCTCGACACGCGCAAGCCGGTTCTGACTGCAATGCCCTTGACGCTCTGACCTTCGATATAGAATTCGCGCAACACTTGGTAACGGGGGTTCTCCGTAAACGAGTCGAGCTTCGCGAGGGCTTCTTGTCCGAGATACTGGCGCGCCGCATCGCATTCGGTGGCGGTGTCCCAGAGTCCTTTTGCGGCCGAGAGTGCGCTTTCGTGGCAGACGTCGGTTTTACGGCGCTTGTCTTTGCCGATGGCATCGAGCGCCACGTTGCGGGCCGTCGTGGCGAGCCACGACTTCACGCCGGTCGGTTTCACGTCGAGACAATGCCTGTGGTAACGCAAGAACGTTTCCTGAGCCAACTCTTCAACGTCCTGCTCCGAGATGCGCATGGATCGCAGCACGTAGGCGACGAGACGGAAATGGTTCTCAAAGGCAGCCTGGGTGAGCTCTCGGGCAACGGTTTGGCGCGGTGTGGGAAGCGTGTTGGAAAGGGACATGGCAAGGACCTCTGAGTTTTGGGCCTGTAACTTGAGGCCGCCCATGACGCTTGTTGGCATCAGTCCGCTGATACGATCTTGATGAGAGGTTGAGCAAGTGGAGGAGAGGGCACTCC
>JBIKVI010000200.1:0-8025 GCA_044356935.1 Silvanigrellaceae bacterium | reverse complement strand
AGAGTCAGTATTCACTCCTGCATCGGTTAACGGGCACTTGCGTTTTCTCGGCGAGACGACTAACGTTACAGGACGTGAAAGCGGTAAGCAGAGTCGAGAGCGCGGCCTAAAGCATCTGCGCTCCAAGAAAGACTCTGAGACGGAAAGGAGGTGATTCCAAATGCCAGTTGTCAAGATTAAGGAAGGCGAGACCTTCGAATCGGCTATGCGTCGCTTCAAGAAGCAGTGCGAGAAGGCGGGGATTCTCTCCGAGATCCGCAAGCGCGAGCACTACGAGAAGCCATCCGTCAAAATCAAACGCAAGCGCATGGCCGCGCGCAAGCGCGCCCTGAAGAAGCTCAAGAAGCTCGCGGGTTGATGTTTCGAGGCAAAGGTTTTCCTCCTAGGAAACCGGCCGGAGGAGAGCGGGTCCAAAACTGGGCCCGCTCTCTTTCTTTCGTCACGGTTCGGTTGCGGATGGGTTGCGGCTCGGATGATGCGACGCATGTCGACTCAATTGACGGCAGATTGTGCCGGGAAGATTGACAAACCGAGCCGCAATGAAAATCTTAGGTCCTCCGGGGGTGGCCGTGGCCAAGCGCATAACGAAGGAATCCATTGAACGTCTGAAGACGTCCTTCCGTTTGGAAGATTTCCTGCGGAACGATGTGGAGATCAAGAAGTCTGGTGGCTTCTATCAGGGGAAGTGTCCGTTCCATAACGATGATTCACCCAGTTTCACCGTTTATCCAGACCACTACTATTGCTTCGGATGCAAAGCCAATGGCGATGCCATTACGTTCCTGATGGAGCGGGATGGTCTTCGCTTTCACGAGGCAGTCGAGATGGTTGCCGGCCGAATGGGCGTGCAACTTGACTACGAAGACGACCGAGAAATCAATCCGGAACAGGAACGTCGGGAAAGGGCGCGAAAAGAATCCTTCTACATCCTTCAGGAAGTGGCTGACCTTTACCACAGAGTCCTGCTCTCCCCTGAGGGGCGGCAGGCTCAAGCCTACCTGATGAAGCGGGGTTACCCACTCGAAAGGATCCGCGAGTTCCGACTGGGCCTCAGTCTTGAAGTGAACATCGTCTGTGACGAAGCCCAAAAACGAGGTTGGCCGCTTGAGCTGCTCGAGCGCATTGGTCTGGTGAGTCCATCGCAGCGAGCGCCCGGGCGCCACTACGACTTCTTTCGGCATCGCATCCTCATTCCCATCCGAGACGAGAAGGGCAACGTCGTGGGTTTCGGCGGCAGGACCTATCTGCCTCCTGTGGATCCCATGCGCAAACAGCCGAAGTACCAGAATAGCCGTGAGAGCGAGATCTTTTCGAAGTCGACACTGGTCTACAACCTCGATCGCGCTCGTGGGCCCATTGCGCGCACTGGGTCTGTCTTGCTCGTTGAAGGGTACTTTGATTGTCTAACTCTAGCGGCGCACGGTGTGGACAACGTGGTTGCGGCCCTTTCCACTTCCCTGACGCCTCAGCATCTCGACAAACTTGCTCATGTGGCCAGGGCGAAAGAGTTGATTGTCTCTTTCGATGCGGATGGGGCGGGGCAAGCGGCCACGCTGGCCCTGTTCAGAAAGGTGTTCCCGCTGGGCCGATTCACCCTTCGCTATCTTTCTGTTCCTGACGGCAAAGATCCCGACGAGTTCGTGCGCGCTCATGGTCGAGAGGCGTTTGTGTCACTCCTTGGCAAAGCGCGCCCTCTCATGGACAAGGTTTGCGAGATCGCGTGCGAAGGCGTCGACGTTCGCGATGTGGAAAAGAGGCTGACGTTGGTCCGGGAGAAGGTCCTGCCAGCCATCGAAGAGCATCCCGATCCGGCCATGCGCGATCTTGCGTTGCAGTCGGTGGCCAGTTTCCTCAGGCTTTCGGATCATAGGCTGCTCGCGGCGCCGGTTTCCAGGCCGGCCGAGGCGAGAGGTGCTACGATGGTGGGCTCCCTTGTCCAAAAGGCTGGTGCAGCCGCCCAGGGTCTTGGTTTCGGTAAAGTCGTGCAGGGGGCGCGGACGGCATCTCCTCCGGGTGGGGATTTGAAAGTTGCCGGGCACACGACTTCGGCGGCTTCCCTAGGCGTCAAGAGGACTCCCGAAACAAGCGCTGCGCCAGGGGACAAGCGGACAGGAGTCAAGTTGCGATGGCTTTCGGGCCCGGAGGAAATGAAGCTTGTTTGTTCTCTCCTCTACGCGGAGAGAGGCGATCTCCCGCCGCGCTTGCGCGCTCTGTACGAGGGAACAGAGGTTATTGGCGACCTGGAAGTCATGAGACTTGAGATTTGTCAAGAAACCTTGGCGCGTTGCCTTACAGAAGACTCGAAGGAAATCGTGCGAGACCTCCTTCACGTGCAGCACGAACTCGGTGGCAGGTCGGTACTCCTCGCGGCCGAAGATGCCTTGGGTGAGATGGCCGAAAATCTCAAGATCCTCTTGGCGCTCGCCAAACAGGACGAAATGGGACTTCGCAAGCATGCCGCGCAAGTCCTCCTTGAAGTGGGTTCCGGGCCCTTGCGCAGACGCTCTCGCAAAGATGTTCCCAAGGAGGAGAACGTCTTTGAAGGGCCCTCTGCCGCGGCTCTTCGGCTCGCCTTGCGCGATGCCGAGTGTTCAGCCCGCCAAGGGACCTTAAGGGCGGGGCTCGATCGCGTCATGGCCCTCATGGAGCGTGACCATCTCAACGGCCTTTGGAGGGCGGAAGGGAGGCACTTGGCGGAGGCGGTGGCTACTGGCGATCCTCGTCAGGCAAACATTCGGAAACACATGGCGGACTTGGAGGCAGCCCTCGCGCTGATTGGCGAAGAACTTGAGACAAGGAAGAAAAACCAAGACGAGGGAGCTCCAATGAGGTAGGCTCCGGGATCAATCGATACCTTGAAAAATTTTCCTATCATGCATATCTATATGACTTTGGTTTGAATTCGCTTCGACGTGCGGGCGGGCATGCGGGCGCATTTCTGGAGGTTGTGCGGCATATGGCGACATCGAAGACGAAACCCGGCGCGAAGACCTCTGCCAAGTCGGTCTCCGCCGCCAGGAAGTCGGCTCCGGCCAAAAAGGCCAACACGGGCGGTTCGAAGCCCAAGGCGTCGGCAAAGCCAGCGCCAAAAGCTGCGGCGCCCAAGGCCAAGGACAAGCGGCACGAGGTCCAATCCAAGTCTCCCAAGGGCAAGTTGCCTGAGAAGGCGAAGGTCATTCCGCGCAAGGACGCGACGCCTCTGCGAAAGGCTGTGGCGCCAGCAAAAGGGCAACCGGCCCAGAAGCCACCTCCTGCTCCTGCGAAGGCGACTTCCAAGGTCAAGCCTGCAGCCACCCAGGCAAAGGAGGCTCCCAAGGCACAGCCCAAGGCACCTGTGCGGGCGGCGCCCATTGCCCAGGTCCGGTCGGTCAAGCCTGAGCTTGCGCGCGCGGTGGCAAAGGATTCTCCGGATTCGCGCGGCCTCAAGGTCGTTCCCGTGGCACAGGCAAAGGCGACAGCCCCTGCCGTCTCCACGGCCCCAAAGGGCGTCGCTGAATCTCGCGAAAAGGAGCCGCGCGCCAAAGCGACAGACGAGGCGCGTGAGGCCGCACTTAAGGCGGCCACGATGACCAAGGCGGTAAAGGCGGTCAAAGGTCCTGCCGAAGCAACCGCTCCGCGTCCGGAGGACAAGCCCGGTACCAAACTGGTCAAGGCAGCACCTACGGAGCCCGAGATTGCCAAGGCTAGGAATGCAAAAACCTCCCAGCCTCAGATTGGAAAAGAAGCCAAGGACAGCACTCCCAGCGCGAAAGAACCTCTGAAAGAGGGGAGGTCGAACTCCGCGACCGACGCCGGAAAGCCGTCGAACAAGGAGGGTGCGCGCATTGAGGGAGCGAAGGCGGGCAAACCTTCGCCGACGGCCAAGACGAGCGACGGCTCGCCGGAGCGCAGTGGCGCTACCGATGCGGCTCCGGCGAAGAAGCGGAGCAAAAATGGTTCCGAAGGCGCCTCCGGCAAGGGTAAGCGCAAGGGCGACGACGAAGAGGAGCTCGACGCCGATGGAGCCGAAGTCGACGTCGACGAGGCCGAAGCCGGGGCTGAATTCGAAGGCGAGATTGACGAACTCGGAACCGACCTCGAGGTCGAAGGTGAAGAAGGCGCACCGCTTCCCGACGACGACTTCCTCGCGGCGGAAGAGTTCGGCGGTGACGTGGCCGAGGAGGACGATCTCGACTCCTCGCTAGGCCGTAGCAATGACCCCGTGCGCATCTATTTGCGAAAGATGGGCCAGGTGGCTCTCCTTTCGCGAGACGGTGAAGTCGAGATAGCCAAGAAAATCGAGGCGGAGGAAAACAAACTCCTCGAGCACCTCGTGAATCTGCGTCTTGGTATCCGGCATATTTCCGATATCGGTCAGAAGTTCCTTGATGGCGTCATCAAAGCCAAGAATCTCGTGAAAGGGTTTGACGACGAACAGGACCAGGCCACTGACGAAGGGCAAACGCAGCGCGTTCGCGCTCTCGTCGAAACCTTCCTGCAGCAGGCCCGCGTCGTGACGGAGGTAGAGGACCGCTACGGATTCCAGAACCTCGACCGAATGAACGCTCAAGAGCGGGAGACGGTCGAGGAATCGCGTGTGCAGATGTTCGAGATCGTCAAAGAGATCAACATCAATCGCCGAATCATCCAGCAGATTGTGACCGAACTCGACGGGCATGCGAAGAACGTAGCAGACGCGGAGAAGGAACTCTCCAAGGTCAAATACCGCACGCGCATGGACGAGGAGAAGCTCATTGCATACGCGACGGCCGATGCTCCACGTCCCATAGAAGTGAATTTCCTCGCTGAGCGCGACTGGGAGTCTTGCAAGCGCTCGATTCTGAACGCTCAGAATACCGTCACGGGTAGCGTGCAGGCCTGCTTCCTTCCCAGGAAGGAAATCGCGCGGATGTTCCAAATCGTGGCGACGGCCAATCGCATGGCCGAAGACGCCAAGCGCGAGCTCATCGAGGCGAACCTGCGCCTCGTCGTCTCTATCGCCAAGAAATACATGAACCGTGGCCTCCAGTTCCTCGACCTCATCCAGGAGGGCAACATCGGCCTCATGAAGGCGGTCGAGAAGTTTGAATACCGTCGCGGTTACAAGTTCTCGACCTATGCGACATGGTGGATTCGCCAGGCCATCACGCGCGCCATCGCCGACCAAGCGCGCACCATCCGCATCCCAGTGCACATGATCGAGACCATCAACAAGATGGTGCGCACGAGCCGTTACCTCGTTCAGGAGATGGGCCGCGAACCCACCCCTGAGGAAATCGCGCAGCGTATGGACATGAGCATCGAGAAGGTCCGCAAGGTCATGAAGATCGCGCGTGAGCCTATTTCGCTTGAGGCCCCAATCGGCGAGGAGGAGGACAACCACTACGGCGACTTCCTCGAAGATAAGACCCGCGGCGCGCCCGTGGACATCGTGTCGTCGCAGAGTCTCTCGGAGCAGACGAAGAAGGTGCTCGCAACGCTCACGCCGCGCGAGGAGAAGGTATTGCGCATGCGGTTCGGCATCGGTGAGAAGACCGACCATACCCTCGAGGAGGTGGGTCAGAGCTTCGACGTGACGCGTGAGCGCATCCGGCAGATTGAGGCCAAGGCTTTGCGCAAACTCCGCCATCCCTGTCGCTCGAAGAAGCTCAAGGCGTTCATCGAGAATTAAGGATGGTTGCTCGCCTCGAAACTCATCTCGCGAGGCCTCTGGAACGGACCCGGGAACCCCGTCTTCGGTTGTGGAACCGCAGACGGGGTTTTCTGCGTCTTCCGACTCTTCCGTCGTTCGGAAGTAACGCCTTCACTTTGATTCGGCGGAAGCTGAAAAGGTCCTTTCGGCCTCAATGGCAACGCTACCTGTGAAGTGGGGCAAGGGAACGAAGCCCTTGTGGATGGTCAGCCGAGCGCATCTCACGGAGGGGAACTCGAGGCCAATCAGGTCGAGCACTTGTTCGGCGAGGTATTCGAGGAGGTTCACTTCCTCGAGAGCCTCAATGAACTCCTGCACGCGTTCAACCAAGGTTCCGTAATCAGTGGTTCGTGCGAGTTCGTCGCGGGTGTCCCTATAGGGGATGCGCACGGATAAGGAGACGCGCACGTTCTGTCCAATACGTCTTTCGTGGGGATTGGCGCCCAGATAGAGGAAAGTATAGACGTCTTTAATGTGGATCCAACACAAGTCGCTCGAGGCGTCGGTCATGGCATCTCCAGGGGCGGTTTCGTGGCGGCACGGGAGATCCCGGGGGCACCGCGCGCGCTATGAGTTAATGTGGAAGCGGACGATTCGCGTCAAGGGTAGAAGCGAACCGTCCGCAGCCGGAAGGAAAGGACAGGGGAGTCATGACGGGAAGCACGAACCTTGGCATGGGAAGCGTATCTCGCAAGTTCATCGATGAGGCGGAACGCTATGGAGCGCACAATTACCACCCCCTTGAGGTTGTAGTTGCGCGTGGCCAAGGGGCGTGGGTGTGGGATGTCGAGGGCAAGCGCTACCTCGACATGCTCAGCGCGTACAGTGCCGTTAACCAAGGGCATTGCCATGGCCGGATGCTCGATACGTTGCGCGATCAGGCATCGCGCGTGACGTTGACATCGCGCGCATTCCACAATGACCAGATGGGGCCTTGGCTGCGGGAGGTGACGACTCTCTGCGGGATGGAGCGCGCATTGCCCATGAACACGGGTGCCGAGGCCGTGGAGACCGCCGTGAAGGCGGCCCGCAAGTGGGGCTACGTAGTAAAGAAGGTGCCCGCCGACGCGGCCGAGATCCTCGTTTGCAGCGACAACTTCCACGGTCGGACGACCACCATCGTGGGCTTCTCCACCGAGCAGAAATACAAAGAGAATTTCGGACCCTTCACCCCTGGGTTCCGTGTGGTGCCTTACGGGGACGCGGCGGCCCTCGAGAAGGCCATTGGACCTCACACCGTGGGCTTCCTCTTTGAACCCATCCAGGGTGAAGCGGGTGTCATCGTTCCGCCGGCGGGCTGGCTCGCGCAGGTACGCAGTCTTTGCACCAAGCACCGCGTCCTCATGATTGACGACGAAATCCAAACGGGCCTTGGGCGTACTGGCAAACTCTTCGCCCATGAATACGAAGACGCGAAGCCCGACCTGCTCATCCTGGGAAAGGCGCTCGGCGGAGGTTTCTATCCCATCTCCGCGGTGGTGGGGACCGACGAGGTCCTTGGTCTTTTTCAGCCGGGTGATCACGGATCGACGTTCGGTGGCAACCCCCTGGCGTGCGCCCTCTCCCGGACGGCGATGGACATCCTCGTAGACGAGAAGCTCCCCCAGCGCTCCTTCCGGCTCGGTGAAATGTTTCGCGCGGGTTTGAGGACTCTTCCGCAGACAGTGGTGACGGAAGTCCGTGGCAAGGGCCTCCTCAATGCCGTCGAAATCGCGAAAGGCGCGGGACCGGCGCGGCGCTTTTGTGTCGAACTTCAGCGGCGCGGCATCCTCGCGAAAGAAACACGCTCGACCACTATCCGATTCGCCCCCCCGCTGGTCATCGAGGAAGACGCCCTCGGGTGGGCGCTTGAGCAAATCAAAGAGGTCATCCAGTAAGGTCGTCAAAAAAGCCAATGGCGCGCCGCGCCGGAAGACCGGTTGATCTCCAACGGTGGCTCGGGTTAACCTTCCCGTCGAGTCCTGGCCACGTCATTTCCCCGCGATCTCGTCCGGGTCCCTTCTCGCGAGTTCCCTCTCGCCCCGTGACCCGCTCCTCGGCGTAGCTTCGCAGCTACGTTCGCAGCCTCGTCTTACCTTCCTTCCTCCCTCCCTCCACTACGGATCCCCACCCATGACCGACGATACCAAGCACGTTGACGACAACAGTGGTGACTCAGGCGACGCGTCGTCGGGGCGCAAGCGCACGACACGCCGCTTCGTTCGCAAGGATGAACCTGGTGCCGTTGGAGAGTCGGCCGAAGTCGCGGTGTCTGCCGCAGGAGGCGGTGGTCACATCGGGAGCATGGAAGAGTCATCGCCTGGAATCAGCACCTACGTGCCCCCTCGACGTGACGACAGGCGCGCTTTCACTCC
>JBIKVI010000199.1:0-8074 GCA_044356935.1 Silvanigrellaceae bacterium | reverse complement strand
CCAGTCCCCTGGATCCTCCGCCTCAACAATTGTTCACCCAAGGGCCGCCGCCTCCAAGGGCCCCGCTTTTCTCGCCAGAACGTCTATCTCCGCGACGGCTACCGTTGCCAATATTGCAACTGGTCGGGTCCGGTTGGAGGACTCACGCTCGACCACCTCATACCCGCTGCAAAGGGAGGCAAGACGACCTGGGACAACATCGTTACCGCTTGCAAGGAGTGCAATCTCCGCAAGGGGATGCGTAGCCCCGAGGAGGTAGGCCTTCGGCTCGCCGCGCAACCCGTCAGACCCCAGTTTCATCCGGCCAGTCTGTTTCCTCTTCGTTACGGTCTCGACCGCGACAACATCCCTCCCGTTTGGCTTCCGTACGTCGACCTATCGGTGCTCGATCGCTTGTCGGGACTGATCGATGCGGGCGAAATTGCGCACTCACACGCCACGGGCGAGTCCGGTGGTGGCCGTGGCAAGAAGGGCAAAGGAAACCGCTCCGCCGGACCCAAGGGTATCTCCCACGGGGGCAAGCCCGTGGCCGCAGCCTTCGAATCGTGACGCACCCGTAAGCGTGGGATGTGTCTGGAGTTGATTGGACTCCTTTGAGGGGATCGCCAAAAGGTGCGATCAAAGTTTCGCGCGGCATCGTCCGACACCACTGCTCACGGGGAGGTGTCTCCTTTGCAGTGGTTCGTCTTCCACGATGACATAAAGAAAGGACCCTACGGCGCGGCCGAGGTCCGTGAAATGCTGCGTGCGGGTGAGATTTCACTCGACACCTTCGTTTCGCGTGGCAACGGTCCGCTCAAGCGCAAGTTGCTCGACGTGGTGGAGCACCTCGCGCAGGATCTCGTCGTGGAAACCGGACCTTCATACGCATCGGCCCACACCAAAGGTCATGGAGATGGAGCGGGAGTTGCCGCGGGAGTTGCCGCGGGAGTTGCCGCGGGAGTCGGAGCAGGTTCACCACCCCGCAGCAGTGGCGGTGCGTTCGACGTCCGTGACGAAAGGACCATCGTCGCAACGCCTCGTGATCCCGAAACGATGCCGCACCCAAAACCGCCCACCCAACCAATTGCGGCTCCGACCGGACCCCGAGGCAGCCTTACTGGCCCTTCTCCGTGGACGCCCCCTTGGGCTGTCGCGCCCCAACGAGATTCCACTGTCCTGAATCCGTCGGTGGCTCAAGCGAGCAACGACGGCAAGAAACCCGAGAGCAACGTTGCGCGTTCGGGACGGTCTACCTTCTCGAGCGGACCCATGGCCAGCGCCTCTGCGCCTCCTCAGTCACAGGGAGGGGCCGCGAGTTTCCAAGCTCCTCGGCTCACCTTCTCAGAGGCCGCGAGCGCTGCGGCATCTCCAGGCCCAGCGGCTCCCTCGACCCTTTTGGCTGCGGGGGGTGCCGCTGCCACAATGCTTCTGCAGACTTCCCCCCCTGGACGCCCAACCGAAGCCGGCACCGCGCCGGCAATGGTCGCCATCCCCTCGGCACAAGAGGAACTCGAAAGCCTCCGACGCGAGAATGAGCGCCTTCGTCGAGAACGTGATGGCGCGGAGCCTCCTCGTGGAGGCGAGCGCAGGTCGCCGCGAGCAGCCTCGCTCGGCCTGGTTGAGACCAAAGAAAAGCCGCCCCGTGAAGCGAAAGCGGAGAAAGGTGACCGAGGGGGAAAGCCTCGCGGCCGCGAGGTTCCCGAACACCAGCGTGCCCGCACGGAAAGCGAGGGCCAGCTTCGCAAGGCGACCGAGAAGATTCGCTGGCAGACCAATCGGGTCAACATGAGTTCCGATCGGAGCGACTCCGAGTTCGGGGCCTCCGCCACCAAGGTGGCCGCTCCTGCGCGCCCCGGGGCGCGCACGCCACGTGGCAATTCCTCGAGCAAGCGTCGACGTCCTGAAGCTCCAACGCTCCCCCTCGGGCTCATCGTGGGTGTTGGCGTCGCACTGCTGGCTCTTGTCCTTATCTTGTTTTCTCGCAGCATCTCAAACATGAAAGGAGACGTCGCACAGAGCCAAGCCGCGCGCCGCGAGGCCGATCGCCTCGCGCAACAGGCTGTCAAACGCGCGGATCAGCTCCGCATCGCGGCCGATAGGGAGGTCCGCGCAATAGAGCGCAAGCAGCGCGAGGAGTTACGGCGGATCGAGGCTGCCGCGCGAAAAGAGGCCAAACGCTTGGCTCTCAATCAGCGTACGAGCGAAGCCTCGCGGGAACGCGCCAAGCAGGCAGCCCGGGCTGCGTCGGAACGTGCGCGCCCGGTGGCGAAGGCCCCCGCGCCAAAATCCGGCGCCAAGCCACAAACCAATGCAGCGCCTCGCGCCGCCGCAAGCGCAAATCGTGGACCCCCGGCGCCAGGTTGGCCGGGCACGGTGTTGTCGCGGGGCTCCGAGCTGCGCGCCAACGCGTTCAAGGTCGTAAGCGTCACGGGCATCCGCGTCGGCGCCCTCCCTTCAGCCGGTTGCTCGCCTTGCCAGGCGAACGGTACGTTGTCCGACGGCACGCCCGTTACGTTGGTTGCGCCGTCGTTCACGCCATTCGTTCCGGCCAAGATGGCTCGCGCCCAACGCGTGGCCGTGAAGGCTCTCGTGCAGACCTCCGGAGGACTTCGCCTCCTCGTGCAGAGCGCTATCAAGGACTGACTGAACTGGTCCCGCTGGCTTCACCTGATTCGCCATATCCCTCCGGAATCGTAGTCATACCAGCCGCGCTCCCAGCGCCGCCTGGACTTGCGATAGGAATCTTGGTCTGTGTCATGCCTACGTGCCGGCTCCAGGTGACGCCAACGGAGCCAGTTCTAAGCGGGTGCACTCAGCCGAAAGCGCCGCTCACGTAATCCGCGGTAAGTTTGTTCCCCGGGCTCTGGAAGAGTTGCTTTGTGGGCGCGAATTCCACGAGGTCGCCGAGGTACATGAACGCGGTGTTGTCGGATATGCGCTGCGCCTGCTGCATGTTGTGGGTTACGATGAGCACCGTGACGCGGTGCTTGAGATCTTCGACGAGATCTTCGACCGCTCGGGTGGCGATGGGGTCGAGCGCTGAGGTCGGCTCGTCGAACAGCAGGATTTCGGGTTCCACCGCGAGTGCACGGGCGATGCACAGTCGCTGCTGCTGTCCGCCCGAGAGATCATAGGCTGGTTTGTTGAGCCGGTCCTTCACTTCCTTCCACAAGGCAGCTCCCTGGAGGGCCTTCTCGACGCGCTCGTCGAGCACGCGCTTGTCGTTGAAGCCGCGCACGCGCAAGCCGTAAACGACGTTCTCGTAAATGGACTTAGGGAACGGGTTTGGTTTCTGAAAGACCATGCCCACGCGCATGCGGATCTCGATGGGGTCGACTTCTTTGCCAATGACGTTCACGTTATCGGGAAAAAGCGTGATGGCGCCTTCATAACGAGTGTCGGGCGTGAGGTCGTGCATGCGGTTAAAGCAACGCAGGAGGGTGGTTTTGCCGCATCCTGAAGGGCCGATGAGGGCGGTGATTTTGTTCTGCTGAATGTCCATATTGACGTTCTTTACGACGTGGTTGGAGCCGTAAAAGAAATTGACGTTCTGGACGCGGGCTTTGAGGGGTGTGCTTGAGGGGTGCATTGTTGCGTCATCAGTCCTGGTCGGGGGTTTGGTGGAGTGCCTCGCGACGCGGGAAGGGCGCGCGTCGGAGCCTCTGCGCGCCGGTTCGGGATTCACCATTTGATGCGGGAGCGGTAACGCGCGCGCAGCCAAATGGCGAGGCCGTTCATGGCGAGAGTGAGGGTCATGAGGACCATGCCCGCTGTAGCGGCGCTCCTATGGAACTCCTCTTGCGGACGTGACACCCAATTGAACATCTGGATGGGCATGACCGTGAAGGGGTCCCAAAGCCACTGGAAGGAAATGTAGGGCGCTTCGTTGGTGATGGGGGATGCTGGCAGGAAGGCGATGAAGGTCAGTGCGCCAATCGTTATGAGAGGAGCGGTCTCGCCGATGGCGCGGGAGAGAGCGATAACCGTTCCCGTCAGGATGCCTCCCATGGAATAGGGCAGGACGTGGTGGCTAGTGACTTCCCACTTCGTTGCGCCCACTGCGTAGGCTGCCTCTCGCATGGCGCTCGGGATGGTGCGAATGGCCTCCCGCGTGGCGGTGATGACGATTGGAAGGGTGAGGAGCGCGAGCGTTAGTCCCGCGGTGAGGACGCTTTGGCCGAGTTGGAATTTGTAAACGAACAGGCTTAGGGCCATGAGCCCGTAGACGATGGAGGGCACACCGGCCAAGTTCATGATGTTGATCTCGATGAAGTTGGTCACCGAGTTCTTCGGTGCGTATTCCTCGAGATACAGACCTGCGGCAACGCCCAGCGGAAGGCCGATAAGGGCAGTGACAAACATCACCACGAGGGAGCCAACCCAAGCCGACAGGATTCCGGCCTCCGCAGGAATGCGCGACGGGAAGTTCATGAAGAAGTCGAGGCTCAAGCGTCCAGCGCCTTCCAGGGCGAGGCTCAGGAACAAAGCAACGAGCGCGAGGATGGACACGAAAAGTGCCATGAGCGCCACGGCGCCAAACAGGCCATCGAGGGCTTTACGCCTGCCAAGCTCAGCACGCATCGTGGCGAGGGACGAGGCATTGGAGTCTTGGATCATGTCAGTAGGCCTCGCGGAAGCGACGTCGCAGCCAGAACGACAGCAGGTTGAAACTGAAGGTAATGAGGAAAAGAGTGAGCCCCGCGGCGAAAATGGTTTGGTACCCGATGGAGCCATGAGGCACGTCACCGAGGCTCACTTGCACAATGTAGGCTGTGATGGTGGAGGCGGATTCGCGCGGGTCGAACGTAAGGTTGGGTTGCATGCCCGCTGCCACGGCTACAATCATGGTCTCGCCCACTGCGCGCGACAGGGCGAGCACGTAGGATGAGGAGATGCCCGAGAACGCCGCGGGAAAAATAACTCGGCGGGCAGTTTGCAACCGAGTTGCCCCCGCGGCGTATGAACCTTCCCGCAGGGCCGCTGGCACGGCGCGCATGGCGTCCTCCGAGAGCGAGCCTACGTAGGGAACGATCATGATTCCCATGACGAGACCAGCTGAGAGCATGTTGAACGCACCCATCTCGGGGAACACCATCTGCACGAGGGGGGAAACGAACAGCAAGGCGAAGTAGCCGTAAACGACCGTGGGTACCGCCGAGAGGAGCTCGAGGATAGGCTTGAGGACTTCCCGCGTCCGCTTGCCGGCGTACTCGGAGAGATAGACGGCAATGGCCGTTCCCATGGGAATCGAAACGGTCAACGCGACAAGGGTCGTGACGAGTGTCCCGCTCACGAGGGGGAGGATGCCGTACCTGGGATCGGAGAACAGGGGTGTCCACTGCGTGTCGGTGAGGAACGTCAGAATGGGAACGTGGGCGAAGAATGCGACGCTCTCCACGAGCAACGTGCCTACGATGCCAGCAGTCACTAGGACCGACGAGAAGGCGGCGAGGAACAGGAATCCCGTGATGACTCTTTCCCGGGCGCGCTTGCGACGCAGCGCGGGTCCGAAATTCGAGGCGAGCGCGAGGGGCTTCGCCGCGGGGAGCGGGGAGGAGGTCTCGATCTGCATTTCGTTGCTCCGGTATCGAGTCGACGCGTGGAAACCTATCCTACGGCGAAGGCGCCCCACAGACGGGACGCCCTAAGGAAACGGCGAACGAGGGACTCACTTCTTCTCGGCGAACTTCAGGCTCGGGGTGCGCTTCATGAGTTCGTCGATGGCGAGGCCCACTTCATTGTGGCCACCGAAAGCGGTTCCGACGGTTTTCTTCGCGACGCGATCGAGACCCGCGGTGTAGGCCGCTTCGGGCAGGCCGATGTACTTCACTGCGTTTGCGAGGTTCTTCGCGTTCTTCATGTAGAAGTCCGCGAACTCCTTCACTTCGGGGCGCTCAAGGGCTTTGGCGTTCACGTAAATGAAAATGGGGCGCGAGAAAGGGTAGTAGGTGCCGTCGACGACCGTTTCGCGGCTCGGAGAGACCGCCACCCCTTTCTTGGGTGCCGCGTCGCCTCCTACGATAGGCAAAGCGCGAAGCTTGGATTGGTTGGGTTCATAGTAGGCGAAGCCAAAATAGCCGATGGCGTTTTTGTCGTTGGCCACACCTTGGACCAGCACGTTATCGTCTTCGCTGGCGGTGAAGTCGCCGCGGCTGGCCTTGGATTTCCCGTTCACGGCCTCCGTGAAGTAGTCGAATGTTCCCGAGTCGGAGCCGGGGCCGTAAAGCTTGATGGGCTCGTCGGGCCAGGCTGGATTCACCTGCTTCCACTTCATGACTTTGGCCTGAGCGGCGGGCTCCCAGATCTTCTTAAGTTCGGCGACCGTGATGCTCTTGAGCCAGGTGTTCTTCGGAGAGACGATGATCGTAAGGGCGTCAAAGGCCACGGGCAGCTCGACGTACTCGACCCCCGACTTGGCGCACGCCTCCATCTCTTCTTTGAGAATGGGCCTCGAGGCATTGGAGATGTCGGTTTCGCCGCGGCAGAAGCGTTTGAAGCCCCCGCCGGTGCCGGAGATTCCTACGGTGACCTTCACCGCGCCCTTCTTGGACTTCTGGAACTCCTCGGCCACCGCCTCGGACACTGGGAACACCGTGGACGAGCCGTCGAGCTTCACGATGACGTTGGCGGAGGCCGTGGAGCCGAATGCCAAGGCGATGATGCCGCTGGCGACGAGAGCGGGAAGGAACTGTGAACCCATGATGTCCTCCGATGCTTTTTTGAGCGATGCGTGCGCTTGCAGTGGTGAAGTGGCATCGCGATAGCCGAGTCGTCTTCGGGGGGAAGGCGACGCGCGGCAATAACTGCTGCGAGATAGCACCCGAGTCAATCGAGGACCAACGGCGGAAGATGTCGGATATGTGACAAATCCGATGAGTTCCTTTTCGCGGCAATCTGCCCGCTTTTGCCCTTTTTCCCTCTGTCCGTTGAAAATTCTCAAAAGGAGGCTAAACTTACGAGGCCGCCACCCGTCTCAGGAGACGCCGCCATGCACATCATCTGGAAACGGCCCGATGGGTTCCAGAACGCTCATCCGGAAGACTTCCGCCGCGTGCCCTTGTCCAATGCTGCGCAACTGTGGCTCCATCGCCATGAGCTCGATTGGTACCCCTTCCAGGTCAGCGGTGACTGGGCCGGCCAAGAGCAAACCGTAAAGCTCAACCGCCTCGTGAATCTCGTTGATGCCACAGATGCCGCCTGGCTGAACTTCCTCGAACGGTATAACGACGACGAACTCGGCTCGCAGGATCAGTCGTCCGAGGCGGCCTGTGAGGGGATCGTGTCCTGGCTCGAGGCCCTCAAGGAAGGGGTCAAGGGCAACACCTGGGAAGTCGAAATCATGCGATGCGCCCTTGGTGATGTGCAGACCCGGGTGACGCGTGTGAAAGAAATGAAATCAGCGCGATAATCGGTTCGAGTGGTCTAAGCCCAAGCGCCAAAATAGTCATTGCGTCTCGGCTCGCTCATCGTGTCGCGAGCAAGGCAAGATTTGAAGTGGGCATAATTGAAATGGCAAACTGAAAAAACGCGACGCTTCTCATATGGAAGGTCGCGTTTTTAACGGAACAGCCGGGAAGCGCGGCTTAGGACAGCTTGAGGCCGACCTTGGCTGCATAGGCTTCGAGGCCGATGCGGTTCACCGTGCGCAGAGCGCTCGTCGACAGCCGCACGCGCACGAACTTGCCGAGCGAGGGGGCGTAGATGCGCTTTTCTTGAAGGTTCGCCAGGAGACGGACCTTGGTCTTGTTGTTGGCATGCGAGACGCGGTTGCCAACCATGCTGCCCTTTCCGGACAGGGTGCAAATGCGGGACATGGGAACCTCCAAAGGGCAAGTCGGAACGTAACGCATGGCACTAACAGAACAGATCGAGCCACGCAAGCTCCTTGAGGCCGGAATCCTAGAGACGGAGCCATTGTCCGCTCACAAAGGCACCGGTGACCCCGGACGGTTGACAGTCCCAAACCCGCGTCCATATTGACCAAGGCCGCGGGCATGCCCCCTTGGGCCGCGCGAGAATCGCGAGGAGAATCATGGACGAGAAGAAGATCCCCGGCGCAGCCTCCCCCAACGGGAATTCGTCGACACCAGGC
>JBIKVI010000015.1:0-26609 GCA_044356935.1 Silvanigrellaceae bacterium | reverse complement strand
CGAGGTGTTTCTTAACGGCCGCCACTTCTTCCGAGGTGATCGCATTGCGACGAAGCATGCGTTCGTGACGCGCCCTCAGCGCCAAGGTGGCGGGCGAGGGCCCCGAAGAACCCGCTTGGCTCGGAGGAACGAATCCCCCGAAGAGGGCTTTCCAAAGGGCCGCGGGGCTCACGACGCTTCCTCCCGGATCGCGTGACGCTGCGACCAACACCGAACCGGCGCCCAGGCTCAGATAGCCCCGATAGTCACCGTCGCTGTCGCGGCTCGTGTAACCAAAAATGCCTCCCTCTCCTCCCGTGGTGACCTGGATGTCGAGGACATCGTCTACGACGCTGGCCGGCTTGCCACCCGCGAACCAAGCGCTCGCGAGGATGGCCTCAATGGACCTGTTGTACCCGCCAAAGTCCACCACGCGTCGCCGATCGTTCCACGCGGCTCCAGTTTTGAAACCCAGCATTCCGTGCTTGTGGGACTCGTCGGAATTGTCTCCGCCCCCGGCGATGTTCGCGACCCCGTCGATGACGTTGACCTCGTCTATGAGGTTCCGCACGACGGCACGCCCCTCTGCCGAGAAGTCCTCTAGGAACACCTTCCACAACGAGGACTCCTGCCCGGGAACGTCGTTGACCACATTGCGCAACGGTGTCTCGCCCGACTTGCCCACCATATTCCCGCTGTGCATGGCCTTTGACAGCCAGTAATGCCAGTGGATGCCCTCGGGTGCGTTGAAAATAATCACGCGCCTCGGAGGCACGCCACCATTCTGCGCTTCCGCTCGCAGGCTCACCAGGTGGCTCGCCGCAAGCCCCGCGACACCGAGCTTCAACATCTCGCGCCTGTCGAAGGTCTTGCTCATGGCGATGTTCCTTTTCTTCTGAGCAGCCCCGGTGACGCGTGGAGTTCGACGTATGCGTCAATCGGGTTTGAAGTAGACTTCAGAGCTTGGTAAGCGGGTTTCAAGCCGCACGTCTCGTCGTTGCCCGCGCTATATCCGCGAACGAAACGGTGCATCCATGCCGTATGGCACGCCTTGACGTCGTCGGTTGCGGAAAGCTGGGCCATGAGATCCTCAGGCCCCGAGAACGCAAGGACAGCACCCGACGACAACCGAGTAGAGCCCGTGGTGTCGAGGGGAAATCCCATGAGAGTTTCCCTGCGCTCGCCGGCGGGATCGAAGCGGTCGAAGGAAAAGGCGACGCCGTTGAGCGAAACATGGCAGCTAGCGCACTGAGGCCCCGACGTCCGGGCCTCAAAATTCTGTCGCCGCGACTTGGTAGGATCGTGAACGTAAGCCACCTGGAGCGCGGCCGCGGGCGGAGGAGGGATGCTGACGCACGCCACATTCTTAAAAAGAACGTCGGCCATATGCAGGGGCCGTGTCTCGTCGACGCCCGACTGTGAGAGGAGGAAGGAGTGCATTGTGAGCGCGCCTGCGCGATCTCCCCTGGCTCCGCCTAGGATTTGCGTCAATCCCCCAGGCTGAGGCGCGAACAGCGCCTCGAGGACGAACGTGCGCGTGTCCTCGTGGGCACTGCGCGCACGCGCCGCCGAAAAGTTCGGTACCTTGGCCGCGTCCTTTCGGATGGACTCAGGAGGAATCAAGCCGAGCCATTTCTCGTAGAAGCGCCACAAACGCGCCTTGCCCTCCGGAGTCGCGAGGAGGCGCCGGCCTTGCGTGCGGAGGACATCCTGCGAAAGGAGCTCACCGGATTGCGCCAGCCTCTGGAGTTCCGAGTCCGGCGGAAGGCCAGTCATTCCGAGAGCGAGCGACTGCGCCGTTTCCCAAGGATCGAGGACGAAAACTCCCGGCTCCCGTGGCGAAGGAATCCCAATCTCAGGGCGATAAAGAAACGATGGCGATTGGAGCGCGAGCGAGAAGGCGAACGAGAGCGCATCGAACCCGTTGCCCACCGCGGCGGCCTCCTGCGCCACCGCCCGCTTGTAGATGTTCGCCATTTCAGCGGTGGGCGGACGACGGAATAGCCGGCGTGAGATCCTGTCGATGGCCTTGTCGGTGCAGGCGGCCGTGGGCGCGGGCTGCGTTTGGGAACCCGCGCACGAGGGCTCCTCGGCCACGAGACGCCCCGCGAGGAAGCCACCCCACTCCTCCACGTTATCGGTGAGAGCCACGGCGTCGTCGTTGCTCCACTTCTCGTAGGGGCTCGCGAGATACACTGCCTCCTTTCGTTGGAGAAAGACATCGCCGAGGGAGGTCGAGTCGAGTCCCGCTGCCTTGAGCACGTTCTCGAGGTCTTGCCGCTCGAGGAGCCGCACGAGGCGAGGCGCCTTGGCTTCCGCAGGCGGAGCGCAGGCCAAGGTGTCGTTCAGGAGCCCTGCCACGCTGGGCGCGGCCGCGTCGTTGCGTTTTTGGGCCGCGTCCCCAGCCGAGGGGTGATGTGGGACAACGGATGCCCTGGTTTCCAAGGGCTGGGCGTCCGCGGCCACCGGTCGAGTCGAGGGCCGCGCAGGCTTGAACGCGGGGGAGTTGCCCGAGAGGCCGCATCCCCAAAGGGAGAGGATGCTCAGACCCGCAGCGTGCACTGAGAGGAGCCGAGGAAGTTGACGCATCTTGGGGCCTCCGCCGATCCTCTTCGGCTCGCCTCTTTCCGACCTTGAACCAGCTCCCGCTTGGTTCGTTGATTGAGCCTTTAAAGACCCAGCATGATTCGGGAAGCTCACGCCTCGCGAGGGATCACTTGCTCGCGAAGAGGAATCGGCAGGCGCCCCTCACCGCGCCACCATGTTCTCCGGCTTGAGCACCTCCTCGAGCTTTTCGCGCGACATGAGGCCGCGCGCGAGCACAAGGTCGAACACGCTCCCGCCGGTGGCGAGGGCCTCCATGGCGATGCGCGTGGCGTTCTCGTATCCGATGTAGGGATTGAGCGCCGTTACGAGGCCGATGGAATTCTCCACGTAGCGGCGGCACGCGTCGCGGTTGGCGGTGATGCCGCGGACGCACGAGCGATCGAGCGTCCGCACCGCGCGCGTCAGTATGGTAACGCTCTGGAAGAGGTTGAAGACGATGACCGGCTCCATGACGTTGAGCTGGAGTTGCCCCGCTTCCGCCGCCATGGTCACCGTGAGGTCGTTGCCGATGACTTGGAAGGCGACCTGGTTTACGACCTCGGGAATGACGGGATTCACCTTGCCCGGCATGATGCTCGAGCCAGGCTGCATGGGCGGTAGGTTGATTTCTCCCAGACCGCAGCGCGGCCCGCTCGAGAGCAGGCGCAGGTCGTTGCACACCTTGGAGAGCTTCACCGCGAGCCGCTTGAGAACGCCCGAGAAGTAAACGAACAAACCGGTGTCCGGCGTTGCCTCGATGAGATTGGCGCTCGACACGATGGGCAGTCCGGTGACCTCCCTGAGGGCCTTAACCACCTCGGCGGCATAGTCGCGGTGCGCGTTGAGGCCCGTGCCGATGGCCGTGCCACCCATGTTCACTTCGTTAAAGAGCCGCGTGGATTCACGGATGCGAGTGATGTCCTCCTCGAGGGTCACGCGGAACGCCTCGAACTCTTGTCCGAGCGTCATGGGAACGGCGTCTTGGAGTTGTGTGCGGCCCATCTTGATGACGTCGTTGAATTCGCGCGCCTTGGATCCGAGCGTTGCGCACAATTCAACGAGCGCTTCCACGAGTTGCGGCACGGAATGGAGCGCGGCGATGCGCACGGCCGTGGGATAGGCGTCGTTGGTGGACTGGCTCAAATTCACATGGTTGTTCGGATGGAGGACGTCGTAATCGCCTTTCTGCGCCCCGAGGAGTTCGAGGGCGCGGTTGGCAATGACTTCGTTCGCGTTCATGTTGGTCGACGTGCCCGCACCGCCCTGGATCATGTCGACGACAAACTGCTCATGCCAATGCCCCTCGCGGATCTCGTCGCAGGCCTGGCAGATGGAATCGGAGAGACCCGCGTCGAGGAGGCCCAAGCGCGCATTTGCCAGCGCCGCTGCCTTCTTCACCTCTGCCAAGGAGCGCACAAGAACGGGGAAGCTGCGCAAAGTAACACCGGAGATGTGGAAATTCTCGCGGGCCCTGAGCGTCTGCACGCCGAAATAACACTCTTGGGGGATCTCGCGCTCGCCCAGGAGGTCATGCTCTAGGCGACGGCGTCCCGAGGAATAGGCCATGGCCAGTTGAGCGTTGGTGGTCGTCCCGGCGCTCGCTCCAAGCCGCTGGTACATGCTTCCGCCCACCGCCATAAGCACTTTGCCGGCTATCTCGGGATGCTTTTTGGCGAGGCTCAGGAACTGCGAACGCCTCAGCAGCAGGAATGCGCAGTCGGTGATGGCCGTGCAGGAGGCGCGATGGAGGAGGCCCTCCTGCAAGAGAGTCGCCTCGCCCATGAATTGCCCCGGTCCGAACACCGTCGTGAACTCGTCCCAGTCGCCCGGCGTGGCCTCGGGCATCTCCAATTTCACGCGCCCCGACACGACCATGCGCAGGCGGTCGCGCAGTTCGCCGCGCGTGAAGATGACCTCGCCCTTACGGACGGAAGAGCGCTCGCAAGCCGCGAGCAGGAGGTCGAGCTCGCGGGGCTCTAGGGCGCGGAACAGTGATGTGTTCGCAAGGAACGAGGACGTCATGGGGTGTCTCGGGCGGAGAAGGAAAGGGAAAGACCACGCAAGGTGTCATGTTTACACCTGCGGGCGGCAGAGAATCAAATCCCTCATACCGGCTCTGCGCTCTGGACCACCCTGATGAACTGCCGCAATGACGAGTCGAGCTCCTTGGGAACCTCTTGGAATTGGAGCCCCATGCGATAGAATGTTTCGCGCATGTCGGCGTCGTCGGAACTCATGGCGGGCCGGAAGCGTGTGACGATGACCCGCTGAAGTTGCTCGAAGCGCCCAGGACCTAGCGCGGCCGTGGTCCGCTTGGTCCAACGCACCGACACCGGCACGACGAGCGGTGCCTGTCCGGGGAAAAGAAGCGTGGCGTTGACGCACTCCTCCTCCGCCTTGAACATTTCCACCATGGCGCCAAACCGGGTGAAGCACGCCACGCCCCCAAGGCTCACGTCGTCGACGCGGAAGCGAGGCACCGTGTCGTTGTCGCTCCGAAGGAACGGCGGAACGAACGGAGTGTCGAAGCGAGCGAGGTCAACGGTGCGTTCGGGAAACTCCACGAAGGCAGCGTGTGACGCGGGTACGCGGAATCTCGCGTTCAACCGCCGCTCGATGGCCACCACCTTGTCGGGCATCCCCAAGAGGATCTTGCCTGTAACCCGAGCGCGCACCTGAGATACGAACACGAGCTTCTTGGAAAGAAGGATGAATTCGACTTTTACGAGGTCATGCCCCCGCAAGAGACCATCGCCGGCCACCGAGATGCTGCCAATGCGCAGGGTCTTTTCGCCAGGGTCGAATCCCTCGATGGTACCGCGAATGGCTTTGCCGGTGTTGCTCGTTCGCACGAGCACCTGCAGCTTGAGTCGATGGGCCTCCGCGAAAATCTCGGCGAGCTGCTCAGCCCGCGTGAACGCGATGGCGCGTTCACGCGCGGCCGGTGGTTTTGCCGCGGCCGCATTTCCCACGACCTGACCTTGAGCCGCCCCTTGAGCCGCCCCTGAGGCCGCTGACGTTATCCCTTCGGGAGCAATGGGGGGCCCCGAAGCGCCGGACTCAGCTTGTGGCCTCAACGCCTTCGACACACCTTACCCCCGGAGCGCCGATGGGTGAGTGCGCCCTGCGAGGATTCTCCCAGGACAGGATCCGCTCCGCAAGGCCGACGCCGTTGACGAGTGCCGTCACGATTCCGTGGGCGGGCTTGACGTGGGCGCCGCACAAATGCAGGCCGTCTATGCCGGTGACGTAACTAGGCCGCCCCCAGAGGAAATCCCCTACCGTTGCGGCGAAGCCGTAACCCGAACGCGAAGTCGAGTTGAGATATCGGCCATGCGTGAGCGGAGTTCCCAATTCCTTCCAAGCCCAGGCGCCCCGTAGCGCAGGGAAGGCCTCCTCGAGCCTCGCCGCGAGGATCGAAAGCGTTTCCTCCTTGACGAGCCGATAGGCGCGCCCATTGCCTCCCTTGCTCTCGGGCAACCGGTAATGCTCGGCGTCGACGACGCCCCACGGACCCGCGTCGCCGGGACAAAGGAACATCGCCTGGAACGCGCCGCGCGCACCGAGCTTGTTCCCTTCCGGGCAGGCTCCCGGGTCGCGCAGACTGCCGGTGGACACGTAGAGCGGCGCCTCGCGAGCGAGGACGCGCGGGTCGAACTCGCGGTAGCAGCTTTCTGCGTCGAGGGAGCCCATGAGCCACACGTTCCGATTGGCGAAGCCCAACTCCTCGAGGGGCGGGCGGGTGGCGAAGTAGCCCACCGTGAGGGCGTGGGGATCGCGCGCCGATCGGAGGCGCAGGCGGGTGAGTGGGGAAAGCCGCCCGTAGAGGTCGGGCGCCGTGGTCGCGAGCGCCCGAGGGTCCGGCGTCCAAACGATCCGGTGCGCGGAAAGTGCGAGGCTTCCTGTGGCCGAGCACCCCTCGACGTGGAACAGGCCGTCGGCCCCACGACGAAGGCGCGTCTGCGTGGACGTGTGGTAGTCGACCTCGGGAGTCAGGAGCGCTGAAATCATGGCGCCGCCGCCGCCCTCAACGAAACAGGCTCCCTCGAAGTAATAGCGATGGACGAGAAAGTGCACTAGGCAGGAAAGTTCCGATGGCGGCACGCCCATGAGGAGGTGTTGGCCTGAGAGGATCTCAACCAATGGCGGCGAAAACCCGTAGCGATTCTCCAGAGCATCGCGCAGGCTCGCGCCAGCCAACGGCACGAGGCGCGCGAAACGCGCATCGCTCAGCGCGGCCTTGAGGTAGTCTCCGGTGCGCGTGGGGAAGCGCAGCCCGCGAGACAGTTCCCAAGCGAGCTCGACATCGTGTCGGTACATCTCCAGGGCCCGCGCGTGACGTGCGAAGCGCTCACCCAGGCCGCGCGTGAATTCACCGAAAGTCCCCGCGAAGATTGTCGACCCGAGGAGGCCTCCATGGGTGGGAACTCCGCGCTCGCCAAACCGGAACTCGTCGAAACCTCTGTCGAGGGGAACCAAGGGAAGCGCGACTCCGAGGCTTTCGCAACCGCGCGCGAAGGCCGAACCGGGTCCCGTGTCGGCGATATAGTGGAGGCCCACTTCGAATCGAACGCCTCCCCGATCGAACGGGAGGAGGTGTCCCCCCAAATGCGCGGCCTTTTCCAACACGGCCACGGAACGCCCCGCTCGCGCCAGCGCGCGCGCAACGGACAGGCCCGCCAATCCACTCCCGAATACGATGACGTCATAGGTGCCGCGGCATGGCCGAGCTGTGCCCAAGTTCGCTCGCACGTGCGGAGATCCTCCAAGAGGCCGTGCCATTCCCGAATTGGCGAGGTGGGAATGCGCACGATGCATGAACCTTTTTTGCCTGGCAAGGCGCCGTCGCGGGTCCCGCGCGTTGTCGTGCCCGACCAAAGCGCATAGACTCGGCACTGTATTTCTCGCAACCTGACGCGAGGTCTGGCCTTGGATCAGCTTCCGCGCCCGAAGACATCCGACGGAGACTCCGCGCCGGAGGGGCCGCCCCGCGCGCGGGTCCTTCGCATCGCGCCCGCCCGCGGCGCTTTTTCGCGGGAAACGCTGGCCCAATGGGCCAGGTGGATGCGCGCATCCCATGCACGCAAGGGCGACACCTTCGCCGTTGGCGCCGGGGCCTTGGCCGTCCATGCGCTCTTGGCTTTGGCGCTCTTCGCCCTTCCCAAGCGAAAAGAGGACATCGACCTCGACGCGCGCAATCGTCAGGTCAAGGTGTCGTTTTTCGAGGGGCGAGGCAAAGCCAACGAACCCATCCAAAAGGGGGAAGAGGTCTCCGCGCCGCGCACACCCTCCTCCCCGGCCACGCGCCGTGCCGCGCCCAAAGGCGACTCCGTTAAGCGCGCCGACGCAAAGCCCGTTCCCGCTCCTCCCGCCCCTTCCCAAAGGGTCCCCCTCACTCGTGATCCGAGTGAAAGTTCTGCCGGCCCCTTCGCCGTTCCCGCCCCCGACGTTTCCGTCGTCGAGCCCTCGCCAGGGCCTATCCCCGACGCAGCTGGAATTGTTGAAGAGGCGCCCGCAACGCAAGTCGCTCCCTCCACGACCAGTAAAGGGCTCAGGAATCTGCTCCCGGGAGGCAGCCGTGACTACCTCGAGCGGCAACGGACCATCGGTGACGTCATGGGGCAAGGACCCATCGGGGGCGACGTGCCTGAACCGATTTCCTCACCCGACCCGGAAAAAAGACCAATCATCGTGGAGAGGGAGTATGCACTCTCCCATTACTTTGATACCCTCTCGAGAAGATTTTCCGATGCCTGGGGACCAGAACGCACCCTGCCGCCGAACTCTTCGTTCGCAGGGGTGACGGGGGAATTCATCGAATACGACATCGTCGTCAACAGGGACGGCTCGCTGCGCAAGATCACCAACGTGACGGCGCTGCGCCAAACCTGGAGACGTTTCGATGACGTCGATCGGATCGTGTTGGACGTGTTTTCCAACGTGTTCCCCCTCAACGCCGTGCCGGACCGTATTCTCCAGGACCCGGTTGTGATCCGAAAGAGGATTCAATATACCGGCTACCGCTACAGCATTTTCTGATTCGGAGGGGTACTGGATGTTCGACTGGTTCTTGCGGTTGCTCTCGCACGATTTGGCAATCGACCTCGGCACGGCCAACACGCTCGTCTACGTCAAGGGCAAGGGCATCGTCGCCAACGAGCCCTCCGTAGTTGCCGTGCAACGCGATAGCCGCGGGATGCGCACCGTCAAGGCCGTGGGACGCGCCGCGAAGGAAATGCTCGGCCGCACGCCCGGGACCATCGAGGCCGTCCGACCCATGAAAGACGGCGTCATCGCCGACTTTGAGCTCACCGAGAAGATGCTCAGTTACTTCATCGGCGTCGCGCACAACCACCGTTCGCTGGTTCGCCCTCGGGCCGTTATCTGTATCCCCTACGGCATCACGGAGGTCGAGAAGCGCGCGGTGCGCGAGTCGGCCGAAAGCGCCGGCTGCGCGTCGGTCTACCTCATTGAGGAACCCATGGCCGCGGCCATTGGCGCCGACCTGCCCATCCACGAAGCCTCGGGCAACATGATCGTCGACATCGGCGGAGGCACCACCGAGGTCGCCGTCATCTCACTTCTGGGTATCGTCTACTCCAAGAGCGTGCGCGTGGGCGGCGATAAAATGGACGAAGCCATCGTCAATTTCCTCAAACGCCGCTTCAATGTGCTCATTGGCGAGCGCACCGCGGAGCAAATCAAAATCGCCATCGGCTCCGCCTACCCCGAGGAGGAGATCCGCACCATGCAAGTCAAGGGGCGCGACCTGGTGGCGGGCATCCCCAAAACTATCGAGGTCACCAGCGAGGAAATCCGCGAGGCCATGCAGGAGCCCGTCAACGCCATCGTCGAGGCCGTGCGCCTGGCTTTGGAAAAAACCCCTCCGGAGCTGGCGGCCGACATCGTCGACAAAGGCATTGTGCTGGTGGGCGGCGGCGCTCTCATCCGCAACCTCGACATCCTCCTGCGCGAGGAAACGGGCCTACCCATCCTCGTGGCCGAGAACCCCCTCACGGCAGTGGTTTTGGGATCGGGCCGGGTACTCGATAACCCGGATCTCCTGCGCGAAGTCACCTTCTAGGTGACGTCACCTTCTGGGTGAAGTCAGTCGGACCAGTTCTATTCGAGTCGGCGAGCACGCGATAAAGTCCGGTGGCGATCTCCTCGCGCTTCTTGGCTTCAATCCCAATATCGATGTTCATGCTTGATCTCCTTCTGATGAGTCCATTTCCGTGCGCGGACGTCGAAGCGGTCGGCGTTCATGACCTTGGCCCACGCGGCCACGAAATCGCGAACGAACTTCTCTTTGCAGTCATCCTGCGCGTAGAGTTCCGCGTATGCGCGCAGGATGGAGTTCGATCCGAAAACCAAGTCGACTCGCGTGGCGGTCCACTTTACCGCGCCCGTGGCGCGTTCGCGGATCTCATAGTGCCCCTTCCCCGTAGCGACCCATGAGTAACGCGTATCTGTGAGGTTAGTGAAGAAGTCGTTGGTCAGGGCTCCCACTCTCTGAGTGAAGACTCCGTGCCGAGTGCCCCCATGGTTTGTGCCGAGCACGCGCATCCCGCCCACGAGCACCGTCATCTCGGGCGCGGTGAGGCCCATGAGCTGGGTGCGGTCGAGCATGAGTTCTTCCGCGCTGACAGCGTAGTCTGCCTTGAGCCAGTTGCGGTAGCCATCATGAAGAGGCTCGAGCACAGCGAACGACTCCGCATCGGTCATTGCCTCCGTTGCGTCACCGCGTCCGGGAACGAACGGGACCGTGACATCGAAGCCTGCCGCCCGCGCCGCGTGCTCGACGCCCACGTTTCCGGCCAGGACGATGACGTCGGCGACGCTGGCACCGGCATCCTTAGCGAGGGACTCGAGAACGCCGAGCACCCGTGCGAGCCGCGCAGGTTCGTTGCCTTCCCAATCCTTCTGAGGAGAGAGGCGGATACGCGCACCGTTGGCCCCGCCCTTCTTGTCGGAACCGCGGAACGTACGCGCGCTGTCCCAGGCGGTGGCAATCATGTCGCCCAACGGGAGTCCGCTCCCGGCGATGCGCGCCTTCAAGGCGTCAACATCGTACTTCGCGTTCCCCGCGGGAACGGGGTCCTGCCAAATCAGATCTTCCTTCGGCACATCGGGACCAAAGTAACGCGCCTTGGGGCCCATGTCGCGGTGCGTGAGCTTGAACCACGCGCGCGCGAAAACCTCCGAGAAATACGCCTGGTCGTTGGCGAACCTCTCCGAGATCTTGCGGTACACCGGATCCTTTATCATGGCCATGTCGGCGTCGGTCATCATGGGATTCCTGCGTATCGACGGATCCTCGACGTCGACGGGCTTGTCCTCCTCCTTGATGTCCACGGGCTCCCACTGCCACGCTCCCGCGGGACTCTTTTTGAATTCCCACTCGTGACCGAGCAGCATCTTGAAGTAACCGTTGTCCCAGCGCGTCGGGTGTGTGGTCCAAGCACCCTCGATGCCGCTCGTTACGGTATCGCGACCGAAACCCTTGCCGCCCGGGTTCTTCCACCCGAAGCCTTGATCGACGATGTCGCCGGCCTCGGGGTTCCCACCGATAACGCTCGCATCCCCGTTGCCGTGCGCCTTGCCGATGGTGTGACCACCTGCGGTGAGAGCCACCGTTTCTTCGTCGTTCATGGCCATACGTGCGAAGGTGAGCCGCACATCATGCGCCGTGCGCACAGGATCGGGTTTTCCGCCAACGCCCTCCGGATTCACGTAAATGAGGCCCATCTGCACCGCAGCCAGAGGACCGGCGAGCGTCTCCCGATCGTCGCCTTCGTAGCGCGCGGAGGCCAACCACTCCTTTTCGGATCCCCAAAAGACGTCTTTTTGAGGATGCCAGATATCCTCCCGGCCGAACCCGAACCCGAAGGTGTTGAGCCCCACCGACTCGTAGGCGATGTTGCCCGCGAGGATGATGAGGTCGGCCCAACTAACGCTGTTCCCGTATTTCTTCTTGATGGGCCAGAGCAGTCGACGGGCCTTGTCCAAGTTGCCGTTGTCCGGCCAGGAGTTCACGGGCGCGAAACGCTGATCGCCCGTGCCACCGCCGCCTCGTCCATCCGAGATACGGTATGTACCCGCGGCATGCCACGCCATGCGCACGAAGAGGCCGGCGTAGTGCCCCCAGTCGGCAGGCCACCACGGTTGGCTGTCCGTCATCAACGCGTGCAGGTCCTTCTTCAAGGCAGCAACGTCGAGTTTCTTGAGTTGCTCGTGGTAGTCGAATCCCGCGCCGAGCGGATTGGTCTTCAGGTCGTGCTGATGAAGCATGTCCAAGTTCAACGCCTCGGGCCACCAGTCCACGTTCGAGGTGCCAACGGCCGTGTGTCCGCCGTGCATCACCGGGCATTTGCCGGAAACGCCCGGAGCTTGCGCAAGGGAGTGAGGTCGCTTCGAATCGTTCATTGTTTGGTCCTCTCTGGGTTGGCGCATCCGTCGAGCTACGGCTCATTTGGGAAGTTGTCCCCTTCATTGGACTCCACATGAGTTGGGGCTGAGAGCGAAGTCTACACCTCTTGACAGAAGGATCGAGGATGCGCACGAGCGGACGTGCACCTCCACGCCCGTGCCCAGACAAGTCCGCCACGAACCCGGCATCGTCAGGGCGCGGTCATCCCGTTACTCTCGGAGGACCGAGACCCGCTGCGCTTCCCAATGTCGAGAGGTGAACCGTGCACGCACATCGTAAAGGTCCCCCGGCGCGCTCTGTGCGCGCGCGCGATTTTGCATTTCCTTGCGCCGCCATTTTCGCGGCGCTTTGGGTTTCCGCCTGCAAATCGCGCACTTTCCAGGACGTTGGAGCCACGCGCTCCCTCGACGAGCGCGGAGTATCCGATTGCGTGCGCACGGAAGACGACCCCGTCGCCCTGCTCGGGGATTCCAGCGCGCTCGATTCCCTTCCCGAAGACTCTCTCGTCGACCGCGACGAAGTTCTGCGCTTCGTCGCGCAGATATGCCCACCTCGTTTCCCGGAGCTCGACAACCACCCGCTCATGGCCACGGGTGTTTCTTTCGTGCGGGGAGTGCGCGGTGGCCGCGACATGGTCGCCGTCGCCTACCGCTCCTTCGCAGCGCGCTCGGCCGGCATTCCCGTTCTCGATCGCTTCAAGGGAGCGCTTGCGGTCTACGAAGTCACGGTGAGCAAGGCGCGCGGGCGCGACGTGCGCGCCGGACGCCGCGAGGGCGTGGAGGTCGAAAAGGAGCGGGTGACACTTTCCCTCTTGGCGTCTCGGGCGTTCGATGGCGTGGCGGTGCTCGACGTCGACGCGGCCAAGGGAGAGATTTACGTCGTGGGATCGCGTCTGCGCGCGAGTGGGCCGGAGGCGGTGATCCAAGGCTTCTCTGTGGATCGCGCGCGCGGCATGGACGGTGCCCCTCCCGGTGCCCGACTCCTCCAACCGTTGCGCTCCGACTGGCTCGCCCTGCCAGGCGCTCAAATCGCCACCTCTCTCTCCGTGAAGAACAAGCGACTGTTCGTTGGCTTGGCAGACGGCACTGCGGCCAAGACCTCGCCCGAAAAAGGCATCGTGGCGCTCTCGCGCCGCGAATTCCCCAAAGCGGAGGCGGGACTTCCGCCTTTCCATGCAAGCTGGGCCGACGTGGCGTTTCCTTACGAAGTGTCAGCTGTGGAGGGCAACGTGTTCGGCGCGCTGGTCGTGGTGGCGAGGCGCGACCCGGTCACCATGACCCGGGGCCTGACGGTGTTCAACAACGTGGGCAAGGACAAGGATCGCCGCGTGGATCTCGACCTGCCCGTGGAGGTGACCCACATGGGGCTCCACTTTGGACGCCAAGTGAGCGCCGTGGCCGCTGGTGTGGGTGGAGTGCGTTTCGTTTGCAACAAGAGCGCTACCCAGGTGGGAAGCATCGCACCCACGGCCGGCCTCGCCGTGTCCGCGCGAGGAGGCGCCCCCGCGTGGGCGAGCGCCGCGGCGGTCGCCATCCATGACGGCACGGTCTACGTAGCCACAAAAGATGGCCAACTCCTCGCCTATGGGCTCCGCGGCCGAGGAAAAGGCTGTCGCACTTGGGAAACACACTTCTTAGGTGCCATCGCCTTCAACGACGCTGCCGCGCGCCAAGACGCGGCCGCCTTCGCCGTGAGCGACCTCCGCGTGCGTGACAATTTCGTTTTCCTGCCCATGGGGTACGGTGGCTTGAGATTGCTGCGGATCGACGAGCTTCGTAAGGTCGCACGCGACGCCAGGCGCGATGCCAGGCGCGATGCCAAGGGAGATGCGCGCGAGGCAGAGCGCGAGGCAGAGCAAGAGGCAGAGCAAGAGGCACGACGCGAAGAAGATCGGGCGGAGAGCGCGGCCACGTTCGACCCCGAAGCGCTCGAGGACGAGGACATCGATCCGTTCGAGGGGGCCGTCGATGAACCGTAATAAAAAGCGCACCGTGTCATTCAGCAAGTTGGGCCTGTTCAAAAGAGGGTTTCCATTTGGCACTTTGGTCGTGGTCATGTCGCTCCTCACGTCCTGCGACAAGGTCGCCGGTCTCGTAGCGCCTTCTCCCGGCGACTTCCTGCAAGCGTGGCGGGGCGCACTGCGCGATGCGCAAAACAACTCCTGGAAGCCCATCCGAGGGGCGACGACCCTGGGTAAAAACCCCCGCGCCGGGTTCGCGCGCTGCATTGGCCGGGAGGATGGCGATCTCCAGCGCTGCCTTGCCATCTTCTCTCGAGTGGATGCCGTTTCGTTGCCTCTCTTCGAAGCTTGCGTCGAGAGCCCCGCGGGCGACTCCGGCCCCTACGCGTGCGCGGAGTTCGCGGCGGCACTCTCTCCCCTTCCGGGATCGCTCGAAGGGTGCAGGGGAGCGCTCGGCGCCCGTTGGCCTTCGTGCGTCCTAGCGCGCGCCACCCGGCGAGACGATGTTCCGCCGCATGGCCTCCTCCTCCATGATCTCGAGGCATGGTCACGGCTAGAGTCCGCTCGCGAAAACCCGCGCCCCCTCGCAGCCGTCCTGCCCGGAGCCAATCCCACATCGAACATCACGGGCGGAACGAGGCGTTCGACTTCGGGCGAGGCCGCCATCGGCGCTGCGGGCTCCGAAGCCGCCGTTGCTGCAGTGGTACGAGGGGCACCGACGGCCCCCACTCCGGCGCCTTTCATTTCCGTCAGTCGCGACGAAAATCGCGCAGACCTCAGTGCGCAAAAGTCTACCGACGACGCGCTCGCACCCATCGATGAGTCCACGTTCCGCGCGCGTTGCGCCGACGCCATGGGAAGTGCGCGGTCGGCTTGCGACACCTTTGCCGTCGACGCCAGGCGCGGGGCCTTCTCGAGTGAAGCGGTCCGCCTCTGCCTGTTGCTCAAAGGCGAACCCAAGGACCCTCGCCACTCCCTCGATTGCCTCTTGCGCGCACGCGACCGCGTCCAATCGGCGAGCGGACTGCGCGCTTGCGAACAGGCCTTCGACGAGACCCACCCCGGACACCTCTTTTTCGTTAAGGGATGCGTGGCACGATCCGGTTTCCGTTCCTTCTCGGATACTGAGCGGGAGGCCATCGAACGGACCCTCGAGCACGCGGCTTCCAACGCTCGCCTTTCGCGATTTTCTGTTCTCGAAAAATATGCCGAACTTGCCCGCAAGGTCCGCGAAGAATCCCAGCTCATCGTCGACGCGTTTTGACGCAGGCAAGCCCGACCCGTGCGGTCGCGTGGTAACATCGAGCATCACGGCGTGAGCTTCTTGGGCGCGCGCGGCACGTGGAGTGGACTTTGCAACAGCGCGAAGATGGCCCTGACGCCACCGGCGGCGGCCAGGCCCTAAGAGCCTTCAGCGATCTCGAGGATGTCGAGGCGGCTCTGCACGCGTTCTTCGCGGAGGGTCGGCACGACGACGACTTCCTCGTTCGCTACCTTGGGACGCAGGGCGAGCCCGGCCTGCGATGCCTGACTTTGAACCTCGAATTGCGTCAGGCTTTTTTCGACACGGCGCGCGAGGCCATCGAGGACTTCGCGGGCCGTGTCCGCCGATCGGGTTTCATCGTCGACGAGCTCTTGCAAAAGGTGTCGGAGGAGCCGAAATTCGACATTCGTTTCTGGCTGCTCATTTACGAAACGGAGACACATGACAGGGCCGACGCCAGCTGACCCCCTCCCCGCCTCGCGCCTCACGCGCCAGGAGTTTCTGCTCCTGATCGTCCTCGCCTGCATGAATTTTTGCCACATCGTCGATTTCATGATCATGATGCCGCTCGGTCCGCAGTTCATGCGCATTTTTGACGTCGACGCCACACGCTTTGGCTTCCTCGTGAGCGCTTACTCCTTCAGCGCGGCCATCGCCGGTTTCCTCGGCGCGTTCGTCATCGACAGGTTCGGCCGCAAACGCGCGCTGCTCACCATGTTCGCCGGATTCATTCTCGGCACCGCGGCGTGCGCGGTGGCACCCAATTACACGGCCCTGCTGCTTGCGCGCGTTGCGGCGGGCGCTTTCGGCGGGGTCGCCGGTGCCCTCATCTTCGCCATCGTGGGCGACGCCATCCCTGTGCAGAGGCGAGGACAGGCCACGGGCATCGTCATGGGCGCCTTCGCTTTAGCCTCCATCGCAGGCATCCCTTTGGGTTTGGCGCTGGCCAACACCTTCGAGTGGCACGCGCCTTTCTACGCCATCGTCGTCGTTTCGTCATTGGCGTTCGTTCTCGCATTCAAAGTGCTCCCGCCGCTCGCGGGCCACCTCGAAAGTCCTTCGGGGAACACACCGTGGCAAGGCATTCGGGTCGTGCTCTCCGAGCGCGTGCACCAGTGGGCGTTCCTCTTGGTCGTCTGCATCATGTTTGGTGGTTTTTCGGTCATCCCGTTCATAAGCCCCTACTTGGTTGCCAACGTAGGAGTGTCCGAGGGCTCGCTCCACTACATCTACCTCTGCGGCGGCGCGGCGACGCTCCTCACCTCGCCCCTCATCGGCCGGCTAGCGGACGCGTTTGGCAACTTGCGGGTTTTCGCCTCGGCTCTCGTCCTGTCGATATTTCCTATCTTGGTGCTCACGCGTCTTCCGGTCGTTCCTTTATGGGTGGCGCTTTCGGTGACGACCTGCCTCATGATCCTTACGAGCGGCCGGGTCGTCGTGGCCATCAACATGGTCAACTCCGCGTTGCTGCCGGCCTATCGGGGGAGCTTCATGAGCATCAACGCTTCCGTTCAACAGATGAGCGCCGGGCTCGCGAGTTTCGGTGCGAGCTTGTTGGTAACGAGCACTCCGGGCAGCCCCATCCAAGGTTATGCCACGGTAGGTGTGCTCGCGGCGGGCTTCAGCCTGGCGGCCCTGGCTATCGCACCTCGGGTGAAGCGCCTCGGGCCAAGCTCGACGTGAGCGCGGCCCAAGTGCACAAAAGCGCCAGAGGTTAAGTTTTTCACGCTGCAGTCCGAACTCTCAGAACACATGGTGTTTGTTCGAGAGGTCTCGCATGCCGTATCCAAGACACTCGTCGCTTGTCATTGGCATCTTCACATTAATTACCCTCTCTTGCAGCGGGAACACCATCGAGTCTCGAAAGACTGTGGGTCGGCCCCCAAGCATCACCTCCGGTGAACAAACTTTGGACACCACTCAAAAGGTCGCCGACCTGCGTGCACGACATGTCAACCCAATTGAGACCCACTCAAGTGGACCTGACAAGGGATTCGTTCCCGTAGTTCAGGGACTTTCGGTGAGCCAGGTGCTCCAATGCGATAAAGAGAAACAGTTACCTCCACCCCGTAGAGCATGGCTCCTCACCAATGAGCAGTACCGAGCCACAGCGTCTTCCGTCCTTGCGTCCGCAACCTCTACAATCCCAGACCTCGTTTCCGACGCAGACAGAACCTTCCACGGGACACTCTCCGATCTTCTCATCCTTGGCCGAGCCAGCACAGTGACGGCGCAAACCAATGCCGAGACGCTTGCCGCGGCGTTCCGTTCCCGGATCGGCGATATCGTACGATGCGATCGGGCGACTGAAGGATGTTTCCTGGATTTCGCTCGCGACTTCGGCCGCCGCGCCTTTCGGCGGCCGCTCACGCAAGAGCAGGTGTCAGGGTTGCTCGGCATCTACCGGGTCGGCTTGGAGGAGTCCCCCGACTTGGGTTTCGAACTAGCGGTCCAGGCGGTGTTGCAGTCGCCAAGTTTCCTGTACCGCCTGGAACTTGGTTCTCCTCTGGACACCAAAAAGGCTCGACTTTCGGCTCACGAAATCGCCGAGCAGCTCGCGTTTGGTCTCACTAACGCCCCTCCCGATGCGGAGCTCGCACGCCTGGCCGATGATGGTCGTCTGCTCGCCGAATCCGTGTACCTTCAGCAGCTCGACCGCCTTCTCGCCACCGACCCTGGACGTGCGATTCTGAAACGATTCTTGACCAACCTTGTGAGCGCCCAGTCGGTCCACACCGTACAGAAAGCTCAAGAGCTCTTTCCGGACTTCGATGCCGCCACGCGCGCCGACCTCGTAAGGGAAATGGAGCACTACGCCGATGACGTGTTCTCCGTCTCTGGCGCGACCGTGGCCGAGTTGTTCACCTCGAAACACACTTTCATGAACGAGCGCGTGGCACGTGTGTATGGCGTCGAGGGGGTCGTCGGCCAGCAGTTCCGAAGGGTCGCCCTCGACTCGCCGCATCGCTCTGGTTTCCTTACCAAGCCTCTGGTCATGGCCATCTACTCGCAATCCGATCACGTCGTTCCCACAGCCCGTGGTCGTTTCGTTTACAACCAGCTCTTGTGCCGCCAGATGGGGACTCCGCCTGTCATCGATCCCACCCTTCCCGCCGCCGACCCCAAACTCGATGCCCGCCAACGACTCGAAGTGCTCAAGGGCTACCCCGCTTGCGCGTCGTGTCATGTGCTGGCCGACCCCATCGGATTCGCATTCGAGTCCCTCAACCCCATTGGCGCACTGAAGGCCTCTCCCTCCATGGTCATTGACACATCGGGTCACTTGCCAGGAGCGAGTTCGCAATCCGTCTTGCCTTTCTCCGACTCGCGAGGCCTTGGATCGCGCCTCGCGAGTCACCCCGACAGTGAAGGCTGCATGGTGATGAACTTCTCGCGCTTTTATTATGGGCGCATGGAGCGACAAACCGACGCGTGCGGCGTGTCCGCAGTCGTCGAGAAAGTGCGCGCACAGGGTGGAACGCTGCGGGCCGTCGTACGCGAAACGGCACGGAGCTCGTGGCGTCTCGAGCGTTCTTTGCCCACCGATTGAATTGATGCGGACCGCTTCATTGAGATTCCCCACGGAGTGAGGACGAAAGCACGATGTCAAAAAGGAACGGAACTCAGCTCAACTTCCAGGGGGCATCGACGCGACGTGATTTCCTGCGCTTGAGCGCAACGTTCGGAATAGCGTCGTTCCTAAACTCCATTCTGTTCGAGCGAGCGGAAGCTTCGACAAGCATTCCGCGGAGGGTTATCTTTATCCATTCGCACAACGGCGTCATGCCTTCTGCATGGAGCATGAGTACCCAAGGGTCGGCTTTAAACCTTGGTGGGCAGTACACCGACCTCCAGCGCCATGCCTCGTGGCTGAACGTCATCGCGGGAATGCGCAATGTGCATCAGGGAAACATCTCTGGCCACGTTGCGGGAGGTCCAACGTTCCTCACGAACACCCGCATCGATCCCTACGATCAGAATAATGGCAGCGCCCGAGCGCAGGGTGAGTCCCTCGATCACGCCATTGCTCGGCAAACTGCTACGCGATTGGGTCTGGGCCCCAATCTGCGGGGCCTCCTTCTTCCTCTGAGCATGGGCGACCAGTGGGGTGGTGGGGAATTCATTACCTATCAAGGTTCCAAGAGCCCCATTCGCGCTCACAGGAACGTCGACTCGGCCTTTCAAAGCGCCTTTGGCTTGGGTCCAGCTCCGCTCGCGGGAACAGGTGGAGTTCCCACTGGCATGGGAGCGCCTTCCTCAGCCGGACCGGGTGCGAGCTCGACTGCTGCGGCCAGCGCTCTCGCGCGCCAACGCCAGCGCAAGAGTGTCATCGACTTCGTTCGTAAGGACTTCGACGCCATACGGAAACAACTCTCTGCGTCCGAACGCACGAAGATGGATGACCATTTCCAAGCGGTACGGGAAATAGAGGCTTCCATCGTTCCCCCAGTCTCCCGTCCTCCCGTTGTCGTCACGCCGGGGGCGACTCCCTCCGCGCCCTTTCAAGCTTCTGCATGCCCGGCCAATGCCGCGGCCATTTTCGAGAACGGGGGGACTTTCCGCCAGTTCGCGCGCGTGGCGGTCGAAGCCATGGCATGTGGACAGACGCAGGTGGCAACCATACGCCTCCTCGGAGGCAACGGTGTGAGCAACTCCGAGCACCACGCGTGGCATCACGGCGAACAAACCTCCCCGGAAGCGAGCCATAACGCCGTTACCAAATGGCAGGCGGGCGAGGTCGCATGGCTCATCGACCAGCTTCTCGCCCGGCGCGAAAGCGGAGTGCCCATGCTCGAGAACACCTTGGTGGTCTGGTGCAACGAGATTGGGATAGGAGGCTTCCAGGAACACGGAGGGAACAATCTCCCCCTCATTTTGGCGGGCCGCTGCGGCGGCTATTTCGGCACGGGGCGACTGGTCGCGGCTCAAGGACGCTCGCACAGCCAGGTCCTCGTGAGCATCGCGCGCGCCATGGGGCTGGAGGTTTCTGGCTGGGGAAACATGACCGATTGCCAGCCCGGAGAGGTCACCGAAATCAAAGCGTGAGAACGGGCACATTCGCAGTGCCGCCCCCATCGGACTCACTCCACTGGAGGCTGGGAACGGCTCGCCAGGGTGAGAGCCTCGCCGTAAAGGTCGAGGGTGAATCCCGCCGCGCGAAGCGCGGTCTGGGAGATGGCGTAACACGTCGGCGTTCCGGGAGTGCAAGACTCCGATCCGTCGATTATCGCCCGCAAGGCAGCCCTGTCCTCTGAAATGCGAAGCGCCGACGGGCTCTCGGACCAACCTGGCGCAAGGGACGCAAGGAGCGTGGCGTCGAGCACCATCTGCGTGAGCTTCTCGGTGCCGTTCAAACGCAGGACCTTAGGGCTCTTCCCACCAGGAACGGTCGCATCGTCTACCGCAACGTCCTTGAGGACCGCGAGCTGCCCACGGTGGTTGAAGAACGGAACGTCGAGCGTCACGAGCAGGGGCTTGCCGTCGACGGTGAGCCCCGAACCATCGCGCACCCCGCCATCGAAATAGTTCACGGGCAAGGGACTTCCCGCCGGTCGCAGGATACGGCCCGCCGCGAGGTCCATGAGGGCGCTGCGGTATGGGAACACCAATCCGCCGAGCTTCACGTCATGGATGGCGGTGAAGAAAGCGTCATCGGCGTTGTCGTCGGCATCGCGCCCACGCAGGACATCGTTGACGGCGAGGATGGACATCGCCGCCTCGGCGCGGATCAGATCGTTGAAGATGTCGGCAAATGCGGGTTCGTCGAAGAAGGACGGTGGCAGGTCGATGACGTCCCACAGGCCGAGCAGCGGACGCCCCATGCGCTCCGGGAATCCCTTCACGAAATCCTGCTTGGCGCCCAGTCCGCGGAATGAGAGCTCGGCCTTCGCGAGGAGCGCGGTCCGCTCCTCGAGCCCGGTGGTGGCGTTTGCCGTGTGCTGCGCCACACCCCACGCGAGGGCGATCTTGCGCACGCCATCGAGCACGCGCGACAGGCGCGGCAGGATGAGTTCGTCGACGCCCACGAGCAAGAGGTCCACCGCTTGCACGTTCGCCAATCGCGAGAGGTTGATATTGAGATCGTGGAGGTTGAACTCCATGTCGTCGGCGCCGAAATCGTAACGTTGGCAAGTGCCCAAAGGAACGACGTTGCCATCGGTGCAAAATACCGTCTTACCTGACATGGGCAGCGACGCGAGGTCGAGCCCGTAGGCCGCACCTAAGGCGACGACGTCATAGGCTCCAAACGACGGGGTGTCCCATCCGCCGCGTTCCGAAGCGTAATCGCTCATGCCTCCAAAGGCGAAGTCGATGCCATAATCGTTGTAGTCCATGATGGAATCGGTGGCGGACTGCACAGGCGTAGCTGGCACGGCGCCATCGGCGAGCTTGGCGGCGTTGAGCGACCCGGCGAAATTGTGCCGCAGGCCGAAGGCGTGGCCAAGTTCGTGGAGGAGCGTCGCGCGCAGCAGGGCAAACGCACCGGCCGACGGGGAAGCCACGAGCTCGCTTGGGTTCGCGGGAGATCCAATGTCGGCGAGTTCCAAGGCGGCGCTCGAGACGAGCTTGCGGCAATCGAGGGGCATCGCCAAAAGATTCTTGCCGCTCGTGAGTCGCACGAACGATCCTCGGCCATTGAGCGACGACGGGTTGGCGTTCCCTTCGCCACGCTCCTCGGAGCGATACGCTCGCGCCAGTTGCCGCGCACGGGCCACGACATCCTTCACGCTCGAGACATCCGGGGAATCACCGTTGCCAACGGGAGTCGCCGCATCACCGTGGCTGAAGCCAAGCCCGCGGCCACCGATGGCGTCCGACAAAATCTGGACTGCGCGCGCGGATCCGACATCGCTCCCCGAAGGCGAGCCCAAAGCCCCCGACGACACGGAGGATCCGAAATGGGTTGCCAGCGTCTCGGCGATGCGGGCGAGTGCCTCGTCGTCGCCCGCACGCGTGGCTCGAACGATGGCATCGTCGTCGCCCACCGGCATCGGGAAGGTTTCGCCCTCACCGAAGGACTCGTAGAAGCCAAGCTTGAGCATTTCAGCTTCGCAACGCATATCCCAAGCGAAACGATGCGCTGCGTTGGGCACGGGCCCCCCTTTGCGCTTCGATCCAGGCCCAGGCTTCGACTGCGCGAACGTCCAGGTTTTTTGGAAGAACGCGAGACAGCCCTGCTTTGCCCACATGTGCCCCGAAAGCATGACGTCGGCGGAGAGAACCTCGCCCGTGCGAGGGTTGGCCGCCGCCGTGGCCCACGCCGATCCGAGCAGCTGGCTCTCGTCCCAATAAATCATGTTCACGCGCGGATCGGCCGCGTGCAACGGCCCACCACCGAGCGCAAGGCCCGAGGAGCGGTTGGCCTCTTCGAATTCGGCCTGGGTATAAACTTCCACCTTCGGCGCTGGCTTCCCCTCGGGAGCGAGATCGGCGAAGAGTCGCTCGAACGAGAGCACGGCCGACTTCACCACCGGAATAGCGGCTTTGGGCGTGGAGGCGCCCACCACCCACACGATGGGCCGGCTGGAGTCGAACTTGCGCACGGGCTCACGCCATTCACGCGGACGCCCGCGCTCGTCGGCGAGAGTGACCCCGCCCGTGAAGTAGGGGACGTTTCCGCGATCCTGCTCGGCGTTGCCGGTCTGCGAGCGATCCTCGACGCCGGCGGCCGCAAGAGCCCTCTGCACCCAAGAGACGTCCTGAGCCTGTTCCTTCGCGAAGGCATCGCTACGTGCGTCGAGAGCAAACAACCCTTGCACGACGCGCACGGTTGGTCGCACGACGTCCTTATCGAGGGCGAGGGGATTGGTCTCAGCGCCGGGAGGCACGGCGGGCTCCGTTCCATTGACGAGCACCAGGGAATCGACCACCAACGAGGAATCCTCGGATCCGAAACGAAGGCCGCTGCCCAATGCGGGCACGACTTTTTTGCCGGCATGGGCCACGCGTGGCACGACGATGTCGGCGGAGAGCGACATCTGCGCGTCGCCTCCCACGAGGTGCTGCACGAGGAACTGCTTGTTGTACGGCTGCGAGAAGTCGATCTGATGGAAGGTTTCCTCACCCACCTTCACGCTGCGCAAGATGGGATAGGCTCCCACGATGACATCGACGACATTCTCGGAATCGTAGAGATCGGATCCATCGCGCAAAACCACCAATCGACCGGAGTCGACGCGCAAGCTCACAATGTGGCTTGCGAGGTTGTACATGCGCTGACTGCCCACGCTGCCTTGCGCGAAGCTCGTCGTGAGCACGAAGGAACGTCCCGCGAAGAACCGCTCCGACACATAGGGGGCCTCCGCCACCACCGCGCCGCGCGCGATCACGGAGAGGGAATCCTTCACGCCGTCGACGGCGCGCACGATGCGCGACAGGAGCCGCTCGACGTTCTCGAGTGAGGAAATCACCTTGCCAACCTTGCCCAGGACATCGGCGCCTTGAGCTTCGAGGTCGGCGCGCAACGTGGCCACGTTCCCAAGGATCTGCTCGTTACCCGGCGCAACGACTCCCGCGAGAAGGGCACGGAGCCCGGCCGCGTCGTCGAGGTTCTCGGCGAGCACCTCGCGCAAGACGCACTTGCTCCAGGTGGTCAGATCGAAGAGCTCGAAGCGGCAACTGGTGGGTGCCTCGCCGCGGGCCTTGGCTCCGATGCGCATGGAAACCGCGTACGCGGTGGCTTTCCCGAGGCGCGCTGCCTGTGCATCGGAGCGGCCTCGGGCCTGGGCCCACGCATCGACGAACGACGGCGTCAGGTCGTCCGTAAGATGGGCCTCAATGCCAGCGCGCAGTTCTCGGGCCTGGGGAGCATCAGGTTTCACGTCTTTGGTGACGATGCGAGCGGAGTCGTCGGGAGCACGCTCGCCCCCCCGGCTGCCCCCTGGCGAACAGCCTGCCGCCGCGGCCAGGGTGGCCAACGTACCAAGAGCGATGCCGACGCCGCGCCGGGAACCAACGACCAGGGGGATAACGAAACGGGACATGGGGTCTCCTGACGCCATTATTGGATTCTTGTCATTAACTCGACTGGCTAACCGGCTATCACGGGAAACCCCCGATGCTCAATGGTTTATTGGCCTCCTGAGGTGCTCCCAAGCCCCTCTGTTTGACCCTGGGCAAGGCACGGATGGCTCGATCGAAAGAGCCCTCCCGGCATGGCAGGGGTACAGGACGCAAAAAAAACCTTCCCGAGCGTCATATCTCGTGCTCAAAAGCGATCAGCAAGGAGGTTCGCCATGAAGCATCCGCTCGCGTTCCTGCGCCCCAAGCGCGCCCGTTTCGAGTTCGACATCCGCCCCACCTTCCCTCCCCTCGAGGACCTCATTGAACGCGCCGAACGCATCACAGAGTCGTGCGTGCTGCTCGAACAGGTCGATGTGAGCGGTCGATTCATCAAGGATGTGGCCATTCGGGGGGTCTACAGCAAAAAGTACAGCCCCGAAGAGGCCAAGAAGGTGTCCATCATCGTGGACCACATGGTGAAGCGAAAGATCCGCACGCTCTACGCGGCGGATGCGGTTTGAGAAGCTCGCGTGCTCATCGCGATTGACCGCGGTTCTCGCTTTCACTCTTGATGTCTATGACCTCTTACTCCACACCCTCCTGCGAGCGGTAGGCGGGCAGGATTACTTCAGGAGGCCCGGAACGAAACACGCGTCCGTCCTGCAGCCACAGCACCGTGTGGCAATGCTCGATGGTCGTCAGCCGGTGGGCAACGATGATCTGCGTGCGCTGCGAGAGGAGATCGCGCGAGGCGTGAAGGAGCTTTTCCTCGGACACCGGGTCGACGCTGCTGGTGGCTTCGTCCATCACCACCACATCGCTCTCTTGGAGGAGGCAACGCGCCATGCACAGGAGCTGCCGTTGTCCCGACGAAAGGTTCGCCCCTCGCTCCTCCACGGCGAAACCGAACGGGTCGCGCCCCAGTGCGTCGAACCAATCGCCCAATCCCACGGTGCGCAGGACGCTTTCGAGGCGATCGTCGAAGGAGGCGTCGTGGAGGGGGGACACTGTGAGATTCTCGCGCAGCGAGCCCCGGAAGAGGGCAGGATCCTGTGGAATGAGCGAGAGGCGCGAGCGGTACTCCGGGAGGAGGAAAGTCGGATCTCCCCCGGGCAGGGGCATCGGCGTGCGTCCGTCCAGGGAAAGCGTGCCCGATTCCCAGGGGTAGAGAAGGAACAGGGCTTGGATGAGGCTCGACTTCCCGCAGCCCGTGCGACCGACGACCCCCACGTGCTCGCCGGGGCGAAGCGCGAAGGAAACACCATCGAGAACGCGTGGGAGTTCGGGACGGTAACGCAACGCGAGGCCCTCCACGCGCAGCGCTCCCCGGGGAAGTGCCGGTAACGTTCCCGCGGCCTCGCGCGCGCCGCGGATACGCACCTCCTCGGCGACCGTCAGGCGTGGATGCGCCGTGGGGAACGTTGCCAGTGTCGGCAACGCGGCGCCGGGTTCGAGATCCCGACGCAGGTAGTCATCGAGCCGCTCTACGCCCGTGAGGGCCTCCTCCATGTTCGCGATGTACTCGAAGAGCTGTTGCACCGTGGAACTGGTGAGCATCACAAACGTGAAAGCCACCGCCACACTTCCTACGCTCACCCAACCTTCGCGCACGAACCAAATTCCGAGCAGACCCGTTGCGAGGAGCAGCAGCGAGGTGATGAGGCTCATTTGAAGAGAAAAGGCCTGGAGGAGCACCAACGTTTTTCCGCGCTGCGCGAGGAACTGACGCACCAATTTGCCGAACCGCGACGAGAACAGGCGCGACTTCCCGAAGGCTCGTATAGACCGCGCGCCCTGCGCTGTCTCGGCGAAGTGTGCGATGGCGGGACCACGCGCCACGCTCACCGATCGACGCTCCCTCCGCATGGCGTTCTTGTTCAAACGATAGACGGCCGCGTTGAGAGCGATGGTGAGTACGATGAGGGGAATGTAGAGCGGGCTAGCCACGGAAATGAGCACGAATGTCAGCGCGAGATCGAAAAGTATACAAAAGAACTCGCCCATGGGTCCGCCCGCCATGCGGAACACGGCGTTGTAGTCACTCGAGAAGCGCGCCACGATGCGTCCTACGGGCGTGCGATCGAAAAACGACAAGGGGAGACGGGAAGTACGCAGGGTGGTCTCGTCGTAGAGCGTGCTCACAGCGTGCGTCCCGATGCGGGCCACGCCCACGCGGAAGACCGTGTTGAGGACGAATCCGACTGCGGTGACGCCGAGAAGTGTGAGGACATACTCGCGCGCGCCGAACTCGGCCAGCGGCGTAGGAACGGCCTTGCAACCGGCGCCGCCCTCGCAGAGGGAATCCGCCCAATACCCCATGACGTTGGCGTTGAGCAGCAGGAGCGCGCGCGCGAACACACCCACGACGAGGAGCGCGGCCATGGGCA
>JBIKVI010000198.1:0-8120 GCA_044356935.1 Silvanigrellaceae bacterium | reverse complement strand
CGAAAGCGTCGCCGCGCGCCCCGAGGGGTTCACCCCCCTCGCGTTCGCCAGGGCGTCGCGGGCCTGAACGCCCCCAGGCCATGACCGCGATTTGAGCGGATGTGCCGAAAAGGAGGGGTTACGTTTCTACAGTTGGTCCCGTGATCTTTTGGCCAAAGGAGGCAAGGGTGGCGACAACCGCTTGTTCGGCAAGTGAGAACCTCTGGCCTTCCCAGACGGTGAATTCGACCGGGTTTCGCTTCAGCTCCTTTGCGCACTTCTCGAAAGCCCGCACCGAGACTGGAATTGCGCGCCGCCGGAGTTCCTCCCAATCCAAGTAGCCGGGCAAAATAGCCATGGTTAGGGATGCCTCGACATCTTGTTTCAGAACTCCCACTTCGATGAGCTTGTCCCTGAAGCGCTGTAGGAAAGCAAGACGGCACTCTTGAGCCACGAATGCCTTTGCATTCGGGTTGATTTGTAACGCAGCGAATCGGTTCTTGGGCAAAGGACGTAGGTGAAAGAGTTTTTGCAACTTTGCCAGTTCATCGTCCGAGAAGCTCGACTCATTTCCAGCTATGACGGTTTTTTTCGGCCACAGAGTGCTCGAGTCGACTATGCTAGCCGGCTTTTTGTAGTGGAACCGAATCAATTTCTGCCTTGGGAGATGCACACCAGCTGGAAAATCCGAACGCGCTTCGAAGATGATCTCGTCCTTCGATTCACTCTTTATTCGGTAATAGCCGCTGGCCGGTGGTCTCGCGCAAACCAGTTTGTTCGTCATGAGATCAACGCACGACTTCGGAATAACTGAAAAAAGTTCAAGTACGAATCGAAAAAGGGGGTGGTCTACCGGGTTCGACAACCGGATAGAGATTTTCTGTCCCTCGACAGTAATGCCCTTGGGATAGGTAGACAGAGCATCTTTAGATTTGAGCCAGTCCTGAACGCCTGCAATCTCGCGGATGACGGGGAATAAGGGTCGGACGTATGCCATTCTCGCAACCGAGAACGCAACGTCTTCCGGGGTAACCGAGGTGCCATTGTCATATTTGAGGTCTTTGCGAACCACCCAGGTCGCCACGTTGTCTCGTGTAGAGAACTCGAAGTGCTCGAGCAAGCTACTCTTGAGTTTGTCATCCTCGCTCATTTCGAAGGGAGTGAGATAGAGCATTCTTGCGACGGGAAGGTTGAGCGACGAGTCAGCATCGAGCGGATCGAGGGACGTGTACGGGCCGGTCTCGGTGACAACATAGTTCCCAAGTTCTTTTTCATCCATGCGTGGCCTCGATGCCCCTTCCGCGGCAGGAGTATGTGCGAGAGCGCCAGTGATGAGTCCCGTCATGATTGCAGCTAGGTTGCTCCTCACGCCGGCCTCGTAATCAGGGGTAGTCCTGGGTGCCATTCGCCATTTTAGCGACTTCCTCGACCTTCGTTCCGACCTCACCGCCTGTCGCCTTCTTGACACGTTCTGCAGAGTTCTTTGCACGCTGAACGGGAGTCTCATCACTTCCACATCCGACGAAAACGAGTAGGGCGGAAATCAAAGCAAGTATCGATTTCATTTGCGTTTCCTTGTTGACATAAAATTGCCAGGAGCGCTTGCGTGAGGCAGCCAGCCCAATGCATTCGAGTTGGATTTCTAGTCAGGACTAGGGCTCGGTGCAAGCGGAACTGCGCCGACTGTTTGCTCTGCTCGAAGCAAAGGGCCAAATTGAAGGGATTAGCCGGCTTGCCGCAACGGGTCGGGGAAGAACGCGGTGCACGCGCGCGCAAACCACGAGAGGTCATCGAACGGAGTTCGGATTATTCCACAGGGGTCCGTCAAGAAGACCCAAAAAAGAAAGCCCGCCGAGGAGAGACTCGGCGGGCTTGAAATGAGGGGCGAGAGCTAGGAGAGAGAGGGAACCTTGCGGTTCCATTCTCCCTTATGCAGTCGGCGTGCCAAGCGTGGCTTGGGGCTCGCGCCCCTTCAAGGCCCCAGTATTTCCGGTGCGTTCCGGAGGTGAGTGCGAACAAGGGGAGCGGCGAGACGTGTCCCGACCCGCGTCCAAGGAATCGACACTGTCTGAAACATGACGCGCAAGGTAACAGGAATCACCGCGGAAGATGACCGTGGGGTGCAGTTTCCGCAACGTCCGGCCGATAGCCACATCATGAAGCCGGGGGGAGGGGCGCGACGTGGGACGGACCCAAAAGACGACGCTGGTGTGGGCGATGGTGGCGATGCCTTGCGCAATGGCGCAGGGCATCGCCACCGCGGCCTTCGCCGACTCCTCCAAGAGCCGATTCTCCGATTCCCCCCCGGAGTTCCGGAGCGCGCGCGGGTTGGGAATGGGCGGTACGGGCATTTCCTTCGCCAGAGGTCTCGATGCCCTGTACGTGAATCCCGCTGGCTACGCCCAGACTTCGGGGTTGCTCGGCGAGGCCGTACTCGTGAGTCCCCTGGTAACGGCGGGCGAGAACGGCAAGGCGCTCTATGACGACATCAACGCAGGCACAGATACCTTCGATATGGTGACGAAGCACTCCAACAAGCCACAACACGTCGGAGTCCAGAACGTAACAGGTGTGGCATTCAAGCGCTCGTCCTTCGGCCTGCTGCAGTCTGCCAACGCCGACGCAATCGCGGGCACGGACCCCGCGTCAGGCGTTCCCTCGGCGGAGGTGCGCGCCATCGGACGAGCCGGGGCGCATTTTGGGGTCGCGCGGGCTTTCCTGGACGAGAGCCTCTTCTTCGGCGTCACGACGAAGGTCGTCCAGAAGCGCCAACTCAGCCTCCAACTCGACGCGCTCGAGGCGCAGGAACAACTCAAGGGCAAGAGCTCTAAGAAGCTCCTCGAGGACAACGTCCGGCAAGGCACCGGGGCAGGCGCCGACTTCGGCCTCATCTACCGCGTGAAGTCGATGGACGTGAAGCCGACCTTCGGCGTCGTGTACCGCGACGTCGGCATGAAATACTCCTGGAGCGTTCCCGAGGGAAAGTCCGCTCCCGACGCTGAGAAACAGACCCTCGACCTCGGACTTTCCATCGAACCCGGGACGCGCAAGAGCACGTCCCGCATCGCCGTAGACTACCGCGACGCCTTGGGAGCCTACGAGACTTCCCCGTACAAGAGGATCCGCGCCGGCGCGGAGATCGGTTTCCAGAACATAGTGGGTGTCATGGGAGGCATCGGGCAAGGGTACCCGTCCTTCGGAGCGTTCCTGAACATCAAAATCTTGCGCGTCGAGGGCGGCGTCTACGGCGAGGAGTTGGGCGAGGAGGTCGGCGACCTCAAGAGCCGACGTTACTTCGCGCGCGTTTCCGTGGGGTGGCTCGAATGAGGACGATGGCTGCGCGGATGGCGCTCTCCCTCCTGTGCGTGGCGGCCGTTGGGTCGGTGGGGCTCGTGTCCGGCTGCGGCTCGGATAACGTCTTCGAGCCGCTCGTGAAGAAGGACGACAAGGATAAGGGGCGTTCCGCCCTGCAGGATGGAGACTACGATGCCGCCATCGGGGCCCTCGAAGCCCACCTCGCCGCCAATCCTGGGGACACCGAGGCGCGCATGATGCTCGCCAACGCCTACATGGCGAAAGCCGGCATTAACCAGATCCAGTTGGCGGCCAAGGTCGCGTCTGCGGGGGAGGGCGGCTGGACCGCAATCGTGGGCGCGATGCCAGCGGGCAACGCCGGCAACGTCGCGGCGCTTTCGAGCGCAGTGGAGGCGCTCTCGGCGATTCCTCCCGCCGCGCGGACTCCGCAGCAGAGCTACAATCTCGCGTTGGCGCAAGCTTCGCTCGCTGTGACTGTCGCCAAGAAATCGGCCGGCGACGGAGAGAAGGTCACCGACGCGAAGGTAGACGCCATGAGCGATGCCGATGCAGAGCTCATTTTCGATACGTTGCTCGACAGCAAGTCTACTGTCGCGGCGAGCCCCTCGCTCAAGGAGAATGACGGCGCTCAGAAGCTCGCGGATCTCTCCTCCAAGATCGCGGCCGAGCCCGGGTCCGACAACGCCGAAAAGATGCGCAGTTACCTCAAGCAGAACAATTGAGGCTCCCCGTTGTTTCCTTAGCTGCCGCTGCCCGAGCGTGGATCGAGGGCGTCCCGCAGTCCGTCGCCCACGAAGTTCACGGCGATGATGACTGAGAACACCAGGAGCCCAGGCAGGACCGCCAAAAGGGGGCGCTCGCGAACCAGCTCAAGAGCGTTCTGGAGCATGTTCCCCCAGCTTGGCGTGGGGGGCTGGATTCCCAACCCGAGGAACGAGAGGCCGCTCTCGATGAGCATGGCCTCTCCCATGAGGAGCGTCACGGCCACGGTGACCGGGCCAAGCACGTTGGGGATGATGTGCCTCAGCACGATGCGGGAGTGGCGGCCACCCAGCGATTCCGCCGCCGTCACGAACTCCCTTTCGCGCACTTGGAGGACGGCTCCGCGCACGATGCGCGCAATGGTCATCCACGTAAAGCCGCCGAGGATGAAAACGAGCTTGAGTACGCTTTGGTTCTCGCCCCCAATCCATGCGCCTAGCAGGGGGATCTTGGAGACGTCGATGGCCGCGAAGATGACATAGAGAGGCAACGTGGGGATTGTGAGCAAGGCGTCGGTGACGCGCATCAGCGACGCGTCGAGCCAGCCGCCGAAGTAACCCGAGGCGCAGCCGACCACCATGCCCAGCGTTCCGGCGCACAGGCCCACGAGCAGCGCGACGCCCAACGAAACGCGGGCGCCATAGAGCAGCCTCCCCAGGACGTCGCGACCAAGTTCGTCGGTACCGAGGATGTGGCGGGAACGGAATCCCTCCAGGAGGGCGCCGAAAGAGCGGGCCACGGGAGAGTCGTCGTCGGCGAGAGTGGAGGGCGACTCCGCGCGGACGTCGGCGAGTTCGAAAGGAACGTCCTCGTCGGACGCCGTGGGCGAAACCCAACCCCGCGCCCGTGCGAGGGCCACGAGCGCCGCGGCGTCGGCCGGCGAGGCGGCCACCCAGGACTCGATTTCCTGTTCCTTTTGTCCGGAGGAGAGTTCGACCACGGAGCCCGGAGGCGAGAATCGCTGGAGGATATTCTGCGACGTGGAGTCAACGCCCAACAGGGCGGTAATGAGGGGCGCGCTCAGCGCGGCGAGGCCGAGGACGAGGAGCCAGGCCAAGCTCAAAGCGGCGACGCGGTGGTTGCCGAAGCGCAGGAGCGCGCGGGAGGAGGGTGTCATGCTTTCACCTGTAGGCGATGCGGGGATCGAGCGCCGCGTAGCAGACGTCCGCCGCCAAATTCATGACGAGGACAAGTCCGATGGTGAGGTTGAAGGCGACCATGGCGACGGCATGGTCGCCCGCGAGGATGGCCTCGTAGACGAGTTTTCCGACTCCTTGGTAGGCGAAGACCTGCTCGGTGATGATGGCTCCTCCGAAAGCGCCTCCGAGCGCGAGCGCCACGATGGTCACCAGTGGAATGAGCGCGTTGCGCAGGGCGTGGACGCCCACGACGCGCCACTCGGGATTGCCCTTGGCGCGCGCCGTCCGAACGTGATCGGCGCGGAGCGCTTCGATCATCGCTCCGCGGGTGTAGCGAACATAGACGGCCATTTGGCTCACCGTGAACACGAGCACGGGAAGCGTGATGTACTTGAGGCGGTCTCCCAAGGCGGCCCAGGCGCTCGCGTGTTCCGCGCCGATCGTCGACGTTCCTCCTGCGGGGAACCATCCCAAGCGCTCGGCGAAAATCATGATGAACATGATGCCAAGCCAGAACGGCGGCACGCTCTGGCCCGCGAAGGCCAGGAGGTTGGAGGAGTAGTCGAACTTCCCTCCCGCGCGGAGCGCGGCGATGATTCCCACGGGCAATGCAAAGGCCAGCGACAACGCCAGCGCGGAGAGCGACAAGACCGCGGTGTTGACCAGTCTATCGCCGAGCAAGTCGGTGACTGGTACCTTGTATGTGCGCGAGTATCCGAAGTCGCCGCGAAGCGTGTCGCCGAGCCAGCGTCCGTAGCGAACGGGAAGGGGATCGTCGAGTCCGTGGAGCGCGCGCAGGCGCGAGACGTCTTGGGCCGTCATGTCGGGATTCGAGAGCATGAGCTCTTGGACGGGGTCGCCCGGCATGAGCGTCATGAGCGCGAACGAAAGGAAACTGATGAGGAGCAAGAGGATGGCAGCGATGCCGAGCCTCCTCAAAACATAGGCGAACATCGGACTCCCCTCGGGCGCGCGTCTGGGAGCTGTATCACTTGGCGCTCAGCCGCGTGTCCGCGCGCCAGCGCTCGATGTGGTAGGTCTCCGCGTAGGTGTGTGCAGTGGGCGTCATGCCCACGAGCGCCTTGGCGGCCACGACGACGTTCGCGCGGTAGTAGAGAGGGAGCACGGGCAACTCCGCCGTGTATTCCCGAACCACCGTGGCTGCGAGCGCCTTGCGCTTCTCCAGAGAAAACTCGGCTTCGAGGGAGTCGATGGCCTTGTCGACAGCGGCGTTGCGCCAGCCCATGAAGTTCGTTCCGGCCCAGCCATTGGTCGCGGAGGGGATGTTCTCCGAGTGCAGTATTTGACGCAGGTTTCCTTCGGGCGCGGACGTCCACGCGTACATGGCGAGACCACCGAACTTCCTTTTCGTCGTGGTTTCCCCGAAAAAAACCTTGGCGGGTTCATTGCGGATTTCCACGGCCACCCCGACCTGCGCCCATTGGTCCTTCAAAAAAGCCTGGACGTTCTCGCGGCTCTTGTTTCCAGCTGTGGTCATGAACGTAACGCGCAGCGGCTTGCCCTCCTTCTCGAGGACGCCTCCGGCACCAGGCTTGTAACCCGCCTCGCCGAGGAGGCGGCGGGCCTTGCGAGGTGAAAACTCGTACTTCGTGACCACCTTGGCATCGTCGGTGAACCAAGGGTCGGTGGGATGGATGGAATGGTGCGCGACTTTCTGTTTGCCGTCAAAAAGAGCCTTGACCAGCGCTTCGCGGTCGATGGCGTGCAGCAGCGCCTTACGGACCCGGACATCCGCGAGGTGAGGGTCATTGAGGTTGACGTCGATGTGCTCATAGGTGAGTCCGTCGACGTAACTCACTTGGAACGGTTGCTTCTCGGCAGCCGCGCGTTTCTCGAATGCGACAGCCTGATCGAGCGTCATACCCACGCCGTTGGCCATGGCGATCTCGCCTGAAACGAGGTTGCTCTCGAGCGTTCCGCTGTTGGGGATGACGCGCAACACGACTTTCCGGAAATGCGGTTTCTCCCCGCCCCACCATTTCTCGTTGGGCACGAGCTCAATGTGGCTCCCGAGCTTGATAGCGGCCACCCGGTAGGGGCCGCTATAGAGGCCAGGGTCAGCCGACGACTTCGCGTAGTTGGTGTTGCGGTCGTAACCTTCGGGCTTGGCGCCCCACTCCTTGAAGACCTTCGCTTCGAGATGTGCCGGCAACGCGCTCCACATGTTTCGGAAGTAGTGGAACTTAGGCTCGGTGAGAGTGACCGTGAAACGTTTGGGATTGCCAGGATCGGTTTCGAACGCCTCGACGTTGGCAAAAGGCTCGCGGTTGGGGACCGACGTTTTGTCGGAGCGGCCGATGTCCCATGCGAGGCGATAATCCGCCGCGGTCACTGGCTTGCCATCTCCCCAGACGACGTCCGCACGGACCTCCCAGGTCACTCGGAGCTTCCGTTTGCCGCCGGCTTCGACATAAACGGCTCCGCCGTTGTCGAGCGTCGGGATCCGAGAGGCGGCCATGGGGATCCACTGATTCTTCTCGTCGAGGATGACCAGTTGGGTGCGGTTCACCGCGCCGAGGATATACGTGGTGGCCGACATATTCGCGATGAGGGGATTGAGGTTCTCGAACTCCTGAGTCGTGCCGATGCGCAGCTCCTCACCAAGGGAGCTTTTGGCGCCGGTGGGCGTCTTGGGGGCGGAGGATGACGCCGTGGAGGGAATCCCCGACACGAGCCCCGCTGCGACGACGAGAGTGGCCCCTACGAGGGCCGCACGACGGGTAACGTAAGCATGGATGCGCGTGGACATGCATCGACCTCCTGGATTCATCATGTTGATGAGCAATATGTAGTGCGCTATCAACTTTTGGCTGTTTGGTCAAGAATTTTCTCTCCGCCTTTTGCGCGTCCGTTCCGCGTGGTAATTGCCTGGTGCCCGTCCAGCCAAGGAGACCAAATCGTGAA
>JBIKVI010000020.1:0-24994 GCA_044356935.1 Silvanigrellaceae bacterium | reverse complement strand
CCGATGTAAATTGCCTCGCCTCCTGCTTCCCCTCACGAAACGGGCCCCACTCTTCAGCGATGTGAGCTTAGACCTTCTTGGCGCCGAGGGTCGACATGAGGTCGCCCACGAACGTTTCGACCTTGCCTACGAAAGGTTTGTGGAGGAACGCGACGTCGCGCTTGGTTTCAACCACGCGGCAATCGCCTCCTTCCTGCGTCAGGGCCAAACGGAACTCGCTCTTGCCGCCCTTGTCGATGCGCACGTGCATCTCGTTTCCTTGCCACGAGATGTCGGCGACCGGGGGGACACCTTTGGTCTTGAGGTGACCCTCGATGGTGGCTTTGACTTCGTCCGCGGTCTTGCCGGCGATCTTGAAATTCAGGCCCATAATGGCGTCCTCCCTTGGGATTTCATGACGGTTGCGCGCGCACGAGCGATACGGCCGTGAACCGAGGACGATAGCGTCACAGACCCAAATCGCGCAAGCGCTCGAGCGCTTCGCGCACCGCCGGGGCGAGTTGAGCCTCGTCGGGCACCCTCACTATTAATCGCGCGTAGAGATCGCCGCGTTCGCTTCCCGTTCCGGCCTTTGCGAAGCCTAGGCCCTTGAGGCGGATCTTGACTCCCGCCTGGAGCCCCGCGCGGATCTTGGTTCGTTTGTTCCCTTCGGGCGTGGGGACGTCGGCCGTTCCGCCCAGGGCAAGCGTTGTGAACGGGACGGCGACGTCGACTTCGACGTCGTGGCCGGCACGCATGAATTGGGGATGGGGAAGCATGCGGACCTTGAGATAGAGGTCGCCTTTGTTTCCATCGGGCCTCAGGGCGCCCTGCCCTTTGAGACGCAACTTCTTGCCATCTTCCATGCCCGCGGGAATCTTGATGCGCGCGTTCACGCGCTCACCCGTGGTCAGCGTGAGGTTCAGTTGGCGCTCGCCGCCGTTGTAAACGTCGGCAAAGCTCACGTCGAGCTCGTGCTCCACGTCGAAGTTTGTCCAATCCATGGCCGACTCGCGAAAACCCGCTCCCATGCCGCCCATGCCGCCCATGCCGCCCATGCCGCCCATGCCACCCATGCCACCCATGCCGAAGCCAGCGTTCCGAGGGCGGGCACGGCCCCGCGATCCCGCTCCGGGAGTGCCGCCGAACATGGAATCGAAGTCGAATCCCCCGAAACCCATCTCCTGAAAAATGGTGTGAAAGTCGGCATTGCGGAAAGCTTCCTCTCGGAAGCCAGCCTGCGCTCCCATGCCGGCGTCGCCAAACCGATCGTACTGCTTGCGCTTGTCGGTGTCGGACAGGATCGCGTAGGCCTCGGAGATTTCCTTGAACTTTTCCTCGGCTTTCTTGTCGCCGGGGTTGCGATCAGGATGGTACCTCATCGCTAGCTTGCGGTAAGCCTTCTTGATTTCATCTTCGGTGGCGCCCTTGGGCACCTCGAGGAGCTCGTAATACTTCATGTGCGACCGTCCTTCGTCCGCGAACCGGTGCGGGCCGTTGGGAAGGTACGCGGATTCATTCGCTTGACAAGCCCCTCCGACGGGAGCGTCATCAGGACGCGGACTTCTTCACGAGGTCCGCGACGAACGCGAATTCGTGCTCCGGCACGGTTTCGAGGAGTTCGTCGGTTTCTTCAAAACCAAAGAATCGGAACCAGTGGATTCCCACCAGTTCGGCGAGTTCCGTGGCGTGCTCTTCGCCGTCGTCGGTTTCGTAGTACTCGAACGCGCGCAGGACGTGCCCATCGCCTTTGAGCTCGAAGTAGTGATAACCGTCGCCGTTGGCGTATTGGCCATCGCGCGAGTCGCCACTCCAGTATTCCCGGGCGTACCACACGTCCTCGGGCCCTCTCGCTTTCACCATGTCGACAGCTCCTGAATCTTTGCTCGCGGCCACTCTGCGCTCGTCACGCCCGGAGTCAACAAAACCCGAGGTGCGATTTCAAGTCTGGGGTGTGTCATGACTCGTCCGCAACCTCGGCAGGTTGGGCCACGTCGAATCGTCCGGCGAGCACGTCTTCGAGCGTCAGACGGGAGCGCGGCAGTGCGCGCAGGACGTCCTCGATTCGCGCGAGGTCGCGCACCAGGGGGGCGAGTCGCCATTCGCGCGCCGGCCACAGCAGGCGCCCGAAGGGACCACGTGTCCTCAGGAGCACCTCTCCGTGCCTGCGAACCTCGCAAACGATGGGAAGGAGCGAGCGCACCTCGGGCGCCTGACATGGGGCTTCGATGAGAGCTGAGCCGACATCCCGCAAAACGCTTTGAGCCATGACTTCGAATTGGCGAAGTCGCGACGGACGCAGGGAACGCAGGGCGCTTGAGCCCGTGGGAGAGGCGATGGGCCGCCCTCGGTTGCGCGCGGCCTCGAAACGCCGGAGCATGAGACCCGCCTTGACGAGCAGCCCTGCTGCGCTGAGCGTCACGGTCAAATCGACCAACCAGACCCCGTACGTGGGGAAGACCTCATGGAAAGGCATGTGCGGCACGACCTCCTGTCAGTACCCGAGGGCGACGTCCCATTGCGGTCGTCTGCCCGGAAAAGGGCATCGGCACGTGGAGGTCTCGGGTTTACGGTTTGACTGCCGCTCCCGAGAGAAACTTGACGGCGCATCGCTCACGCTCGCTTGCGAGGATTGGGAAGGAACCATGGAATTCAAGCGAATGCGAGGTGTTGAAAGCACGCGCGAACGCCCCGGAGCGGCATTCCTCGGTTTGTGTCTGAGGCTCGCGGGGCCTCTGGTGTGTTACCTCTGTGCGCCGTTCGTGGTGGCGGCGTATTTTTTGTCCGGGAGGAGGGAGCGTGGCGCGCTCATCGAGTTCCACCGGCGCCTAGGAGCGGGCGTGTGGGCGCCGTGGCATGCCTACCTCAACTTCCTACGCTTCGCCCATTCCATGATCGACAGACTCTTCGTTGCGCGCGGCGGGCGGCTTCCTTCCTCTCGCCTCGAATGCGCCTACGACGTCGGTCGTTACGAGAAAGGGGCGGTTTTCCTGGGAGCGCATTTTGGGGACTGGACGCTCTCGGGGCAGGTCTTTGCGGCGAGGACCGGCGCCGGCCAAGGGATCCATGTCGTCATCGACCTGGGGGCGAATCCCGCTTTCGCCGCGCAAGTCCGCCACCTCGCGGGTAGGGGCGCACGCGTCATCGACGCCTCGGAGGGCGGGATGGGAGTCCTTCTCGACGTGAAGCGCGCGCTCGACGCGGGTGACGTCGTCTGTTTTCTCGCCGACCGCGGACCCGTCGACGAGCGCCTCTCGAGGTGCTCGTTTCTCGGTGCCCCTGCCAACTGGCACCTCGGCCCATTCGAGATCGCGGCGCGCCTGGGCAAACCCATCGTTGGATTCTTCAGCGTGAAGCAAGGATGGTCGCCCCGGGCGCCCATGGGCATTCGCCTTGTAGAACTTTGGGATGGGCGCGATCGTCCTGCGCCCCCTGCCCAGGCGCTGCTCGAGCGTTACGTCGCCGCGCTCGAGCGCGAGGTTCAGCGGGCCCCGACGCATTGGTTCAACTTTTTTCCGTTCTGGGCTAACGTGGAAGGAAATGGAAGGAACGGCCCATGAAACTCGCGACCCTGCCCGACCTCACGGCGGAACTCAAGCGCCTCGTTGTGGAGGTGGCTAATCTCGGCCATCTCGCTCCCGACGACATCCGCGACGACGAACCCTTGTTCCGCGACGGCCTCGGGCTCGACTCCATCGACCTCCTCGAGATCGCCGTCCACATGGAGAAACGTTACGGACTCAAGGTCCAGAACGATGAGTTGGGCCGACGCGCGCTTGCGAACGTGGGCAATTTGGCGCAGGCCCTCCACGCCCATCTTTCCGGCGCAGCCGGGCACGCAGGCGCTCGAGCCGAGGCATGAGCCTTTCTCCTCCGACTTCGCGCGGGCGGGCGCTCGTGACGGGCATGTCGGTCCTTTCGAGCCTTGGCCGCGACGCCGAGGAGTTGGTCGCGTCGCTGCGTTCGCAAAGGAGCGGCCTTTCACCCGAGCACAGGTTCTCCGCGCACGTCCAGGGGTGGTTTGGTACGATTCCCCCTTCGGCATTCGCGACCTCGCGCGCCGTGCGCCCCGAGGTTGCCAACGAGGTTGCCAACGAGGTTGCCAACGAGGTTGCCAACGAGGTTGCCAACGAGGTTGCCAACGAGGTTGCGGGTGTGCGGGCGCTCGCCTGGTGCCTAGACGAGCTCTCCACGCGCACCCGGATCTTCGAGCGCTGCGCCCCTGAACGCGTTGGCCTTTACATCGGCACTTCCAACAGCGGAGTCGAGACCCTTCTGGACGATGGACGCCCGCGTCTTGCGGACGCGTTGGAAATCGCCATGGCGCGCCTTTTCCCATTGCGCGGGCCGCGCTTCACATTTTGCACCGCCTGTTCCTCGGCGGCCCACGCTCTTGGTCAGGCCGCTTTGGCCGTCGCCAGCGGCGAAATCGACGCGGCGATCGCAGGTGGGGTCGACCTCCTCAACGGATTGGCTGTGTGCGGGTTCGAGTCCCTGCAGATTCTCGATCGCGATCCTTGCCGACCGTTTCACTTAGGTCGCGCCGGCATCAGCTTGGGCGAAGGAGGAGCGCTTCTGTTGCTCGAACGCGCTGCGCCATCAAGGAGTCGCGCACTTTGCGCGTTGGTGGGCTTCGGAAGTTCAAGCGACGCTCACCATATGACGAATCCGGATCCTAGCGGTCGCGGCATGCGCCGCGCCATGGAAGCGGCTTTGCGCGCGGCGGGCCTATCACCTTCAGAAATAGGTTACGTCAACGCCCACGGGACGGGGACTCTGGCGAATGACGCCGCCGAGGCCCGCGCCATCGCGGAGCTGTTCGGTCGGCTCACGCCCGTGAGTTCCACGAAAGGACTGCACGGGCACTTGCTCGGCAGCGCTGGCGCGCTGGAAGCCGCCATTTCGGTGTTGGCGTTGCGCGAGCGGATGGCTTGGGCAGGGGCCGTGCTCGATGGTGGTCCCACCGAGCCCGGCATCCACATCGCACGGGCCCCTGAAGAGCTCCGCTCCCGGCACGTCCTCTCGAACTCCTTCGGCTTCGGAGGGAACAACGTCTCGTTGGTGTTCTCGTCGGTCGACGAGGTGGATCGTGGCATCTGACTCGGCTTCCGTGGGCACGTCGACAGGTCGTTGCGCGCCCGAACTGCGATGCGCGGATGCAGCGGTCATGCGCGTCGTGGCGCATGCTGCCCTTTCCACTCTCGGGAATTCCCGTCCCACTTTTTCGCATCCGCTCGCACGCCGGATGACGATTCTTCAGCGGGCTGTGGTCGAGGTGGTTTTGGATTTGGAGGCGCGCTCACCCGAGGTGTTCGCTTCGGGCATAAGGGAGAGCGGAGCTCCGGTGTACTTCGGAACCTCGCTCGGCGAGTACGCGTCGAATCTCGCGCTCCTGGGCGCCTTCGAAAGGTGCGAGCTTCCCCTCTCTCCCACGTCGTTCCAGCATTCCGTGCACAATTGTCCCGCGGGTTATCTTTCCATCGTGCTTAAACTTGGCAACCCTATGACGACACTCACCGGAGGCGCCGACGTTGGTTTCAAGGCTCTGCGTCTCGCGGAAACCTCACTGCGTTGCGATCCCGATTCGCGATTCGCACTGGTCGTGGTCGCCGACGAGACCCATGTTCGAAAGTCTGCGTGTGGCTTTACCAAGATTCCGGAAGTCGAGGGCGCGCGCTCGGAGGCTTTTCTCCTCGCTAAGGTGCCTGGAAGCGATCTCTCCCGCGGAGGAACGTACCTCCAGAGGCACTCGATTGCGTCGGGTAGGTCGATGGAAGCGACGAGCGCGACTGGCGTGGCCTCCATTGACGCGAGTGAGATCGTCGCTCCATGGCAATGGATTCTCGGACCGTCATCCGTTAATGTGGCGTGCGACGCCCACCCGGAGACCCGATGGATTCCACTTTAGCGAACCTAGATGACGTCCTGCCTCACCGCCGCAGGATGCGACTCGTCGACGCACTCGAGCGCGCGGACGCCCAAGGAGGCGTCGTGCGCCTGGAGCTTCGCGAAGGTTCCGCCTGCCTCTCGCACGAGGGCCATCTCAAGCCAACCTGGTGCGTCGAAGTCATCGCTCAAGCGGTGGCGTGTTACGTAGGCTGGACTTGGATCGGTCGTCCCGATCGTCCCGGTACCTTCGGATACGTCGTCGCCGTCGACGATTGCTCGGTGGACGTCAACGTTTGCGCGCGCGTGCGCCCAGGGGACTCCTTGCGCGTGGAAGTCCGTAAGGAGTTCGAGATGCCTCTAGCGGGCGTCTATTCGGGAGTCCTGCGGCTCGGAAGCGAAACGCTCGGCCGGACGTCGCTCAAGGTCATCATCGAGAGCGATCTCGGCTTCATCGGGGAGGTGCGCCATGGCGCGCAAGAGGGTTCTGGTCACAGGCGGTAGCCGCGGCATCGGTAAAGCCATCGTCGAGTCGCTCGGAGTCGACGGTTGGGACGTTACGTTCACATGGCGCTCGCGCGAGGAAGAGGCGTCGGCCATCGTGGAAGCGGCGCGGGCACGCGATATCCCTTGCGCCGCGGTGCGTCTCGATCTCCTCGACCCCGAGGGGGCGCGGGCCACCGTCACCGGATTGGTCGAGTCGTCCGGAGGCTACGACGCCGTGGTCCACAACGCGGCCATCACCTCCGATAGCGCCTTCTATTTCATGGATGATTCGCAGTGGAAGGACGTTATCGACGCGCCACTCAACTCGTTCTGGATCCTCAACAAACTTTGCCTTCCGCGCATGATTGGTAATCGGTGGGGTCGCATCGTGACCCTCGCGAGCGTCGCAGGAGAAATGGGCAACCGTGGCCAAGTGAACTACTCCGCCGCCAAGGGTGCGATCATCGCTGCCACCAAGGCGCTCGCGCGCGAGGTGGCCGGAAAAAACGTTCTGTGCAACGTCGTGAGCCCAGGAATCATCGAGACCGACATGACCAAGGACCTCCCCGACATGCGCAAGCTCGTACCCCAAGGGCGATACGGCAGGCCCGAGGAGGTTGCGAGCGCGGTGGTGTTCCTGCTGTCGCCGGGAGCGTCCTACGTCAATGGCTCCGTGCTGCGCGTCAATGGGGGCTTCTACACTTGAGCGAGCGGCGGAGGGTCGTTGTGACGGGGCAGGGATTCGTTTCCCCGGCCGGGAATACGGCGGGGGAAATCGAGGCGTTTCTCGCCGAAGGGCGCTCGTGCGCACGCCGAGAGGAGTCGCTCACCGTGCCGTTCGGACTTCGCACGCGTCTTTGCTCACCCGTGCTCGATTTCGATGAACGCGCCTACCCCCGCCAGTTACGGCGATCCATGAGCCGCATCTCGCTCATGGCTTACGAAGCCACGCGCCGCGCCGTAGAGGACGCGGGCCTCACGCCCGAGCGGATTACCGACCCCCGGACGGGGGTGTCCTACGGCTCCACCATGGGAGGCACTTCGGCCATCGAGAAGTGCTTTCGCACATTGGTGGGCGACGCGGGGCTCGAAGGTTTCCTCTCCACGACTTTCCTACAAATCATGTCGCATACGTGCGCGGCCAACTTGGCTATCGCGTTTGGCGTTCGCGGCCGGTTGGTGGCGAGCTGCACGGCTTGCGCATCGAGCCTGCAGGCCATCGGCTTCGCCTACGAAGCCATTCGGCACGGTGCCGCCGACGTTTTCCTGGCGGGAGGAGCGGAGGAACTCCACCCGATGATGATCGGGGTCTTCGACACCATGAAGGCCACGAGTACGGCCTACAACGACGAGCCCGAGCGCGCCTCTCGGCCGTTCGACGCCAAGCGCGATGGCCTCGTCGTCGGTGAAGGTGCGGGAACCCTTGTGCTCGAGGAGTACGAGTCCGCGCGCGCGCGCGGCGCCAACATCGTCGCCGAGATCGTCGGATTTTCCACGGGATCCGACGGAGGCCACATGACCAACCCGAGCGCCGAGGCCATGGAGCGCGTGATGCGCGAAGCGCTCCACGATGCGCGGCTCGATGCGTCCGACGTTTCGTTGGTCAACGCGCACGCGACCGCAACTCACGTGGGCGATGTCGCCGAAGCGCGCGCTATCCATGCCCTCTTCGGCGAGCGGACACCCGTCAACGCTCTCAAGGGGGGGCTTGGGCACCTCATGGGTGCGTGCGGCGTCATTGAACTGGGCGCGTGTCTCGGTATGCTGGAGAGGAATCGCATCGTGGCCACGAGGAATCTCGAGACGCCCGATCCCGAATGCGCGCCACTCGATCATGTGTCCGGAGGCCCTCGCCCGGCATCCCTCGACGTCGTGTTGAAGAACAGCTTCGGCTTCGGCGGTGTCAACGCTTCCCTCGTCGTGAAGAAAGTGAGTGCTCGTCCATGAAAACCCCGAGTCGCGAGGACATCCTCTCGCAGGTCGACGACCTCTTCGTGGAGCTTTTCGAGCTCGAGCGCGAGCGGCTCAAACCCGAGTGCCATCTGTTCTCCGATCTGGGCCTCGACAGCCTCGACGCCATCGACCTGGTCGTATCGTTCGAGCGAGTCTTCAAGATCCGCCCGCCGCACGCCGAGATCCGCGAGATACGCACCCTCTCCGACGTCCACGATCTGGTGCTGAAGTACCATGGCGCGTTGAGCAACGACGCCGCTACCGTTGCCGTTGCTGCTACCGCTACCGTGACCGACGGCGCTGCGGGCGATGCCGCGTTCTTGGAGAACCGTGTCGCCAACTGAGGCGCGCCATCGGGTTCTGTTCGCCGCGCAGGTGGTGGTGGGCTTCGGCCTTTTCGGCATCGGGTCCGCCCTCCTCACGTTGTCCCTGCCGCTCCTTTGGAGCCTTTGCTTTTTTCGGCGGGAACGCATGGAACGCGTCACGCGCGCCTGCATCCGCGCGGCGTTTTCGGCTATTTTCGCCATGACCAGGGCCCTAGGCTTCGCGCGACTGGAAACTAACTTCCACGCACAGGTGCGCGGGCCAGCGCTTTTGGCTTGTAACCACATCTCCCTTTTCGACGTTCTGGCGGTCATCGCGCGCGTGCCCGGAACGTTCACCTTCGTGAAGTCGAGCTTTGTGCGCATCCCCCTCTTGCGATACATTATCCTCTCGAGCGGATTCATCCCTGTCGATCCGGCATCCCCGTCGCAGAGCGCGGAAGCCTACGCACGGGCGCTGTCGCGCTTGCGCGAGGGTGCGGTCTTCGTGGTGTTTCCCGAGGGGACGCGCAGCTCCGATGGACGTCTGGGCGCTTTCCACAAGGGAGTGTTCCGACTGGCGAGGTCCGCGGGCGTTCCCCTAACGCCTGTGCGCTTCTCCGCCACGGGTCCGCTCGTGAACAAGCGCGTCCTCAAGCGCATCGACGGCCGCCCCGTCACTTTGCGCATGGAAGTGTTCCCGTGCGCAGCCCACCTCGCGGAACAAGAGGATCACTTGAACATGTCGCAAGAAGGAAACACGAGCGCAGCGGGTTCTGCTTTGGAACAAGAAATGGCCGCCCTGCGTCGTTTCTTCGAGCGACGGGGAATCGCCATCGACGGAGGCACGACATGACCCTGCCAGCCTTGCTGCCGGGGGTTCGCGCTCACCTCGAGCGCCGCGGGGACGATTCCATCGTCGCGACATGCGAGGTGGCTTCTGACCACCCCGACTACGATGGCCATTTCGACGAGAAGCCCGTGCTGCCGGCTTGCAGCCAGTTCGACATCCTCGAAGCCATCGTGCGAAAAGCGCTCCATCCGGACCTGCGATTCTCCGGTGCGCCTCGCGTGAAGTTCCTCGGCATCATTGCGCCCGGCGATGCCATCGACATCGTCCTAACGCGGGTCGACGCCGCGTCCGCGGTGTTCGATTTCGTCATTTCAGCCAACGGAGGAACCCGTGCCCGTGGACGCATCCACTTCGCCCTTCAGGCGCCCTGTGGCGGCGCCGCCGGTCCGACCACTCGTGTGCCTTCCGACGTTCAATAACGCCGTCACCCTCGCCGATGTGTTGAGGGGGGCGTTGTCCCACGGAGCACGCGTGCTCGTGGTGAACGATGGGTCCAACGACGATACGCTCGAGGTCGCGCGAGCGTTCCCTGGCGCGGTGCTCCTTGACCACGGCGAGAACCGAGGAAAGGGCGAAGCCATCCTTTCGGGGTTCCACTATGCGCGCGTTAACGGCTTCACGCATGTGATCACAATGGACACCGACGGCCAACACCACGCCGCGGACCTTCCCCGCTTCTTCGCGGCCATTGAGGGTGAGCCCGACGCGGTGTGGTTGGGGGATCGAGGCCTCCTCGAGGGCAAGGTGCCGCACGCGCCCGGATCGAGTGTGTTCGGCTGCCGATTCTCCAATTTCTGGGTCCGACTCGAAACGGGACTCGCCCTTCCCGACACGCAGACGGGCTTCCGCGCTTACCCCTTGCGCGACGCCCCGATTCCCTCCCTCACCCGGAAACGGTATGATTTCGAGATCGAGATTCTCGTGCGCTTTGCCTGGGCGGGTGTGCCCGTGCGCTCGCTCTCTATCGCGGTAACGTATCCCCCGCGTCACGAACGCGTTTCGCATTTCGACCCCTGGCGCGACAACGCGCTCTTGTCGCTCCTCCACACGCGGCTGTGCGTCGAGCGTCTCCTGTCGATCCCCAAGGGGGTCCTGCGAGGCGCACGACAGCGCGCCCTCCCGCCCCGGGAACGGAACGGACCATGACACTGACTCTCGCGGCGCCTCCATCCCTCACACTCGACGCCTTCCACGGCCTGCTTTCCGAAAAGGGCACACGGCTCGCCCTTTCGCCGGAACTCCGTGAACTCTTGCGCCGCAACCGCGCGTTCCTCGAAGAGCGCATGGGCTCCGGCGAGCCGCTCTACGGCATCAATACCGGATTCGGGAACTCGTCGAGCAATCGTGTGCCCGAAGCGGCGCTCGCCGATCTCCAACGAAACCTCACCCGGTACCATGGTTGTGGCTTGGGGGGGGCTCTTTCCGAGCCGCAGTGCCGAGCCATTCTCCTCGTGCGAACGACTTGCCTGTTGCAGGGCAAATCCGGCGTGTCGGTGGATCTCGCCGAGGCCCTCCTCGGGCTTTGGAACGCGGGCATCTCTCCCTGCATTCCGGCACTCGGGAGCGTTGGCGCTAGTGGCGATCTCACGCCCTTGAGTTACGTCGCGGCGGTCCTGCAAGGCGAGCGCCGAGCGTGGGTGGATGGACGTGTTGTGCCGGCGGCGCAGGCGCTCGCCGACGCGGGTCTGACACCGTACATCCTCAAACCCAAGGAAGGCCTCGCCCTCATGAACGGGACCGCTGCCATGACCGCACTCGCGCTCCTGGCGTCGCGAGAGGCGAGGGTGTTCGCTGAGCTCGTCTGCGAGTGCACGGCCGCGGCAGTCGAAGTCCTCGGTGGGCGCGTGTCGCCCTATCGTCCTGCTCTGCACGACGCCAAACCCCACATCGGGAACCGTGAGGCCGCCGCGCGGATCCTCGCACTGCTCGCCCCAGACGAGAGCCGAGACACCACCGTCGTGCCCCTGGATTCGAGCCCCGCGCGCGAGGCGCGCTTGCAGGATTCCTATTCGCTCCGATGCGCGCCGCAAGTGGTAGGCGCGCTCTTCGACGCATTGCGCTTCGCCGAGGAGATCCTTTTGGTGGAGCTTAATTCCGTGAACGACAATCCGGTCGTCCTCCACGAGGAGCGCATGGTCCTCAATGGTGGCCACTTCTTCGGCTCCCACGTGGCGCTCGCCTGCGATCTGCTCAAACCCGCGGTGGCCAATGCGGCTGGGCTTCTCGAAAGGCAAATGGCCATCCTCGTTGACGCACGGCTTTCCAATGGCCTTCCGGACAATCTCGTCGATATTCGTCGACTGGGCGACGAAGCCCCTTTGCACCATGGCCTCAAGGCGGTGCAGATCTCGCAGAGTGCCGTCGTCGCCGAGGCGCTCAAGAACACCATGCCTGCGAGCGTGTTCTCGCGTCCCACCGAATGCCTCAATCAAGACGTCGTCAGCTTAGGAACCATCGCGGCGCGCGACCTCATCGCGGTGCTCGACCTCGCGACCTGGGCGGGGGCCCTGCAGGTGTTCGCCCTCTGCCAAGCCGCCCACGTCACGCCTGAGCTCGGATTCGAGAAGCGTCTTTCACCCGCGGGACGCGAGTGGTTCGTCCGCATGCGTTCCCTGTGCGCCCCGGTGACTTTCGACCGCGCTCTCGATGGCGAATTGTCCGCTCTGCGCGGAGCGCTCTTTGCGCGGCACATGCCTGCGACCCGCGAAGAGGAGGTTTCCTGATGTTGACGCGTGAGGTGGCGCACACCGTGCCGTTCCACGATTGCGACATGATGGAAGTGGTTTGGCACGGGAACTATTTTCGCTATTTCGAGATGGCGCGATCGGTGCTCGTCGGTGGCCTAGGGCTTGACTGGCCCGACCTTCGCCCGCTGGGAATCTCCATGCCCGTCGTCAAGACCGAGGCCGAGTACCGCGCCCCCTTGGTTTACGGGCAAAGAGTCAGGATTCGCGCTTCGCTGCGCGACCCCTTGTCACCCGCCCTCGAGATCTCCTACGAAATACGGGACGAGGCAGGAATAAAGGTGTTCGCGCGGGGCGTAACCAAGCAGGTATACGTCAGGCACGCGACCGGCGAACTCCTCTTCGCCGTGCCCGCTGAACTCGCGGCTAGGCTCCAACATGCTGCCGAAGAATCTTGAGGAGACCCCACGCACATGAAGCCTTCGCCCTTTTCGCCCCGGGTCGTCGTCCTCCTCGCCTGCGCGGGCATGGGAGCTGGTGTCCCCCTCGTGACGCCGGCGTCGGCGGCCCCAGCCCGTTCCGTCGAAACGCGCCCCACTCAATCCACTCAATCCACTCACCTCACGCTCGAGCGACTCAAGACCCGGTACGCGGGTCTTTCACGCCTGCAGGCCGACGTGGAGCAGACCCGCACGGGCCGCCATTTGCTTAAGCCCTTCGTTTCGGAAATCAAGCTCGACTACACGCCCGGCGCAATCACCTGGACCTACATGAAGCCGTTCCGGAAAACCGTGAAGGTCACGCGTGAAGGATTCGACCTCGGCGATCGCAGGCTGCCTGCGGCCCATGGTGAGCGGCTCAAGTCGCTCACCGCCATGCTCGATGCTCTCTTCCGCATGGACCTTGAACGCCTCAACGCCGACTTCGAATTGAAGATCGAGGGCGACGCCGTTGCGGCCCGCCCACGCGGGGGCTCCCCGTTGAAGTTCGTGAAGGCGATGGATTTTGAGTTCGACAAGGATCTCGATATCCTCTCGGTGACGGTGGCGACGGATTCCGACACCGCCGTCATGAAATTCTCGAATATCCGCGTCGACAAGTGACGAGGAGGCCTGGCGGATCCGCATCGCCGCGGCCGTTGGCATGGGGACGTCGGTGAAGCCCAGGTTTCGTGACTTGACCGCCGTCGTGTTCCTGGTGGCAACGCTCGTGGCGTCGCTGTTTGCGGGCTTGCGACTGCGACTTGAAAACGACCTCGTGTCATCGCTCGTCGCCCGCGACCCCGGCCTCGCCGCCGTGTTCGAGGAGTTCCAGGGCAGCGGACTTTTCCGCGGGAAGATTTTCGTCGACTTCAGCGCGGTGACCGACCCGACCCTCGTCGATGCCACGCGCGAAACCCTCTCTGCGGAAGGGTACGTTGAAACCAGCCTTGCCCCCGCGCTGACGCAGGCACGCGAGGATCCAGGAACCCTGCTCGCCGGAGCGCGCGATCTCTCGCTCCACTTGCCGCCGGGGCGGCTCGCCGCGCTTACGGAGAATGCGGCGGTCGACGCGCGTGCCCATGAGATCCTCGCGAGCGTGCTGCTGCCCGGGGGAGAGGGTTTCGCGGGCTTGGCCCAAGGTGATCCCCTTGGGGCATCGGCGGAGGCGCTTGCGACACTCATGCCCGGCAATCTTGGCGAGGGCGCTGCCATCCGCGCATTCGCAAGCCCACGGCCCTTCGATTTCCCTCGCATTGAAAGGGCGCGCGAGGCTCTGCAGGCGTCGGGAGCGCGGTTCATAGGCGAGGATTTTTTCGCCTACGAGAACTACGCCGCCATCAAGCGCGACATCCTCGTGTGTTCCCTCCTGGGACTGCCGCTCAACATTCTGCTCTACCTGCTCTTCATTCGCGATCTGCGATTCCTCGCCTTCACGCTAGCCGGAAACCTGGTTTCCTATGCCTGGGCGCTTTTCCTGGCCACCCTTTTCTTTCCTGGTCTCTACGGTGTCGCGTTGGCCTTCACCACGACATTTCTATCGTTCAACAACGAGTACCTCGTGCATCTTGCGGGCATCGGTCGCAAGGTCGATCGCGGCAAGAAACTCGGACTGCTCTCGGCCGTGGGAACCACCTTCCTGGGTTTCCTCGTCCTCCTCGCGGGTTCCTCGGAGCTCGTGCGCCAAATGGCCCTCCTCTCGTTGGGTGGAATGGGCGGATTCCTGGCCTTCCTTTGGGTTTTCCGCGGAACGCTCGAGCGCGTGAATTTCCGCGAGTCGGGAGCCTTCTTCGCACGCGTGAACCTGCGTTTGGGAACGCCCGTGCTCTTGGGCTTGGCCTTCGCGAGCTTAGCCGCCGCCATCGCCGCAGGGCTTCCCGAGGTGGGAACGAAAATTCGCGCGTTCCGAAATTTTTCCCCGGGGCTGGAGGCCGACATCGCGCACTTCAGCGCTCGCGCGACCTCCCTGTCCGGAGGAAAACCGCTGGCCGTGGAAATCGGTCCGGAATTCGAGGGCGCCCTCTCGCGGTGGAACGCGCAGGGGCAGCTGGCGCCCCATTCACCCTGGGCCGTTTACGCTCCCATGGCGAGGCAAAATGCCAACGCTACGTTGTGGTCGGAGAGGGCGCCCCTTGCCCTCGCCCGCCTCGATTCCTTTCTTCGCGACGCCGGCGTGGGAATCGACTTCACCGGCGCGCCTCCGGTGCCGCGCGATCCGGCGGCTTTCTGTGCGCTCGTGGAAGGGTACTCGCCGCTGCGGGCGTGTGCGCGCGGACCCGGTGGCGATCTGTTCGCCATCGTAACGCTTACGCCGGCCTCGGCCGCGGCTTCTTCCCCTGCCCGGTGGGCACGCGAGGCGGGCGGCCGCGCGTGGAGCCTCGACGCCGAACCCTACTACGACTCCATCCTCACGGGTTTCTCGCGCGAGTTGGGTTGGTTGTTCCTCGTCGGATTGGCCGCCATGGCCTGTTACCTTTATGCACTCCACCGTTCCTTGCGGGCGTTGCTCTACATCTTCTTGCCCGTCTTGTTAGCGGCCACCGTCGTGAGCATTTGGCTCTCGTCCGGACGGGGTGAGGTCAACGTCATCCACATGCTCGCCTTCTCCCTCGTCATCGCTTTGGGCGTGGACTACAGCTCCGTGGCGCTGAGTTCGCGCTACTCCGCCGGCGAACTCTCGCGCGTCCTCATTACGGGTCTTTCGACGTTGGCTGGCTTCGGCGCGTTGGCGGCCGCGAAGCATCCTGTCTTGCGCGACCTCGGCATGGTAGTCTCGCTCGGCGCCGGGATGTCGCTGGCGTTCGCGCTTTTCGTCCGTTTCCTTCCCGAGGTCCGCGACGCCCCATGACGTCTGCACACCCACACCAGCCAACGCGCGAGACGCCCCTGGCCTTTGCGCCGGCGCCGGCAGCCGCTAAGGAGGGAACGACGAGGACGATGCTCGCTATGGCCATTGCGACGGCGGCTTCAACTGGTTGCGTCTCGCGACCGTCCTCCGACTTCATCTTTCCCACCCGCTTCCGCGCGCAGCAGGTCGTGCGAGTCGACTTCGAGGACCGCGCCGAGACATTCGTTGCCGTCCTCGATCGTCGTCCCGGTTCCATGGACGTCACTCTGCTCGAGCCGCTGTTCCTCGCTCCCCTGGTGCGCGTGTCTCGCCTCGGCCGAAACACGCAAGCGCAATGGTTCGTGGAACTTCCCGAAGGCGCGGGCGGCGAGCGCGCGCGCGCGATGCCCGAGAGGCTCGCGGGTTTACTCGACGCCGTGTACGGAGACGCCCAGTGGACGTCCGACGCGGCCGATGCCCGAGGAGATCGCTGCCGTACGCGAACGATTCCCTTCGACGCCGTGCTGTCGGGATTGCCTGCGCGTGATTCCCTTACGTGTCGATTCCCGTCGGTCATCGACATCTCTTTTCGCGCGGGTCCCGCAAAGAGCGTGCGCGTCGACACGCGCGACGTCCAGTGCGGAGAGCCAACTCCATGAAGTCGCACCTTGTGTTTCCGCGTTTGCATCCGTGGTCCGCGTCCGCCGATGCCAAACTCCTTACGTGGAAACTCGGCCTTCCAAGTGAAACGAGAGCGGCTCGGGAGCTCGAAGAGTCGCACGAAGTCCTCGCGTGCGCGTCCCCTCTCCATCTTCTCGATGCCATCGCTCGCGCTCGTGGCGAGGGCAAAGCCCCTATCGTGGCTGCACCGCATCAATACGGGCACGCGAGCGCGATGGAGTCACAGGGATCCCTGCCCAAGGATGCGGCGTTAGGTTTCTTGACGTCCGGTTCCACGGGAGAGGCGCGGGTCGTGTGGAAGTCCGAGTCTTGCTTGGTCGACGAAGCGCGCCTGCTGGCCCGTCTTTTCCTCGATGCGGCGCCACCCGGCCTTCCCGTGGTGGCCCTCGTGCCTCCCTGTCACCTGTTCGGTTTCTTGTTCGCCGCCCTCGTGCCGGGGCTGGCGGGACGCGCTACCTGCCACGTGGAGCCCGGCACGCCTCCCGAGCGCGTCCCAGAGGCGGCCCTGCTGGTGTCCGTTCCTTCGCTGTTTCCTTACGTCGAAGAACTCTTGGTGGCCGGCAGGGTGCGCGGGGCCGTCGTCTTCTCGGGCGCCCCCCTTGGAGAGGAGCGTCGCGCGCGCGCGCGTGCGGCGCGTGGTCTCACGCTGCGCACCGCATCCGACGAATTCGAACTCCTCAACGCACCCCTGGCGGGTGAAGGCGTGTACGAAGTCCTCGGCAGCACGGAAACGGGAGGTCTCGGTGTTTCCGACGCTCGCACGGCACAGGCGGCGTTTCGCCTCCTCCCGGGCGTCGAACTCATGCCGGACACCGACGAAGCCGGTGCCTGGTATGTGCGTTCGCCTTTCTCATTTCCCCCATGCCAGCCTCTCGCGCTCGGCGATCGCCTTCTCGCCCTGCCCGATGGGACTTTCCTCCACAAGGGCCGCGTCGATCGCGTGTTCAAATACGGCGGACGCCGTTTTTCCCTCGCGCACATCGAAGAGCGCCTCGCCGCTCTTTCCGGTTCCGCGCGCTGCCTTTGTTTTTTCTTCGACGATGCCACGCATGCCAAGGGCGGCCGCCTTGTCGCGTTCCTTGAGCGCGGTGTCGTTCCAGGACCATCGTCGGCAGAAGCCTTGCGACGCGCCTGGGTGGGCCGAGAGGGTCTTCCCTTCCCCCATATCCTCCATTGGCTCGATGTCTTTCCCGTCGACGCCTTGGGCAAAACAAGTTTTCGAAAACTTCTCCAGGAGGTAACGCATGGACGCTGACAACAGAAGCTTCGAGCGCGCCGAACGCAGCGCGTTCGATGCGAGGGCGGAGGCCCAGCGCCTCGCCTTTGCCCCCGTGGTTTTCCAGTGCGTTCTTGCACTGCGGCGGGAAGGTGTCCTCGAACGTCTCGTTGCAGCACGGGAGGTGGGTGTTTCCATAGGCGAACTGAAGGAAGCCACCGGACTCAACGAGTACGCGCTCACGGTGCTGCTCGAGACGGCCCTCTCTGCCGAGGTTGTGAAGGCCGTGGACGGTCGCTGGGTCGCCACGCAGGTGGGATGGTTCCTCGAGCGCGACCCGCTCTCGCGCGTCAACATGGATTTCGTCGCCGACGTCTGTTACCGGGCGCTCGAGCACATCCCTGCGGCGCTGCGCGAGGGCCGGCCTGCGGGTCTGCGAGAATTGGGCCCGTGGACGACCGTTTACGAAGGGCTCTCGAGCCTCCCCGAGCCCGCGCGCGCAAGTTGGTTCGCCTTCGATCACTTCTACTCCGACTCGGCGTTCCCGGCAGCTCTCGAAATACTGTCCGGCGAGAGTATTGACCATCTCGTCGATGTTGGCGCCAACACGGGGCGTTTCGCGCGCGCCTTTCTGGGGCGTAACCCACGCGCGCGCATGACCCTCGTCGACTTGCCGCAACAGCTCGAGCTCGCGCGGGCTTCGCTCGCCACCGTTGCCGATGCGGAACTGCCCGCGCGCGCCGCGTACCACCCGTGCGACGTCCTCGCGCGCGATGCCGCGCTCCCTTCAGGCGCCGACGCGTTCTGGATGAGTCAGTTCCTTTGTTGCTTCTCCGAGAACGAAGTCGAATCCATTCTTTCGCGCGCGCGGGTCGGGCTGAACGCAGGAGGCTCTGTTTACGTTCTCGACACCTTCTGGGACAGGCAGAAGCACGACGTGGCGGCATACTGCCTGATGAACACGTCGCCCTATTTCACCGTGGTGGCCAACGGCAATAGCCGCATGTACAAGGCGACCGACATGATCGCCATGGCCGCCCGTGCGGGACTCGCGCTCGACAAGGCCTGGGACGACCTCGGTTGGAGCCACACGCTCCTGCGCTTTAGCCCTGCTTCCGACCGCTAGTCCCGCGGCGTCGGCTTGGGGCACAGGCACGTGATGTCAGCCTGCGCAGGATCGCCATCGATGGAGTCGCGCAGGATGCCCGCGGAGCATTTCAAGTCGGGACCGAGGATGACCCCATGGGCCTTGCAGGGTGCCACCTTTAGCGTCGCCTTCGCGAGATTCTTTGCCACGGCGGTCGCGTACTTGAGGGGCGTGGCGGAGTCGTAGGCGCCATTGACCACGAGAGGCCACGCGCATGGGATTGGTCCCGTCGTCGCCGGGGCCGCCAAAATGAAGGAACAGAGGTGTCTTGCTGGCCTTGCCGTTTTTGGCGAGAACGCGGAAGTACGCCACCCTCAACGTGCCCTTGGAAGGATCATCGTAGTCGAGCGGACTCACAACGTGCCCGCAGTCCACGTCTTTGCCGATCTTCAGGCCATCGGAAAGCAGGACCTCGCAAGGTCCGCCCGATTCGATGACCTTGGTTTCGATGCGACCGTCGTCACCCGGAACCTCGACCGTTTTGTCTTTGCTTCCGCAGGCGATGACGGTCGACAGAAGGATCAATAAGGCCGAATGTGCCGAGACTCGGAAGGCTCGTGAGCTATGGCGGTGCTGCAAGGAGGACTTCCTTCCGAAGGGCCTAAGTGCCGCAATCAGAATCCCATAAATGCCACCCGGAGCGAAGCCCGGACACGAACACCAGCCCTGCTTGGCTCAGGGAGCAAGATGCCCTGCGAAAACAAACCCACTCGAAAGATTGCACCCTGGACTCGTCATGCCCCTGTTGGGACCGAGTTCGGGGTGCTGAGGATACGCGGCCCGTGCGGCGTCCCGAAAAATCCTGAACTGGGTCAAGTCGAAAACTCCGAGGGGCTGAAACACCCCGTTGCTCGGATCCTTGCTCACGTCCCCAAAATCAAACTTGAGGTGACCCGAGGCGTCAGGGCCTTCCACTGACACATACTTGATTTCCGCCCCGGCGAAGATCAAGCATGCTTTGTCAGGATCGTGCATGCTCGTTACCAATCGGCTTAGGGACCCATTCGTTACGTCGGGCCTTGGGACGACGCTTCTGGGAAGGAGAGTTTCCGAATTCGCATTGCTGATCTTCAGGTATGTGTAGCCTGCCCTCAGCCGGGTCGTGTCTGTGGATACGGAACGACGACCTCCCAAGGGTGCGCTCTCGAGACGTCTTTTCTCGGCCCTAAATGCTCCGAAGTCTCTGCAGTCCTTCGCGAGGTCACCGACCAAGAATGCTTCACGAACAAAACTGTCAGTTGGAGTTTGGTTGATACTGCTCCCTGAGGCGGGCTGCCATGACCTCACTCGGTGCCAAGTGAAATTGGTATCGCCCGAAGTCGCTCTGTGGGGGCACGAATCGACAACCACGTAATCTCCCACAGTGGGCTGTCCCCCTGCTATGGGACTGGCGAGGACGGCTGGCGCGCTGCGTATGATTGGTTCTAGAGGAGCGGAACCTAGGACCGAAATCGACCTCAACGTGACGCGCGACCGACCGGTCCCAGAGTTTTGGTCACTGGATTCAATCGTATTGGCCTGCAAAGCTTGAGAACCGTCGCGATTCGGCTCACTACAAGCCCCCAGAAGAGAGACGATAGCGGCTAAGGCGTAAGTTCCAGTGCGCATGGCGAATCCTCCTACGTCAGAACTTGATCGGGTGGTTCGCGCGGTAACTTGAGTCCTTAATGAGGGTCTTGGGGGAATTCAGAGATTCTCGTGGGTTCGTCGCTTCCGAAACCCCGCCGACGTGTCGTTATTGGGATTACTCCGCACCAAACCCCGCACGAACTGGCTCCGTTGGCGTCACCTGTTGCCGGCACGTGGGCATGACACAGACCAAGATTCCTATCGCAAGTCCAGGCGGCGCTGGGAGCGTGGCTGGTACGACTACGATTCCGGAGGGATATGGCGAATCAGGTGAAGGGAGCGGGACCAGTTATAACCCCGCACCCTCCGCCTCGGTCTAGGCGGCAAGAGCCAGGGCTTAGAGACATGCTGACCCACGTTGGGGCTGTGCCCCGAATTCTTAATTCTCGCTGCGTTGCAGGAAGAACAGGACGCGTTGGCTCCAACGCGCCGACCGACAGACAACCCTGTCCTTGGTGAAGTCGATGCAGCGCTGGACGAGGTACTCTGGGAAAGGTCCGAAGACGTTTAGGCCGTCAGTGCAATAGTCCACATCGAAGTCGTACCAAGTGCCCAGTGGGCAGGTGTCGTATCCGCGCGCTGAGAGCGCCAGCTTCCGACCCCAGGTTTCGGCGGTGCGGCAAGTGGAGTCGCCGCCTCCCCACGCGATGCATTTGTCGATCATGTCCTGGGGAAACGGTCCGAGGACGCGTTCGCCGTCCTGCATGCAGTAGCGTCCACCGTCGCGACCGATGCTATGGAGCTTGAAGCCGGTGGGGCATGCGATTTCACCGAGCCGCCGCGTGTTCAGATAACTCTTCAGTCCACGAACGAAACACGTGGTTTCACTCGCGTCGTCGCGCGACCCCGTCACGACCTTCACCCATTGCTGTCCGAGTGGATCCTTTGCGAGGCCCTGGGCCCAAACCACATCTCCCGTGAAAAGGCGGGTGAGGACGGCATTGTCCGAGCCCGGCTGCTGCCGGCAATTGAGGTCGGTCGCCGTGACTGTGAAGAAGGGCGTGCGTGCGAGTTCGCGATCTCCGAGCTCGTCGGTGCCTGTTACGCGGGTATTCACCGCGTAGGGCGCTTCGGGGTTCGCTACGAGGTCTTTCGGTACGACGAGTTCCCAGATGCCGTGGTGGAGGTTGCCTTGGATGTATCCCTTGTCCATGGTGTACATGCCTGGCTCGACCATGCGGCGGCTGCTCGAACTCCAGCTCGTGTATCCGTAGCTATTCTTGAACACGATGTAGTCGAGCTGCGAGGACGCCTTCGCAACCTCCGCCTCGATTTGCGATTTCTGCATCCCACCGGGCCGCGCTCCGGCGTTGACGAAGTCGGTCACGAGCACCATGTGCCTGGTCGAGGTCGTGTAACGGTCATCGCTCAGAGGCACGCCCGTTCCCTTGAGATCGCCGAGGTCCACGAGCCCATCGTAGACGTCGAAGCTCATAAGCGCCGGAACGCCACGTGCCAGCGAACGCTTCAAAGCAGCGACCATGCGCGCGAAATCGTCGGCGGAGTAACCTGAGATCATTGCGTACGCATCGGGATCGAAGCCGAGGGTTTTGAGGGCCCAGTCTTTGGCCGTCACGTTGGCTCCCTGCCAGGGGAACGTGGTCGGTGGCTTGCTCGGGTATCCGCCGGAGGCGACAAGGGCCCTGCTCATGACCTCCTCGATGGTCGTCTTGCCTTTGGCGCGCCCCTTGACGAGCTTCTTCATGGCCGCACGGATGTCGGCGATCTTCTGATCGCCGTTGACGTCGGCGGGGCCGCCGAACTTGTAGTTCCATACCGCGTCGGGCACGAGGCCGTACTTCTTCACCAGGCGCATGGCGTCAAGGTAAGGGTTTTCCGGGTAAATGGCCCAGTATCCATCGAGTACCTCTTGGTCGACCATACTGTCGAGCTCAGCGCCTTGGTAGGTGCGCGAGAGGTAATGCAGATGTTCGGCCATTCGATAGAAGCCCAGAGCCTCCTCGCTGACGTTGACGACCTTGTCGGTTTTCAGGAGATACTGACTCTCGACGAGCGCCACCAAGGCATAACTCCAGCAGAAGCCGACGCGACGCTGGTCCTTCACCTTGGTCACAGGAATCTCGACGGTCTCGATCGACGACTGAGGGGCCTGATGGGAGGTGTCCCCACGACCGCATGCGCCGAGCGAAAGTGTGACGAGGGCCGCGCTTAGGGTCGCCACGATCTTGAATCCAAAAGAATGTCTCATGGTGTGCCACCTCGGTTGGGTTACGTCTCGTCATCCCTATTCCCTGAAGTCACAACGTGTAAAGAACGTTTCGCGCTCACCCGAACATCCCTCGTTCCGCGCAACTGCACCCCAGGTTCCGCTTCAAACGCTGCTACGTCTTACGCCACATCCTGCGCTGCTCTGGAGGCACCATGCTCGCCTTGCTCGTGAACTGGGTGGTCACCGCCCTGCTCTTCCTGGTCCTCGCGCGACTTCCCATCGGCGTCCGCATCGACGGCTTCGGGACAGCCTTGTTGGCGGCGCTCGTCTTCGGCACCCTTAACACATTCCTCAAGCCGGTTCTCACCTTGCTCACGTTGCCTCTTACCATCCTCACGCTCGGGCTCTTCCTCATCGTCTTGAATGCGGCCTTGTTCGCGCTTTCAGCCGCCTTGGTCCCGGGATTTCGACTGACGCACGGCTTCCTCAGCGCCGTGCTGGGTTCGTTGGCAATCTCCTTCCTGAGCTGGCTCGTGCAGGTCGTTTTTTGGTCGCGCCCCTCGGGCGGTTGAGCGGCCGCGCGGCAGAGCCGGACCGTTGAACCCCTGTGTTTCAGGTTGATCGCATGGCCGGCCGCGAGTAGGTCAGGGGTCCGCCATTGAGGAGGGCTCGCCATGCCATCAAGCCTATCTATCGCCCATCGCCCACACGCCATGAGCTGGGGAGGCGCCTTCCTGGCCGCGCTGATCTCATCGGCGTGCGGCCCCCAGGGCCGCGCGACACCTGAGGCCGCGCTTCAGGTCATCGGTGGCCGGGCGCTTACCGTCGACGACGATCTCTCGCGTTCGGTCGTCGCACTTGTGAGCGATGACGGAGTGTCGCGCACCACCTTCGGAAGCGCGGTGGTCGTGGGTCGGCGTACGCTGTTGACGGCCGCTCACAACTTCCTCGACGCGGGGTTCGCTTCTGGTCGTGATGAGGTCGCCTTCGACGGCATCGGAGGGCCTGTCGTTGGAGTGCGTGCCCGCATCAGCAACGTGACTTTCCATCCGGCGTGGGAAGGGACTGTTCAACGCGATTTGACTCCCGCGGGACTGCGCATTCCCGCGGCGCCCCCTGGTCCCGTGGGCGACCTCGCCGTCGTGACGCTCTCAACCGATCTCCCCTCGCACCTCATGGTCGTGGAGGTGGACACCGAGGGTGGGCTTTCTTCGACCGATGTGTTGCACGCGGTGGGATACGGGTGGACGCAAGAACCCGCGTTGGGTGGCGAAGGAAGGCCTGGGCTCGTTCCCAGTTCCACGCTTTACCGCCCCGTGGGGATGGGCCGCGACGACACCGCCCTTGAACTGCGGACCGTGCCCGTAAACGCGTCCGCCGGGGTGTGCGATGGCGATTCGGGAGGGCCCTTGTTCAAGGAAACGCGGGATGCCTCGGGAGCCGTGCGCCGCGTTTTGGTGGGCATCCTCTCGCGAACCCTGTCGCCCACGGGTTGGCCTGGTTGCGCGGGACAATTCGCCGTCCACACCTCTCTCAAGGCTACGGAAGGATTCTGGCGTCCGCTCTTGAAGTGAGGGACCCCGCGAGGAATGTTTCGAGGGAAGAGCCTGGAGGCGTCTTCCCTCGTCCGCGCGCGGAGGCTTAAAATTCGGAGGCCACACCTAATCGAAGGGCGAGCCCTTTGTCCTGGTATTCCTCGCCGGCCACCCAGCCTTCCGACTTGCCTTGGACTTCCACCCATGGCTGCGCCCAGGCAGGCTCCTTGGAGTCGACGCGAACGGCGAGGAGCCCGCCTGGCTTGTGCGACTTCGTGCCGAAGCGCAGGCGTTCGGGTTGCGTCCACGCCATGGCGCGCGGCGACACTGCGATAGTCGGCGCCGCGGCGAACGGACGCGCCTCGACCCAATGGAGTTCCGCGCCCGGGAAGGCGGTCTTGCGGTTGGTGTAAACGTGGAGCGCGGCGTAGCCCTTGAACTCCCGAACCTTGAAGTAAACTTGCGCGCCGGTATCAAGGCCGAAGCTCGTAAGATAATGGAACAGGCGCGCGTTGTAGTAGACGTCTGTGCCGTCTGCCGTGACGTACCAAAAATCCTCGAAGCCGTAAGCGAAGGGGTCGACGAAGTTTATGAGCGCCAGTCTCTTTGCGCGAGAGAGGTAACTGCGTTCAGCCTTTGTGAGATCGGAGGTGGCACGGTAACGATCGACCCCCACGCCGGTGGGGTGTCTCCCGCGTGCGGCGTAGGGTTCGTCGGGCCGGTACAGATCGTAAACCCAGCCAGTGCAGTCGGGCCCAGTGAAGTCGCGCTTGCGCTCGGGCTCTCCCCGCTCGTCGAGCTTCTCGATGATGTCATCGGAACCGCCCGAGGTGCAGGAATCGAGGTAGGAGTATGCGTTGATGTGGTTGAACCACATCACGCCGAGATTGAAGCTTGTCGTGCCGTGGAAGAAGGAGTCGAATGCGAAGCGCCTGTTCTGCTCCCATTGCGCTTCGAGGCCGGCGGATTGCAGGCGCGTGAAGTCTTGGTTGGCCTCGCGCTTCATGCGCGCGAGGCCGTCGTCGCGCACGCCACTCACCGCGATGGCGCCCGTGTCGTCGCGGCCCTTGAAGTAGTCGTTGATTTCATTGTAGCTGCTCACTCCGCGGCGCGTCATCACGGCGCGGTGCCATTCCTCGTGGGTCCAGGCGGCGTATCCAGGAAAAT